>JAFANN010000184.1 GCA_019232665.1 Caulobacteraceae bacterium | reverse complement strand
CTTCTCGGGCCGGCGCGTCATCGAGCAGACGATCCGCGAGACTCTGCCTGGAGGTTTCCAGACCTCCGAGTTCCAGCTCGATCACGGCATGGTCGACCGGGTCGTCGTCCGCCGCGAGATTCCCGAGGTGCTGGCTTCGATCTTGCGCACCCTGATGGCGGGCCGCGCGCGGCTGCGGGCCGCTTGAGCGAGGGCCTCGTGTCCCACGACTACGACGCGATCCGCTCCTCCGACGGCGTGATCCGCCGCCTGCGGGCCCTGCACCCGTCGCTGATCGATCTTTCCACGGGGCGTATCGAGAGGCTCCTGACCGCCCTCGGCCGTCCGCAGGATCGTCTGCCGCCGGTGATCCACGTCGCCGGGACGAACGGCAAGGGCTCAACCGTCGCCTTCCTGCGCGCGATTGCCGAGGCCGCCGGCCTCAGGACCCACGTCCTCACTTCGCCCCACCTCGTCCGCTTCGCCGAGCGCATCCGCCTGGCGGGCGAGCTGATCTCGGACGAGGCGCTCGAAGGCCGGATCGAGGAGGTCGAGGCCGCCAATCGCGGCGAGCCGATAAGCTTCTTCGAGATCACGACGGCCCTGGCCTTCCACGCCTTCGCCCAGGCGCCGGCGGACCTGTGCATCGTCGAGGTGGGCCTGGGCGGCCGCTTCGACGCCACCAACGTCTTCACCGCCCCGGCGGTGACCATGATCACGCCGGTGGATTACGACCACCTCGAGTGGCTGGGACCCGAGCTTTCGAAGATCGCCTGGGAGAAGGCCGGGATCATCCGCCCCGGCCGCCCGGTGATCGTCGCCCGCCAGCAGGAGGAGGCCCTGGAGGTGATCGAGCGCGAGGCGCTCGCCCTTTCCGCGCCGATGACCCTGATGGGCCGGGACTTCGACGTCTGGGAGCAGCGGGGCCGGCTCGCGATCCAGACGGCCGACGCCTTCTACGACCTTCCCGCTCCGTCCCTGCGCGGCGCACACCAGTTCGCCAACGCCGGTCTCGCGGTGGCGGCGATTCGTGCCCTCGGGGATGTGCGGATCGACGAGGTGGCGCTCGCGCGCGGCGTGGCGTCCGCGGTGTGGCCGGCGAGGTTCCAGAGGCTCGACCGCGGTCCGCTCGCCAGGACGGCCGGCGCTTCGGATCTCTGGCTCGACGGCGCCCACAATCCGCACGCCGCGGTCGCTCTGGCGGACGCCTGCCGGTCTCTGAGCGGCCGCGACGGCCGGCCTGTCACGCTGGTGGTGGGCATGCTCGGGCGAAAGGACGCCCGCGGCTTCTTCGAGCGTCTCGCGCCCCTGGCGCCGCGGATCCTCACCACGAGCTTCAGCTCGCCCAACGCCACGCCCCCTGGCGACCTGGCGGAAGCGGCGCGCGCGGCAGGTCTGGCGGCCGATGTCGTGGACGGCGTGGAGGCCGGTGTCGCTAGCGCAGCCGGTCAGTCCGGACTTGCCCCCCACATCGTCATGGCCGGCTCATTACACTTCGCCGGCGACGTGCTGGGCATGAGTCCCGAGACTTGGCCCGTCTGACAAAGGTCCGATGAAGGTTTCCTTCTCCCCTTGCGGGAGAAGGTGGCCCGCAAAGCGGGTCGGATGAGGGGTAGACGGCTCTGCCCGCCTGAAAGGTCGTTGCGGCCCGAGCGTTCGATGTTTCACACGAACCTCACGAACGGCGCCGTGGTTACGTAAGCGGTCGTGACCTCATAGACGGCCGAAGGCGCAATGAAAATTTCTTCTTGTTCGTGTAGTCCGTGAGGTTCGTGGTTAATATTTCTCTTTAGTAGTCAGCGGCGGAGCGCAATGCGAAGAGCTGGGCGCGACCCCTCATCCGTCCGCCTGCGGCGTCCACCTTCTCCCGCAAGGGGAGAAGGCAGCCGCTTTACTCGGGTATTCTCGTTTGCGCCTTAACGGGCGCGATCGCTTGCTACGCGGCGGTTTTGACGCCCGTCTCGGCCAGCCAGTCGAGGATCTTGCTCTTGGGCATGGCACCGATCTTCATCGACGCCATCTGGCCGTCGCGGAACAGCATCATCGTCGGGATGCCGCGCACCCCGTAGCGGGCCGGCGTGGTCGGCGAATCGTCGATGTTGATCTTGGCCACGGTGAGTTCGCCGGCAAGTTCGCTGGCGATCTGCTCCAGGGCGGGGCCGATCTGCTTACACGGGCCGCACCACTCGGCCCAGAAGTCCACCAGGACAGGGCCATTGGCCTTCAGGACATCGGTCTCGAAGGATTGGTCGGTGACGGCGACGGTGCTCATGTACGAATCCTTTCGGGATCCTCGTGCGATTCAGTGGCCAGGATTTAGGGCTGCGCCGCGCGTCGTCAATGTCGAGGCTGGCGTGAGCGCCCCGCCGACCTCCGAGTTTTCCTGACGTCGCCTTCAGGCGAGGCGTGAGCGGCGCTCTAGGCGTCTTCCGTCATTTGCGGCGGCCTGGCTTCGGAACGGGTTGCGACAGGCTCGCCCGACCGCCGCCGCAACTCGCCCAGAGCCGAATCTATCATCTCGTCCGGCACAGGCATCAGGCGGGGTCCGTCGGTCCAGACGAGGGCGGCTTCGACGGGGCGCTCTGGATAGCTCTCCCTCAGGACGGCGACGTAGAGGGCGAGTTGCAGGATGTAGCCGGGGTCGGCGGCTTCGATCCGCGCGGGCGCCGGGCGGTTGGTCTTGAAGTCGATGATCAGGACCCGGTCGCGCGCGACGACGAGCCGGTCGATGCGGCCGGCGACCGTTATCCCGAGGCCGTCGGGCCGGCCGGCGATCCCCACCTCGGCCTGGGAGCCGGGACCGAACACCGCAGCGAAGCGCTCGTCCTCGAGCACGGAGAGCGCGGCCGCGGCCATCTCGATCCGCTGCGCCTCCGTCAGATCGCGCTCCCGGCGAAGGCTCGCCGCCGCCGCCGCTGAACGATCGGCCGGCGCCACGTCCGGCAGGCGCTCCAGAAGGCGGTGGATGATCTCGCCGCGACGATAGCGGCCCAGTCCGCCGGACAGCGCCAGGGGCGAGGGCGCGGCGCCGGCCTCGAAATCGGCGAGAGCCGTGGGCGAGGCGGACCGCGGCGCTCTCTCTCGCGGCGCGGGGGCGCGCGCAAAGAGCGGCAGATCGGCGTCCGACGTCTCCGAAATCTCCGCCGCCGCCGCGGGAATGGGATCGTCGCCGTGTCTCTGGCCGTGCGCGCCATCGAGAAGCGTGAAGCCGTGGGCGTCGAGGCGGTCGAAGGCGCGCTCCACATAATCGCGCCAGCTGCGCTCGAAGAACTGTGGCAGGGTCCGGACACCGGCGACGATCAGGCGGTCCCGGGCCCGGGTGAGGGCGACGTAAAGCAGGCGCGCGGCTTCCTGCTCGACCGCCTCGTCGCGACGGGCGCGGGCGTCCGCCGACGCCGGGCAGTCGTCCCTCTTGCGTGGGGCGAACAGGAAGCCGCCGTCGGCGGTGGCCATCAGGGCTTCCCCCTGCCAGGTCGTGCGCGTCGTCGTGTCGGGCAGGATTACGATCGGCGCCTCGAGGCCTTTGGCGCCGTGCGTTGTCATCACGCGGACCGGGCCCGCGTCCTCCCGGCTCTCGTCCTGCTCGCGCTTGATGGAGATGTCGGCGCCCGACATCGACGCCAGGAAGCGTTCGAGGTCGCGCACGCCTCGTCCCTCCGCCTCCAGAGCCTGCGAGGCGAAGGCGTCGATCGCCTGTTCCGCCTCCGCCCCAAGACGCGTGAGGAGGCGCTGGCGCATGGTCCGGCCGTGTTCGTCCAGTCGCTGCAGGGCCCGGCTGTAGAAGTCGAAGGGCGACGCCCCCGCGTGCGAGGCGGCCCACCGCGCCAGATCGGCCGCAGTGGTCCACTCGGGCCGTTCGCCTTCCCGCTCGAGCAGTGCGCCCCAGAGGGAGCCATGGCGTCCATAGGCCAGGTCGAACAGGCTCTCGTCCGAGACGCCGCAGAACGGGCTGCGCAGCAGACCGGCAAGGGTGAGGTCGTCGCCGGGAAAGCGCGCGACCCTCCCCAGCGCCATCAGGTCGTCGAAGGCGCCATGTTCGGTCAGGGTAAGCCGATCGGCGCCCGCGACGGGGACGCCCTCTCTTTTCAAAGCCCGGATGATCTCGTCGAACAGGGCGCCACGCCGGCGCACGAGGATGAGGAAGTCGCCCCAGGCGCAGGCGCGGCGGGTTCCGTCGCGGCGGGCGCCGACGCCATCGCCCCGCTCCACCGCGGCGCGGATCTCGATGGCTATGCGCCGCGCCAGGCGCTTGACCGCGCTGGTTGGCGGATCGCTGTCCACCGGCGACCAGGGATCGACCTCCTCGGCGGGGACATCGATCTCTAGCGGCCACAGATCGATGCAGCCGTGATCGGTCCGGCGAGCGACGTGACGCGGGGCGATGCGAAAGACATTGCCGCCTTCGCCCGGCGTGATCCCGGCCCGAGCGTCCGGGTCCTCGAAGACCGAATCGACGAAGGCGAGGATCTCGGGTGTCGAGCGCCAGCTCTCCAGCAGGCGTGACTGGCGGAAGGTGCGACCGCTCTCCACCGCCCGCGTGGCCAGCGCCTGCGCTTCCCGGGCGAGGCGCTCGGGCGCGGCGCCCTGGAAGGAGAAGATCGACTGTTTCTCGTCGCCGACGACGAACACTGTCCGGCGGATCTGCGCAGCCGCCGCGCCTGCGAAGAACTCGTCGGTCAGGGCGCCGAGGATAGCCCACTGCTCGGGCGCGGTGTCCTGCGCCTCGTCGAGGAGGACGTGGTCGAGGCCGCCGTCCAGCTTGTAGAGGACCCAGGCGGCGTCGGCCTTGCGGATCAGGAGTTCCTCGGTGCGGGCGATGAGGTCGCCGAAGTCGAGCGCGCGGCGTGCGGCCTTGGCCCCCTCGTAGAGACCGCCGTAGGCGCGGGCGAGGGTGAGGACGTGGACGGTGTCCTCCGCCACCTTCGCCGCCTTCAGACGCTCGCAGGTTTCGATGCAGCGCTGCTGCTCTTCCTTGAGCCAGCTCCGGACGGCGGGATCGACGGCGTTCGTGCCCAGGCGCGCCCTCCGCTCGCCCGCCGTGGTGAAGAACACCGCCCGGACCCGCTCGAAGCCGCAGCCCGGCTCGACCGCGGCGATCAGCTCGCCCAGTTGCTGGTCGGTCATCGCCCGGCTGGCGGCGAGGACATCCCTGGCCCGGCGCCAGCTGATCCACCTGAGGCGCGCGAGGGCTTCGCCTTCGATCGCCTCGACGCTCTCCACCTCCTGGAATCCGCAGCGCCGCCAGACGTCGATCATATAGCCGCCGCGCGTCTCACAGTCGGCGGCATAAGCCTCGATCGCCGTGCGCCTGGCCTCGAAGGCGGCGAGAAGGCCCTCGAAGCTTCGCCAGTCGAGCTCGACGCTGAGGTGCGCGTAGGCCTCGCCGACAGGGCCGTTCGGGCTGGCGAGCGCGAGTTCGGCCAACTCGGCGCGCGCCGCGCGGGAGAGATCAGCCGCCGCCATGCCGTCGAGCACCGCGAAGCCCGGCGACACCCCCGCCTCCAGGGGAAAGCGCCGGAGCAGCGCCTCGCAGAAGGCGTGGATGGTCTGGATCTTCAGGCCGCCCGGCGTCTCCAGCGCACGCGCGAAGAGGGCGCGGGCGAGCGAGAGGTGGGCGCCCGGCTCGCCGATCTCCGCCAATTCTTTGGCGAGGCAATCGTCCTTCATCACCGACCATTTGCCGAGCATGTCGAACAGCCGCCGCTGCATCTCTGCCGCGGCCGCCTTGGTGTAGGTGACGCAGAGGATCGCCTCGGGACGCGCGCCCGCCAGCAGGACGCGCGCCACCCGCTTGACCAGCGTCGAGGTCTTGCCCGAGCCGGCGTTGGCCGAGACGAAGACCGACGCGCGCGGATCGGAGGCCGAGGTTTGCGGATCGGCGCCGCTCATGCCGGCTCTCCGGCGTCTTCGCCGATCACGTTCCACTCCCACACGCGCGCAAGGTGATCGTAGTCGCCGTGGCCGCCGACGAACTGCATCGCGGCGCGCGACACGTAGCCCGTTTCCAGCCGGTCGAAGTGAGCGACGCGACGGGCGAGGCCCTCCAGCGCGCTGGCGGCAAGCTGGACGGCGTCTCCCTGCGCCCGCTCCTCCACGCGGCCGGGGATCCGGCCCCCGCTGACGCGGACATAGGCGAGTTCGCGCGGGGAGAGCGGCCCCAGCGCCTCGAAGCCGCCGGCCGCCAGGATCGCGGCGGTAAGGGTCAGCTGGGGCGAGAGGCCCGCCTCCATCATCTTCCGGGTGGGCGCCGAGCCGGTCTTGAAGTCGAGCACGTCGGCCTGTCGCCCGCGCACCTCGATGCGGTCGGCGCGGGCGGTGAGGGCGAACGGGCCAAGGGGGCCTTCGATCGTCATCCGCCCCTCTGTCTCGACGACCAGGCGGGCGCCCTCGCGGCGCTCCCGCTCGAAGGCGGCGACCCAGGGGGCGAGATTGGCCGCAAGCGCCGTCTCCCGCGCCAGCGCCGCCGGCGGCATGCCCGCTTCGGCCAGGGCCTCGATAAGGAAGCTGGCGAACAGGGCCTCGGCGTCGTCCGGCAGCAGGTCCGGATGCTCGCGTGCAAACCGCTCGAACGCGGCGTGCGTGGCGGTTCCCCGTGCCAGCGCTTCGACGGGGGCGTCTGGCGGGTCGAGCGGGCGGAGTCCGAGAATGTTGCGAGCGTAGAGCCCGTAAGGATCGCGCACCCAGCGCTCGATGGCGGTGACCGGCAGGGTACGGGGCCGCGCCTCGAGCGGTGGCGTCGGTCGCGGTCGCCTGGCCGGCGCCAGCTCCGCCGGCGGATCGGCCAGGGGCGCGTCGAGCGCGCGCGCCCAGGCGACCAAATCGGGCCGGCCCGCCGGCTCGACGCCGGCTCCCCGAGCGAGCGTCCGCAGTCGCCACAGCCATCGCGAAGCGACCGCCGGCGCGCCGCCGCGGCGCTCGATGTTGACCAACACGACATCGGGGGCGGCGGCCGCCTGGGCGAAATCGTGGGCCGAAAGGCCGATGCGACGCTCGGGCGGCGGCAGGCCCAGGCGCTCGCGCATGGGCCGCGAGAGGAAGGGATCGGCCGTGGCGGTCGGCGGCCATACGCCCTCCTCGAGTCCCGCCAGGATCAACCGGTCGGCGTGGGTGAGGCGCGCTTCGAGGACGCCGAGGATCCGAAGTCTCGGATGGGCCGGAGGTCCGGCGCGCAGCATCTGCCGGCCGAGGAGTCCCTCCAGCAGGTCGGCGAACCCGGCCGCTGTCGCATCCGGCAAGGCGCCGCTTTCGTGGATCATCGAGGCGAGCAGGGACGCAGTCGCCTCGCCCGCCGGTCCGGTCCAGGGCGAGACGCCGTCGGGTCCACGACAGATCGTCTCCAGACCCTCGGCCAACGCCGCGGCGGCTTCGGCGACCGGGGCGGCGCCGTCGGCGAAGGGTGCGGAGAGCGAGTCCAACAGGGTGCGCGCGCGACGGGCGAGGTCGATGGCGGCGTCGATCGATCGGTCGCGGGCGCCGCTGTCGTCCTCCCGCCTGGCTTCGTTCAGCCGCGTCTCCAGAGCCTGCCAAGTTGCCGGACGCGGCCCCCGCAGCCCGCTGCGCTCCAGCCGACGGCGAGCCGCGGCGAGCTCGGATAGGCTCATGTCCAGCCGCGCCTGCGGGTGCTTGAGCAGGGCGAGCAGGAGGACCGGGTCCACCAGTTGGGCGACGGCGCGGGCGAGGAGGGCGGCCAGCGTCGCCACCGACGTCGCGGCCAGCGGCCGGCCGGCCGAGACGTCCGCCTCGATCCCCCAGCGGGTCAGGCGCACGCTGACCCGGCGGGCGAGCTCGACGTCCGGCGTGATCAGCGCACAGGTGAGTTCCGGCGTCTCCAACGCCTCCCGCATCATCAGGGCGATGACGGCCGCGGCGTCTTCTTCATCGCGGGCGGTCAGCAGCCGCAGGCCGTCGAGTCCTTCGGCGATCGGATCGACGCCTGAACCCGCGCCTTCATCGCGGATCGCGCCGATCAGGGGCAGCCAGTCCGCCGTCGCCTCCGGCGGCCGCAGGGCTTCGTTGATCAATCGCCGACGCCAGCGCCCCGCGGCCTCGCGCTCAGCCGCCAGGTCCCAGGGGTCGACATCGTCACGATCGAGGCCGGCGCGGGCGAGGAGCCGCTTCATGGAGCCCTGAGGGTGCGCCTCGCCCACCTCCGCCCATGCGCTGTCGGCCAGGGCGGTGTCGAGGCCGGGCAGAACCACGCATCCCGCGGGCAAGCCGGCGATCACCGCCATCAGGTCCGCCGCCGCCGGGGTCGAGCCCGTGGAGCCGGCGAGCACGACCGGATGTTCGGGCGGCCGTTCGCTCCAGCGCGCCGCCAGCCGGCGCAGCAGACGCACGCGCCGGTCCTGCGGATCGCTCATCCCCAGTGCTTCCAGCCGCGCCGGCCAGGCCTCGAGGGCCAGGGTGAGGAAGTTGGCCGAAATGGCCCAGTGGCGGGCGAGCTCACCCTCGGCGAGCGCCGCGACGGCGGCCGGGTCGCCCCGCTCCTCGAGGTGGCAGCTGTCGAGGAAAGCGCCCAGGGCGTCGGCCAGCTCCAGCGCCCCCTCGGCGTCGAGGCGGCGCGCGATCATGTCCTGGCGCTCGGCGATCAGGCCGGCCAGTTCGAATCGCCGTCGCTCGGCGGAGATCGGCGGCGGCAGTTCGAGGGCGAGGTCCCCCGGCTCGAACGGCGGCTCGCCCTCGTCCAGGTCGCCCAGGACGCGGATCTGCGGCAGCAGGACCGCGCGGCCGCCGGCGGCTTCGAGGAAGGCCTCGGACAGGCCGCGTCCCGCCCGTCGCGTGGGCAGGAAGACGACGGCGCGGGGCAGGCCTTCGGGCCCGCGGGACGACAGCTCGCGCCACAGTCCCGAGGCGAGGTCCCGCAGGAAAGGCCGATGCGGCGGGATGGCGAACCAACGGGGGCCCGGCCGGTCGAAGAGGCCGATCATGTGGCCTCCGCCAGGCGGGCCTCCGCCGCCGCGCGCGCCGCCGGATCGCCGACATGCATCCAGAGGCCGTCCATAACGACGCCGTGGAGCCGGCCCGCGTCCGCCATCTTCATCCAGTGACCGAAGATGCTATGGGCCTCGTCGGGCCAGTCTTCGATCAGGCGCGGGTTCATGAGGTGGACACCGGCGTAGGCGAACGGCGCGCTCTCCCGCTCGCCACGATGTTCGAGCCGGCCCACCGCATCGCGATAGAAGTCGCCAGGCCCGTCGAAACCCAGGCACCCCTTGGTGGGCGCGAGCAGGAGCACGTCGTCCATCTCCGAGGCGTCCCACGCGCCGATGAGCTTTTCGACCGCCGGCACCGCGCTTTCCGTCCAGATGGTGTCGATGTTGGCGACGAGGATCGGCGCCTCGCCCAGCAATGAGCGCGCCGCTCGCAAGCCGCCGCCGGTCTCCAGCACACCTCCACGTTCGTCAGAGATGATGATCTCCAGATCGGAGCGCCGGCGGACGTGAGATTCGAGCTGGTCGGCGAAGGCATGGACATTCACGACCGCCCGCCGCACGCCCGCTGCTGCCAGTCGGTCGAGGACATGGTCGACGAGGGCGCGGCCGCCAACTTCCACGAGGGCCTTGGGCCGATCGAGGGTCAAGGGGCGCATCCGCGTGCCCAGGCCCGCGGCGAGAACCATGGCGGTGTGGGGTCGCTTCACGTGCGGGCGGCTCCGGCGTGTCGGGCCAGCCAGTCCGCGAGCCCCGGCGGCGCGGGCTCCTCCAGGCAGCGGTCAAGGTAGCGCCAGAGCCTGGGCATGAAGGCCCGGTAGCGCGGCTTGCCGTCCCGCGCCACCAGACGCGCGAAGATGCCGATGATGCGTACGACGTTGAGGGCGCCCAGGGCATGGTAGTCGGCCATGAAGGCCTTGCGGTCGAGCCCGGGACGGGCGGCGAAGTAGCGTTTGAGCACGGCCGCCTCGAGTTGCGGAGAGACGTCGCGCCTGGCGTCGTGCAGCAGCATCGACAGATCCCAGGCGGGATGCGCGCGCACGGCGTCCTGGAAGTCGAGCAGCCCCACCCGCGCGGGCCCCGAGCGATCGGGTAGCCAGAGCAGATTCTCAGCGTGGAAGTCGCGGTGGCAGAACACGCTGGCCCCCGCGGCCCCTCGGGCGATGACCGGTCGCCAGATCTCCCGCCACTCCGCCACGGCCTCCGGCGAGAAGCTCACGGCAGGCTCAAACTGTGGAAGCCATTCGATGAGGATCTCGCTGGCCGTGATCAGGGCGAGTTCGTCGTAGTCGAGCAGCGGCCAGCACGCGCCCTGGCTCTCCAGGCGCGCAGGCGGCTTTGCATGATGGAGCGACGTCAGGACGTCTGTGGCGGCTTCATAGAGAGACGCTTCGTCGGTCCCGGCCTCGATCAGGCGCGCGAAGAGCGCATTGCCCAGGTCCTCCATCACCGCCAGGCCCGCCTCCGCGTCGAAGGCGTGGATCTCGGGCGCCGCAAGTCCCAGTCCCCGCAGGTAGCCGGCGCAGGCGACGAAGGCTTCGACACGGCCGGCGGCGAGACGGGTCAGGGCGTTGTAGCCGAGGTCCGCGCGCTCCTGCGGCGTGGCCTCGGGCGGACAGGGATGGGTCTCCAGGCTGGGCGGCTGGTCCATGAAGATGAGCGTCGAGCCGGAGGGCGTATGCAAACGCTCGTAGCCGCGCGTCGAGGCGTCGCCTGGCAGGCGTTCCCGACGCGCGTCCGCAAAACCATGGTCCGCCAGGAAGGAGCGGCGGGCCTCCTCGCGCTCAAAGGTCAATCGGACGGCCTTCCCATCGTCCTTCGGGGGTCAGCCGGGCGCGGCGCGCCTGGCCGTCGATCTCGAGTTCGACGTCCAGCCGGTTCGGCGGCAGGTGGTGGCCCAGGCGCTCGGCCCACTCGATTACCGCCGCGCCGTCACGCAGAGCCTCGGCGACGCCGATCTCGTAAGCCTCCTCACCGGAGGCGAGCCGGTACAGATCGAAGTGAGTGATGGGGAACTTCCGGCCTTCATAGAACTGGGCGAGCGTGTAGGTCGGGCTGGGGATGTCCCGTTCCTTCGGCGCGAGGGCCTGGACCAGGCCCCGCGCCAGCACGGATTTGCCTGCGCCAAGAGGGCCCGAAAGGCACACCGCCTCGCCCTTCTGCAACGAGCCGGCGATCGCCGCCCCCAGGCGCGTGGTGGCGGCCTCGTCATTCAAGCGGAAATCACCTTCGGCGCGGACGATCATCTTCGGGACTCGGATGGGCGGATGCGGCCCACCTTGATCGAGCGCCCCCCTCCAGGGCAAGCGTCGCGCAACTTTCCAAGGCTCGCGACGCCCCTGCGAGCTCGCCGGGATTTGATCGCCGATGGCCAACTCCTGCGGCGCCGCGGCCATCCGACCTTGTGCGCCCTTTGACGCGGGCGCGCCCTGTGGGTAAACCCCCGCGCCCATGCCCGGCCTGACCCGCGCCGCCTACCAAGCCAAGATCGCGGCCGGGGAGATCCAGGGGGATCCGGCCCAGGCCGCCGCCCTTGATGCGCTCTCTCGCGTCGAGGCCGACCTTTCCAGCGCGCCGAAGCCCGGATTCTTCCGCAAGCCCGAGGGCGTGCGCGGCGCCTACATCTGGGGGCCGGTCGGCCGCGGCAAGTCCATGCTGATGGACCTCTTCTTCGCCTCCGCCCCGACGCCGTCCAAGCAGCGCCTGCACTTCCACGTCTTCATGGCCCACGTGCACCGGCTGGTGGCGAAGTGGCGGTCGGGCGACGCCGCCGCGCGGCGAGCGATGTTCGGGACGGCGCGGGGGGACGACCCGATCCCGCCTGTGGCCGACATGATCGCCCTCGAGGGACGCCTGCTCTGCTTCGACGAGCTACAGGTCACCGACATCGCCGATGCGATGATCCTTGGACGGTTGTTCGAAGCCCTTTTCGCTCGCGGCGTGACCCTCGTGGCGACTTCGAACCGTCCCCCGTGGGACCTCTACAAGGACGGGCTCAATCGCCAGCTGTTCCTGCCCTTCATCGACATGATCACCTCGCGCCTCGAAGTCGTGGAGGTGCCGGGCGAGCGCGACTATCGGGTGAGGCGGTTGCGGGCGGCGGGAACCTGGTTCTCCCCCGACGATCCCGACAACCGGCGCGCGTTCGACACGCTCTGGCAGGAGCTGCGCGAGGGCGAGCCCGAGGCTTCATCGACGGTGGAGGTCCTTGGCCGACGCGAGGTCTTCCCGCGCACGGCTCAGGGCATGCTGCGGGTCACATTCGAGGAGGCTTGTGTGCATCCGCGCGGGCCGGAGGACTATCTCGCCATCGCCGAGCGGTTCCACACTGTCTTCCTCGAGGGCGTACCGCGCCTGCGGCCGGAAAAGCGCAACGAGGCGCGACGGCTGGCGACGCTGATCGACGCGCTCTACGAGGCGCGCTCGCGCCTGGCGGTGCTGGCTCAGGCCGAGCCGGGCGCGATCTATCCCGACGGCGAACAGGCCTTCGAGTTCGAGCGGGCCGCCTCGCGGCTCGAGGAGATGCGATCCGAGGACTGGCTGGCGGCGGTTCGTTGATTAGCGTGTCCGTGCGGCCTAGAGCATGATGCGATCAGGCGGAAACGCCTGCTCGTTGAATCATGCTCGTCGATTCAAAAAATAGAGCGCGTTCTGATCGCAAAACCAGTTCCCACTTTTGCGGAACGCGCTCTAGAAGCGGCGCGACTGTGGAGGGTTGAGAGAGGACTGATGGCCGACGCATCTCCGGGCCTGCGTGAACGCCCGCTCTCGCCGCACGTCCAGGTGTGGCGCTGGCACGTCACCATGGCAGCCTCGATCTTCAATCGCGTGACCGGCGTGGGGCTCTACGTCGGCTGGCTGATCCTTGCGGGCTGGGCGCTCGCCCTAGCCTCCGGGCCGGACGCTTACGGCGCCTATTCCAGCGTCCTGACTTCGATCCCCGGCCAGATTGTCCTATTCGGCGTTGCCGTAGCCCTGTTCTTCCACCTCGCCGCGGGCGTGCGGCACCTGTTCTGGGACTCCGGCAAGGGCTTCATGCCGCGCACCGCCGGCGCCAGCGCCATCGTCGCCTTTGTCTTCGCCATCGTGGCCGCGATCGTGCTGTTCGTGATCGCCCACATAAGCCAAGGGAGCGCATCGTGAGCCTCTATCGCTCGGGCCTTGGACGGGCGCGGGGACTGGGCTCCGCCAAGCATGGCGTGGGCGCCTTCATCGCAGAGCGGGTCAGCGGCGTCGCCCTGATCCTGCTGACGATCTGGCTGGTGTGGGTCGCCGTGGCCGTTGCGCGCGGCGGGTACGCGGAAGCCCGCTCCATCCTCGCCTCGCCGGTGCACGCGGCGATCGCCATTCTTACGGTAGACGTAGGACTGTATCACGCGATGATCGGCATGCGCGTCATCGTCGAAGACTATATCGAAAAGCCGCTGACGAAGGCTGCGCTGCTCATCCTCAACGCCCTCGTCGGATGGGCTGCGGCGGCGATCGCCACTGTCAGCATCCTCAAGATCGCCTTTGGCGCGGGAGCCTGACTTGGCCGCCTACAAGTTCATCGACCACAAGTTCGACGTCGTCGTCGTCGGCGCAGGCGGCTCGGGCCTGCGCGCCGCCATCGGCTGCGCTTCGGCCGGCCTGAAGACCGCCTGCATCACCAAGGTCTTCCCCACGCGCTCGCACACTGTCGCGGCCCAAGGCGGAATCTCGGCCAGCCTCGGCAACATGGGCCAGGACGACTGGCGCTGGCACATGTACGACACCGTCAAGGGGTCCGACTGGCTCGGCGACCAGGACGCCATCGAGTACCTGGTGCGCAATGCGCCCGCGGCGGTCTACGAGCTCGAGCACTGGGGCGTGCCGTTCTCGCGCACGCCCGAAGGCAAGATCTACCAGCGCGCCTTTGGCGGCATGACGCGCAACTTCGGCGAGGCGCCGATTCAGCGCACCTGCGCCGCCGCCGACCGCACCGGCCACGCCATGCTGCACACCATGTATGGCCAGGCGCTGAACCGGGATGTGGACTTCTTCATCGAGTATTTCGCCCTCGACCTGATCATGGATGAGGGGACCTGCCGGGGCGTCACCGCCTGGAAGCTCGACGACGGGACCCTGCACCGCTTCTCCGCCCAGCGGGTGGTCCTCGCCACCGGCGGCTACGGCCGGGCCTATTTCTCCTGCACCAGCGCCCACACCTGCACGGGCGATGGTGGCGGCATGGCCCTTCGCGCCGGCCTGCCGCTGCAGGACATGGAGTTCGTGCAGTTCCACCCGACCGGCATCTACGGCGCCGGCTGCCTGATCACCGAAGGCGCGCGCGGCGAGGGCGGCTATCTCACCAATTCCGAGGGCGAGCGGTTCATGGAGCGCTATGCGCCCTCGGTGAAGGACCTCGCCCCCCGCGACATGGTCAGCCGGGCGATGACGATCGAGATCCGTGAGGGGCGCGGAGTGGGCCCGAACAAGGACCACATCTTCCTGCACCTCGATCACCTCGACCCGAAGGTGCTGCACGAGCGCCTGCCGGGGATCACCGAGACGGCGCGCATCTTCGCAGGCGTCGACGTGACCCGCGAGCCGA
>JAFANN010000155.1 GCA_019232665.1 Caulobacteraceae bacterium | reverse complement strand
GACTGGGCGAGCCGCTGTGGTTCGCGAACCGCTGCGCCGTGGGCGTGGCCCTGGGTCCCGGGTCCTCGCTTCGCCGCGCTCGCTACGGCCCGGGATGACAGAGAAAATTGGAATCGATGTGTGAATCCGGTAGCCGGAAGGGGAGGGACGAGATCCAGTTTCGCCCCCTCTACGGCTGGGCCCACATCCGCACGAGGTTGTGGTAGGCGCCGACTAGGGAGACGGCGGCGGGATGTTCGTCGCCCAGCCCCTCCCGCGCGGCGCCGATCGCCCGGTCGAGATCGCGGAGCAGCGTGCGCTGACCCGGGTCGGCGACGAGCGACTGCACCCAGAAGAAGGACGCCCAGCGCTCCCCGCGGGTCACCGGCTCCACGCGGTGGACGCTTGTCGTCGGGTAAAGGACGACGTCGCCCGCCGCCAGCTTGACCCTGGCGGCGAAGGCGCCCTCACCGATCACCAGCTCCCCGCCATCATAGTCGCCCGGATCGCTCAGGAAGAGGGTCGCCGAAAGGTCGGTGCGATAGCTCTGACCCGAGACGGGCGAGGTGCGGATCGCGTTGTCGACGTGATCGCCAAAGCTCATGCCCTCGCCGTAGCGATTGAACAGCGGCGGATAGACCCGCAGGGGCAGGGCGGCCGACATGAAACCGGCATTGCGTCCGAGGGCCCGCAGCACCAGCTCGCCGGCCGCCGCGACCTCAGGCGAGCCCTCCGCCGCCTGCAGGTTCCGCTTGGCCCGCGCCGACTGGTCGCCAGCGGTCGCCCGGCCGTCCAGCCACGGCGCACCGGCGAGGGTCGCGCGGCACCGGCGCAGCTCCTCGGGGTCGAGCACGCCCTGGATGTGCATGGTCATCGCTCGGGCTCCCGCGCCAGGGCGGAAAGGCGGGCGTCCGGCTGGCGCGCGAGGAGCCCTCGCATCGCCTCGGCGCTATCGGCCGTTGCCTCCCGCAACGCCGCACGGAAGAGCGGCAAGGCCGCCTCGACCTCGCCGTCCGACGCCAGGAGCGTTGCATAGTTGAACTGGGCGCGGAAATAGCCGGCTTCGGCGGCGCGGCGGTACCAGGCGCGGGCGGCGGCCGGATTCTGATCCGCGCCCCAACCCTCCTCGAGGCAGCGCGCCAGGAGGTTCATTGCCCGGGCATGTCCGCGGTTCGCCGCGCGGCGATAGCCCTCGACGGCCGCTTCGAGGTCGCGCGCAACCCCGCGGCCGTCGAAGAGCATGTTCGCGTAGTTGTACTCGCCCCAGTCGTAGCCCTTGGCAGCCGCCTTCCGGTACCAGTCCGCGGCGTCGGGCAGGTCCGTCGGCCCGCCCCAGCCGTTCTCGAAACACCGCCCAGCCATGTTCATGGCTTCGGCGGAGCCGGCCTGCGCGGCGCGGACGAACCACGCTCGGGCCTGCTCCGGATCCTTGGCGACGCCCGCCCCGTCGAGCAGCATCTGGCCGAGCGCGACCTGGGCCTGAAGATTGCCGTACAGGGCGGCGCTCTTCAGCCAGGGCGCGATACAGGCAGGCCCCGTCGAAATCAGGCGCTTGAGGTCACACGCGTCCATCCGCCGAAGGCGGGACATGCGAAGATAGTGCGCCTCGGCCGTGCGCGCGGGCGCCCATCGATCGCCGGGGAGCGCGGCGGACTGCGCGTTGCCCATCAGAAGGCGACCTGCGCGGTGAGCTTCACCGTTCGTCCCGGACCTGGGAGCACGTGGTTCTCGGAAGCCGAGTTGTAATAGACGCCCTCGTAGTAAAGCCTGTTGGCGAGGTTGATCGCGTTGAGCCGCAGAGTCAGCCAATCTCTCACCTTGTAGCTCGTCATCGCACTGAAGACGACATAGCTCGGGACGACTGCGAGCGGACTGTTAGGCGTGGCGATGTTTGCTGCACGGCGGTCCAGGTAGTTGACGCCGCCCCCGATTTCCAAGGTTCGGCTGAGATCGTACTCCGCCCACAGGTTGAACGCGTTCGGAGCGAGGTTGGGCACGGCTACCCCCGAATAACCGCCGCTGTCGGTCGCCCCGCTCGTCTTGCCGTCGAGGCGCGTGTAGCCGGCGGTGGCCTCGAGATCGGGGCCAATATGGCCGGTGGCGCCCAACTCGAAGCCCTGCACGCGCACGTTCCCCTCGAGGGTGATGAGGGTGGGATTGTCGGGGTCGTTGATCTGGGCGTTGTCGACCTGGGTGCGGAACACCGCCGCGGTAAGCAGCAGGCCACCGGAGAAGACGCTGGTCTTGGAGCCCGCCTCGTAGCTTTTGGCCTTCACCGGACCGAGGTTCGCCGTCGAGCTCGTCAGAGTGAGGGCTTCCGCCGAAGGATCGAACGAGGTCCCGTAAGAGACATAGACACTCTCCCATGGGACTGGCTTGAAAACGACCGCGAGGCGAGGGCTCGCGACCTTGTCCACGTGGGCAAGATCAAGCACGGCGCCGCTCGCCAAACTCACCTGATGATAGTTCGCCGCGAAGCGGTCCAGGCGGAGGCCGGCAATCAGGTCCAGGTGGCTTCCCAGGCTCGCGGTGTCGGTGGCGTAGACCGCTTCGGAGTTCGAGTCTGTCAACTGGGTGACGGAAACGGGTTGGGCCGGGCGTCTGTCGTACGAGAAGGGAGCGAGCAGGGGCGTCGGCGCAACCCAGAAGTTATTGTCGTCGAATGGATTGACGTAGCGACCGAGGTCGTTGGTCTCGCGCGCGATTTCCGTCCCCGCGACCAGGACGTGTCGAACGGGGCCTGTGGCGAAGCGGGCGGTAAGCTCGAACTGGCCGGTGAGGTTCGTCGTCTTCCCAAAGCTGCTCGGCGAGTCGCGCGCGACCAGCACATCCGCGAGGGGAGTCGAGGGCCCAGGAGCGCCGCCGAGTCCCGGAGGCGGATCGCCGAAGTTGGGCGAGTCGAACTCATAGTCGAAGCGGTAGCTCGCGTAGCGGACCGTGCTGGCGACAGTCACGGCGGGTGATATCTCGTGGGTGAGGCGCAGGGTGCCGACGTCCACCCAGGATTTGTCGCGGTCGGAGACGAGCCCGTAATACGACCCCCGCGGGACCGGAGCAGGCAGGCCACTGACGAACGGCACGCCGGAGTCGGGGGTGTCGTCCTCCTGCAGGTGCATGTAGTTCAGCGTCACCATGGTCGGCTCGCCCAAGCCGATCGCGATGGACGGGGCGACACCCCAGCGGCGATTCTGCACGGTATCGCGCCCGGAGACTCCGGAGGTCTCGCCCATGGCGTTCAGCCGGACCGCAGCATTGGAGCCGACCGGCTGGTCGATATCCAGAGTGCTGCGAAACTCGTCGTTCGTGCCGACGTCGGAGGTGAGGGTGCGGAAGCCCTCGAGGGTCGGGCTCTTGCTGACCTGGTTGATGGCCCCGCCGGTCGAGCCTCTGCCGAACAAGGTCGCGGACGGCCCCTTGAGCACCTCGACCTCCTGCAGGTCGAAGCTGTCGCGATTGTAGATCGCCGCATCGCGCACCCCGTCGAGGAAGAAGTCGTTGAATGCGGAAAATCCGCGGATGTTGACGGTGTCGCCGCGGGCTGCGCCCTCGCCGGCGTTGAGGGTCACGCCGGGCACGTTCTTGAGAGCGTCTTCGAGGCGGTGGTCCGCCTGGTCCTGCAGGAGCTTCAGCGGCACCACGTTCACGCTCTGCGGCGTGTCCTGCACATCGAGGGGGATCTTGTCGCCGAGGAGGGCGCGCACGCCCGTTACGGTGACGGCGGTGACCTCGGGCGCTTCCTCGCCGGCGGCCGTGGGCCGCGCCTGCGCCGTCACGCTCTGGTCCAACGCCGCCATCGCTACTCTGATCTCCACGCCGACTCTCCGGGCCAGAGCCTGGAGGGCGGCGGCCGTAGCACGGCTTTTAGAGATTGCGAAGCATTATCATCTGGCGCGGCAACGCGCCGTCAGAGCGACACGTCAGGCGAGGCGGCGCTGGGCTTCCGTGACAGCGGCAAAGAGCTTCTGGCGTCGGTCATCCGTGACGGCGCCGGCTAGAATGAAAGCGTAGCCCAGGCGGGCGGTCGCGGCGAGGCGCTCGGCAGGGATGAGACCCACCGCCCACTCGAACATCGCCGAACGCCGGATGAAATCGAGGTGCTGGCCTATGAGGTTGGGGTTGACCCCCTCCCGCAGGGCGCCGGACGCCGCCGCCTCGTCCACCAGTCCTCGCCAGAAGGCGTCGCCTTTTGGACCGAGGATCTCCTCGCGCATGCCCTCGCTGGCGTCGAACACGGCCGTCCACAGCGTCCGATAGAAGGGCGGGTCGCCGACATAGAGTTCGATGGCGGTGTCGAGCGCGAGGAAGATGCGGTCGATCGGGTCGGCCGGCCGCTTGGCGCTGAACTGCTCGTGGAATTCGCGGACGTCCTGCAGCATGGCGACCACGATCGCCCGCTTGGAGCCGAAGAGGTTGTACGGCGTCGCGAGGCTGACGCCCGCCCGGGCGGCAAGGGCCCGCATGGAGAGGCCAGCGTTCCCGGTCTCGCGGATCAGTTCGCGCGCTGCTTTGATGATCGCCCGACGCCGCTCCGCCTTGCCTGCTTCGCGACGGCCTCCGACGGGGGAGGGTTCACCCTGCAGCAGGCCTTGCATTTCGGGAATCGGAGCCTCGCGGAGGAGGGCGGATCGCTTGGTCGGCATCTTGCAGAAATCCATCACCTGGCCGGGGGGCCAACGGGCGTTCTGAGCATCGTCGCCGCCTTGACGGCGGTCCGAAATTTAGAACATGTTACTACAAAAGAGGGCGCCCTCGCGATGCGCCGTTCCGACGCAAACGTGCGGCTTCTTGCATCGCTTGTACGCCCCAAACCCAGACTGGAGGAGGCGGCAGGATGTCCACGACGCTCGAACTCGAACGCGGCAGTAGCAAGCTCCAGCTCGAAGTGGTCGCCCAGGGGTTGCAGTTCCCCGAAGGTCCGATCGCGATGGCCGACGGTTCGGTCGTGCTGGTGGAGATCCAGCGCCAGACTCTCACCCGCGTCCGCCCGGACGGCAAATGCGAGATCATCGCCCACCTGGGCGGCGGTCCCAACGGGGCGGCGATCGGTCCCGACGGCAAGGTCTATGTGACGAACAACGGCGGCTTCCAGTGGGTCACCCGCCCGGACGGGATCAACGCGCCGCACGGCAAGCCCGCCGACTACAAGAGCGGCTCGATCCAGCGCGTTGATCTATCCAGCGGCAAGGTCGAGACCGTCTACGACTCCTGTGACGGACGACCCCTGCGCGGTCCCAACGACCTCGTGTTCGACAAGACCGGAGGCTTCTGGTTCACCGACCTCGGCAAGTCCGACGGCGATGTGATGCAGATGGGCCATCTGCTGTACGCGCGTCCCGATGGCTCGAAGATCTCCCGCCTTCGCGAGGGCATGATCACCCCCAATGGCGTGGGTCTTTCTCCCGATGAGAAGACAGTTTGGGTCGCCGAGACCCATACCAGCCGCGTGTGGGGCTTCGATCTATCTGCGCCGGGCCAGCTGGCGACCAGCGCCGATATGTGGGCGCCGGGGCGCGTGCTCGGACCCCTTCCGGGGTATCAGCTGCTCGACAGTCTGGCAGTGGATTCCGCCGGCAAGGTCTGCGCGGCCACGATCGTGAATGGCGGCGTCACCGCCTTCGATCCCGACGGTTCGACCGAGCACTTTGCGGTTCCAGACGATCCGATCGTGACCAACATCTGCTTCGGCGGCGCCGACATGCGGGACGCGTGGATCACCTCCTCCGGCCGCGGGCTCCTCCTCAAGACCCGCTGGCCGCGTCCTGGTCTGAAGCTGAACTTCAACGCATAGTTCGGCTGTTTGCGTGGAAGGGGAGAGTATGCCTTCCGACACAGAGAACACAGAGGAATTGGAGGACACCGAGGAAGTGGGGCGCGCTAAGGGCGCATGAAGACGTTGATTGCCGCCCGTCGAGCGACGGACGAACTGAAGATCCGTCTCCGTTCGCCTCTGTGTTCTCCACCTCCTCTGTGCTCTCTGTGTCGAAAAAGCCGGCCTTGGCCGGGTCAAGGGCGGCGGTAGGAAGGGCAGCGCGATGAGTTATGAGGCGATCACGGCGGAGACGGAGGGGCCGGTGCTGACCGTAACCCTGAACCGGCCGGACAAGCTCAACGCCTACACCGCCCAGATGGGCGCGGAACTCGCTGACGCCTTCCACCGCGCAGACGCCGACGACTCCGTGCGGGTGATCATCCTGACGGGTGCGGGGCGGGGGTTCTGCGCCGGCGCGGACATCTCCGCCGGCGCTGGGAGCTTCGACACCGAAGGCGGGGAGGGGGCGAAGAACTTCGGCGACCCCGCGGCCAGGGGCGCCCGGGCGCTGGGGCGAAGCTTCACCCACGCCATGTTCGACTGCAAGAAGGCGACGATCGCCGCCTTCAACGGTCCGGCGGTGGGCGTCGGGATCACCCTCGCCCTGCCCACGGACATCAAGATCGCCTCGACGGCGGCCCGGTTCGGCTTCGTTTTCGCGCGGCGCGGGCTTACCCCCGAGGCGGCGAGCGCCTGGTTCCTGCCGCAGATCGTGGGCCTGTCCCAGGCGCTGCGCTGGTGCCTGACCGGCAATGTGTTCGGCGCCGACGAGGCTCTGCGCGGCGGACTGGTCAGCGAGGTGGTCGAGCCGGAGCAGCTGCTGCCTCGCGCCCGCGAGATCGCCCGGGAGATAGCCGCCAACACCGCCCCGGTGTCCATCGCCCTGACCAGGGCCCTGCTCTGGCGCTTCGCCTCGGCGCAGCTGCCCTTCGACCTGCTCAAGGTCGACGGCGCGATCGTCCAGGCCCTAGGCTCGCGCGGCGACGTCAAAGAGGGGGTCAGCGCCTTCCTCGAAAAACGCCCTCCCGCCTTCCCCGGCCGCGTCACCGCCGACATGCCCCCGCAATACCCGTGGTGGGGCGAGGGGGATGGGTGAGATTGAAACGCCAAGCGCGCCAAGAACGCCAAGCGCGCCAAGAGGCTCGCAACAAACACGTTCGCGCCGGAGGCGCGTTATCCGATTGGTTGCGGCCCTGCGGGCCGCGGTCATTGGGCGACCAAAGCTCAGCTGATCTTGGCGTCCTTGGCGCGCTTGGCGTTTAAAACCATGCCTGAACTAACAACCAAGCTGACGAAGGATCTCGAGGAGACCGGTGTCGCCATACTCCCGGGTGTGCTGAGCGCCCAGGAGTCCAGAGACGCTGTCGACCGACTTTGGGCGGCGGCGGAGGGGTTTCGGCGGATGGGCGGGCCGACCTTCATGCCGCAGCTGGATCCCAACGAGTCCAACGTGCGGGTGTTCGCCCTGCTCGAGCTCGATCCCTTGTTCCGCGACCTGATCCGCAATCCCGCCGCGCTCGATCTCGTCGAGGCGGTGCTGGGCGAGGGCTGGATGATCTCCAACTTCACCGCCAACATTGCCCGGCCGGGCTCGCGATCGATGTCGCTGCACTCGGACCAGGCGCTGGTGGTTCCCGAGCCGTGGCTAGCGCCCTGGTCGGTCAATATCATCTGGTGCCTGACCGACGTGCGCGGCGAGAACGGCGGCACGCTCTACATCCCTGGCAGCCATCGCTTCGAGCGCCTCGCCGACGTTCCCGACGACGCGCTCGCGCGCCTCACCCCGATCGTCGCGCCGGCCGGTTCGATCGCCGTGATGGACGGTCGGATCTGGCACACGTCCGGGGCCAACGTCACCAAGGACGAGGATCGCGCACTGCTCTTCGGTTATTATTCGGCCGACTTCCTGAGGCCGCAGGTGAACTGGAACGCGTTGCTTTCCGAAGAGACCCAGGGATCGCTCGATCCGTGGATGCGCGCGCGCCTCGGCCTGGACGCGGCGGCGAACATCCGAATGGCGGGTCAGCTTCTGGGCGCCCGGCCCAAGTCGCCGATGGGCGTGTCATGACCCTCGCCGAACCCCGCGTGCGCGCCGCCTTGCCGGCGCCGGTCGAGACCGTCGAGGCGGGGCTGGCGAGCATTGCCGAGCATGGCCTCGCGATACTTCCGGGGGTTCTGGGCGGCGCTCGGCTGGAAGAGGCGCGGGCGGCCCTCTATCGCGCAGCGGATCAGGACCGGGCGCGGGGTCGGGAGCAGAAGTTCGCCCTCGACTACGTTGGCGACGAGACCAATCAACGGGTGTGGAACCTGCTCAGCCGCGATCCGGTGTTCGCCGACATGGCCGAGCATCCCACGGCCCTCGCCTTCATCCGTGCAATCCTCGGCTGGCCGGCCCTGCTCGGGAACATCTCGGCCAACATCACCGGTCCTGGCGGGGGCGAGATGGTGCTTCACGCCGACCAGATCTTCGTGCCCGAGCCGTGGGCGCGGGACGCCCAGGGCCTCAACATCTGCTGGTGCCTGGACGACTTCACCGAAGAGACCGGCGCGACCCGCATCGTCGCGGGCAGTCACCGGCTGAACCGTGCGCCGCGGCCCGACGAGGCAGGGGCCGAGACGGTGGCGGTCGAGGCGCCGGCCGGCGCCATCGTCGTCCTCGACAGCCGCGTCTGGCACAAGACGGGGAACAACCGCACCGCCGACCGCCGTCGCGGGGGCGTATTCGCCTGGTACACTCGCCCGATCTACCGGCAGCAGGAGAACTGGTTCCTGTCGCTGGATCCGTCGGTGCGCCAGTTCGCTTCCGACGAAATGCTGACCCTGCTCGGATGGAAAACGACAGGGCTGGGTCTGGTGAACGGGGCGTCGCCCGCATGACGCGGCGCGCACCGGTGAGGAGGAAACAATGAGCGAAGCCGAGACGATGGACCGGCCGGACACGAAGCCGAGGTTCCAGATCTATCGCTACAGCGAGGCCAAGGACTTCGCCGAGTTCGACCTGATGGACTACAAAGGCGTCACCGAAGAGCTGTCGGCGAAGTTCGCCGAACTGGGCGAGGCGGGCGTCAACGACGGCCAGGTGGTCAAGCTGCTGTTCGCCGCGCCAGGCTTTTCCCTCACCTACGCCTGGTTCAAGAGCGGCTTTCCGCTCCCGCGCCACACCCACAGCGCCGACTGCCTCTACTACATCATCGCCGGCAGCCTGCAGCTGGGGACCGAGACCCTGGGCAGGGGCGACGGCTTCTTTCTGCCCAAGGACATGGCCTATGCCTACACGCCAGGCCCGGAGGGGGTGGAGGTGCTGGAGTTCCGCACCGCCGAGCGGTTCGACATCCACTTCATGGCCGCCAACCCGGCCTTCTGGACTCGCGCGATCGATGCCGTTCGCCGCGAACACGCCGGCTGGGCCGA
The DNA here is from genome assembly GCA_019232665.1 of Caulobacteraceae bacterium. Taxonomy (GTDB): domain Bacteria; phylum Pseudomonadota; class Alphaproteobacteria; order Caulobacterales; family Caulobacteraceae; genus Acaudatibacter. The sequence continues at coordinate 738 of JAFANN010000155.1, read as the reverse complement.
CCAGCGTCGCCCGCAGGACGTCGGGGCGTGAGCGCACGTAGCAAGGCCTGCCCGGAGCGCCGGCGCTCTCGCCGGCGCTCCGGGATTAACCCATGAGCGACCAAGCCGAGACATATCTCAGCGACGGCGTGGTGCTGCTGAAGCGCGCCCTCGACGCCGACGCCCTTGCCCAGGCCGAGGCGGCGTGGGCGTGGAGCGTGGACAATCCGGGTCCGCTGGCGAGCCGGATCCCTTCGGCCACCACGGCCACGTTCTACCAGGACCTCTACAATCCCCGCGTCCTCGAAGGCTACCAAGCCATGCTGCGCGCCTCGCCCTTGCCGAGGCTCATCTCCAAGATCTGGGGCGCGCCCGATGTCTGGTTCATGTACGAGCAGGTGTTCCTGAAGGAGGGCGGCGAAGCGAGGCGCACGCCCTGGCACCAGGACTCCTCCTATCTGTCGGTCGGCGGCGAGCACCTGGCGGTGGCCTGGATCACGTTCGAGGCCCTGGCGGCGGAAGACTCCCTCGAGTTCGTGCGCGGCTCGCATCGGGGGGTGCTCTTCAACGGCTCGCGCTTCACCCTCGGCGATGACACCGCACCCCTGCACGCGGGTGAGGAGCTGCCGCGTCTGCCCGACATCGAGGCGGAACGGCGCGCCTTCGACATCGTCAGCTTCGCCGTCGAACCGGGCGATGTCGTCCTCTTCCACCCGCGCATGCTGCACGGCGGGGCGGCGACCCGCGGGGGGCAGCGGC
>JAFANN010000091.1 GCA_019232665.1 Caulobacteraceae bacterium | reverse complement strand
GTCTTCGACTCCGCGCATTGAGCGACTCCGCAGCTCGCGCACGGTCATTTTGCGAGCACCCCGCTGCTGTCACGCACCACCAGGCTGACCTCGATCTCGATCGTCTGCGGCGTGGCGAGTCCAGACAGTCGCGAGACGAGCATCTCGACCGCTCGCGCCCCGATCTCCTCTGCAGGAACGCGCATTGTCGTCAGCGAGGGGACGATCTGACTGGCGAACTCCAGGTCGTCGAAGCCGACGATCGAGATCTTGCGCGGAACCTCTATTCCCTGACGGCCACATTCGATGAGGGCGCCGAAGGCCAGCTGATCGTTGCCGCAGATGACCGCCGTCGGCCGCGGCGTGGCGGCCAGGAGCGTCCGCAGTGCGAACTGGCCTTCGGCGATCTTGTAGGGGCGCTCGATGAGCAGCTCTCGTGGAAACGCCAATCCCCGCTCGCCGAGCGCTGCGCGGATGCCCTCGATCCTGGCCGCGGCGCGGTCGTTGTCCAGCGTCAGGCCGGCGATGACGCCAATCTGGGTGTGCCCAAGGTCTAAGAGATGCGACGCCATCCGGCGCGCCGCGGCCGCGTTGTCGAAGCCGACGCAGGGCGTGTCGCCGTCGGCCAGCGTCCAGGTCACGACGAAGTCGACACGCCGCGACTTCAGGTAGTCGATGACCTCCGGCGAGCGGCGGGAGCCGACAAGGATCAGCCCGTCGACTCCATGGGCAACTAGCGACTGGATCTGCGCCCACTCCTGCCGGGGCTCGTAGTCGGAGCTGGCGACGAGCATGTGGTAGCCGGCCGCATTCAAATGCCGCTGTGCGCTCGCGGCCATGATCGAGAAGCTGGCGTTCTCCAGGGTCGGAATGACGACGCCGATCGCGCGGGTCCGATGAGAGGCGAGCGCTCTGGCGGCCCCGTTGGGCACATAGCCAAGCTCGGCGACAACGCGGTCGATCCTTTCGCGGATCGCGGGGCTGACTGGGCCGGTCCGGTTGAGGGCCCTCGACACGGTTGCGGTCGAAACGCCTGCGGCCTGCGCAACGTCTTCCACGCGGGCGCGTGGCTTGCCAGCGAGTTCGTCGCGTCGTCCGGGGGGTGATTTCGGATTGTCTGCCACGTTTGGGCTCCGAAGACCTCGTCAGTCTATGAGCGACGGATCGCCGTCAAAGCCCTGCGCGCAGTACCCGCCGCCATGGAACATCCCTTCCAGCGCGTCCTCGGGAGGGTGCGAAGCAAATCTTTCCGCGTAGTCATCGCCGCAAGAATGCGGTTCGTATCCGAGCCATTCGACACCGCGATTGGTCCAGAACGTCCCCTCGTTGTTGGAGACGCCATAGACGACGAAGAAGTGGAACGACGGCGCGTCGATGCACCGCTTGATAAGTTGCACGGTGTCTTCCGCGCTGACCCACGTCGCGAGCTGGCGTCTATCCTCGGGGGCAGGTCGGAATGACCCGATCCTCAGGCAAGCGACGCTCATTCCATGCTTGTCAGCGTAAAGACGGCCGAGCGCCTCGCCGAACACCTTGCCCGCGCCGTAGAGACTATCGGGACGCGGCAGGACATCGGTGTCCACGATTACTTCGCGTCTGTAGAATCCGACCACATGGTTGGATGAGGCGAAGATGAACCGACGGACTCCTGATCGCCGGCTCGCTTCAAACATGTTGTAGCACCCGACGATATTGGCGGGCAGGAGCTGCTCCCAGGCATTTTCCTTTGGCTCGAGCGGGATGCCGGCGAGATGGACGACGCAGTCTATTCCCGCACAGGCGGCGGTCGCCGCGTCGAGATCGGTGATGTCGAAGCCGACGCACTCCTCTCCCCGCGCCGCGCTCCGAGGCGGCGGCGCGAGGTCGGTAAGGCGCATCAGCTCATACTGACCGGCCAGCCCGTCGCGAAGCACGCGCCCGATACTACCGCTGGCGCCCGTGATCAGCAGTTTCATCGAATATCCATCGCCCCGACGGCGCTCCCGCCGGCCCGTCACGCCGTCCCCCGACCCGTCAAAACTCGACCGGCCACGACTCGCTGTCAAGGCTTCCAGTGGAAGCGCGTACATTCGTGATGATGCGCTTTGGCGGCGAAGCGCCAGACCGAGGGACGGGTCGTATGGAGTGAAAAATATCACGAATATGTCGTTGAGCGGAGTTCAGGAGTCCGAACTTGACGTCCTCTCTAGCGGCGAATTATGTAAGCGCTTACTCAAGGCGCCACACCGGTTGGAAAACAGGGTGAGTGTCCAAGAGCTGTGGGACGACCGTCGGACAAGGACCCTCCATGGTGAGCGCGGCAGGCCAGGAGGGGAGGGCCTCTGCAACGGCGTCGCCAACAAAGGCGGTGGCTGCCGATCGCATCGTCGCGGTGAGCAAGCGCGCGACGACGGGCGACCCCAGGTACGCGCGTTATCTTGCTCTCAGCGATTTCGAGCGGGCTGCGCGCCGATACTTGCCCAAGATGATCTTCGGCTATGTCAGCGGCGCTGCGGAGACAGGCGCCGGCAAGCTGGATTCGGAAGCCGCCTACCGGGAACTCGCGCTCGTACCCAACTACCTTGTCGACGTTTCGCATCGCGACCAGAGCCGGGGTCTGTTTGGCAAGCGCTATGCTTCGCCGTTCGGGGTGTCGCCTTTGGGCGGAGCGGCCATCATCGCTTATGACGGCGACCGGGCCCTGGCGCGGGCGGCGAGCGCGGCCAAGGTCCCGATGATCCTCAGCGCCTCGTCGCTCACCAGGCTCGAGGATGTCAGGGGCGAATATCCCGACGCCTGGTTCCAGGCCTATCTGCCCGGCGATCCCCAGCGGATCCAGGCGATGCTTCGACGCGTCGCGGCGGCGGGGTTCGAAACCCTGGTCATTACTGCCGACACGCCTGTGCCCGGCAATCGGGAGAACAACCTGCGCAGCGGCTTCAGCATGCCACTGCGAGTCACGCCGCGGGTCGCCTTCGACGCCGCGCTACACCCTCGCTGGCTCGTGGGCACGGTCGCGCGCACCTTTCTCAAAGGGGGCGTGCCGCACTTCGAGAACATGGACGCGGCCCGCGGCCCGCCGATGGTGAGCCAGGGTCTGGTCCGCAACATGGATGACCGGGATCGTCTCTCCTGGGAGCACCTCGCGATCATCCGCGACACCTGGAAAGGCAAGCTGGTCATCAAGGGCCTGCTGTCGAGCCATGACGTCGCCAAGGCGAGGCAGGCGGGCGCGGATGGCGTCATCATCTCCAACCACGGAGGCCGCCAGCTCGACTGTACGGTCGCCCCGCTACGCGTGCTCCCCGAAATCCGCGCAGAGGCGAAGGATCTCACCGTCATGATCGACGGTGGCGTCCGCAGGGGTACGGATGTGATCAAGGCTTTAAGTCTTGGAGCCGATTTCGTCTTTATTGGGCGGCCGTTCCTCTATGCCGCGGCGGTGGAAGGTTCGAACGGTGTCCTCCACGCGATGACGTTGCTGCGAGACGAAATCGATCGAGACATGGCTTTGCTTGGCTTGCGGCAACTCGAGACTATCCAGCCGGGGACCGTAAGACAGATGAGAGCGGCCTGGAGTGACTGAGATGACGTCCCGGCTTGTTGAGAAGCAGAGGCGCCATGTCGCGGTCATGAGCGCAATCGCGGTGAAGGTTGCATTCGAGCGAGGCATCGTACCGGCTTTCGAGGCGAGCACGGACTTCGATCTCAGCTTCGTTTGGCAGCCTACGACAGTGCTCATGCGCCAAATCGGGGAGGGTGACCGCGCCGATGTGGTGGTCGCGATCGATGACTCGATGGACAGGCTTGCCAGCGACAGGATCATCGAGCCGCGAACCCGCGCCAAGATCGCGCGGGCGTCCCTGGGCGTTGCGGTGCGCAAGGGGGCGCCGCATCCCGACATATCGACTGTCGAGGCGTTCCGGGACGCCCTCGTGAACGCGAAGGGGGTCGCCTACTCGACCGGCGGCGCCAGCGGCATTTACTTCACCGGACTGATCTCTCGACTGGGGGTCTCGGACAAGCTTGCTGCGGTCACCATCCCAGCAGGGTTCACCGCGGAGAAGCTCGTCACCGGCGAAGCCGACCTGGCGATTCAGCAGATGAGTGAACTGATCTCTGTGCCCGGAGTCGAAATCGTCGGACCTTTTCCAGACGAAGTGCAGTTGGCGACGAATTTCTCGGCGGCCATGTTCAAGGGGCCGAGAAACGAGGGAGGCGCCGCAGCATTCCTTCAGGCGCTGGTTTCGAAGACCGCCCACGAGGCTTACGAAGCGGCAGGCCTCGTCTCTCGTCTCAATCATCCTGCTTCGTGACGCGAGAACTCCAAGTGGCCAATCCACCCCGCATCGTCCTGCTCCACGCCACGACGGTGGCCATGGATCCGATCCGCTCGGCCTTCGAGCGGAATTGGGCGGACGTCGAACTCGTCAACCTGCTCGACGACGGCCTGACCATCGACCGCGCCAAGGAGGAGGAGCTTTCGCAGAGGATGATCGATCGCTTTGTGGCCTTCGGGCGGTACGGGTGGGGGATGGGCGCCGACGCGATCCTCGTCACCTGCTCGGCCTTCGGGCCCGCGATCGATCGGTTGAAAGCCGAACTTCCGGTCCCGGTCCTCAAGCCTAACGAGGCCATGTTCAAGGCGGCGATCGCCAAGGGCGGAAACATCGGCATGCTGGCCACCTTCGCCCCGTCCGTCAGCACGATGACGCAGGAATTCCAGGACTTCGTGGCGGAGGAGGGCTCGGCGGCTCGACTTCGAACCATACTCGTCGACGACGCGATCGATCTGTTGCGCAAGGGATTTGCAGACGATCACAACAGATTAGTGGCCGCGCGAGCCCCGGATCTTCAGGATTGCGACGCGATCATGCTCGCGCACTTTTCGACTTCCCGCGCGGCCGACGCGGTGGCGAAGGTGAGCTCAGCGCCGGTGCTCACGGCGCCCGATGCGGCCGTGACGATGCTGAAAGTCCTCCTCGGCGTCTGACGGCCGGGATCAGGTTAGCCGCGCAATCGTAGAGACGAACCAGAATATGATCGAGCGCCAGATCGACGTCACCACGCCTCATGGGGCGACCACCACTTTCATCTGTCACCCCGAGCGCGGCGGTCCGCACCCGCCAATCCTGTTCCTCATGGACGCCCGGCGATCCGTGAGGAACTGCGCGACATGGCCCGCCGGCTGGCTTCGGTCGGATACTATGTGATGCTTCCGAACCTCTACTATCGCCAAGGGGTGATGGAGATCGGGGCATACCTCGATCCGGGCGTCCGCGAGCGCATGGTCGCGCTGATGAACACCCTCTCGATCGATCTGGTGATGTCGGACGTCAGGGCGCTGATCGATTTTCTCGACGCGGATGCGGCGGCGCGTACGGGCTCGATCGGTGTCCACGGCTATTGCATGAGCGGCCAGTTCGCGATCAACGCCCGTTTTCCGACCCGCATCGCGGCCGCGGCTTCGATCTATGGGACCTATCTCGTGACCGACAGGCCGGACAGCCCGCATGTCCAGGCCCACAAGACCAAGGCCGAGCTCTACTTTGCCTGCGCCGAGACCGATCCCTGGGCGTCGATGGAGGACGTCGAGACCCTCAAGCGATCTCTGCAGAGCTCGAACGTCGCCGCAGAGGTCGAGGTCTATTGGGGCGCCGAGCACGCCTTCGCCTTCCCCTCGCGCACCGCCTACCAGAAGGCCTCAGCGGAGCGGCATTGGGAGCGCGTTCTGGCCCTCTATCGGCGGCGACTGGGCTGACGGGCGGACTGGGCCTGGGTCAGTCCGCGCCCGGCTGTCGGTCGGGATGAGCTGCCGCGACCGCGGGCAGGGCGCGCGCCGCTGCTACGGCGGCGACGAGGCGAGGGTAGGGGGTCAACGGAACGTTGAACCGCTCGGCCGAATAGATCTGGGGCACGAGACAACAGTCGGCGAAGGTCGGCTGGTCGGCAAACGCAAAACCCTGGCCGTGGCGTGCGACCAAGGTTTCCAAAGCCGCGAAACCGCTCGCGATCCATTGGCCTATCCAGTTGGACACCTGATCCTCCGTCGCCTGGAACTCGCCGCGCAGGGCGACCAGGACACGCAGGTTGTTCAGGGGGTGGATGTCGCAGGCGATGATCTCGCACATCGACCTGACGATGGCGCGTGCGTCGGGAGACGTCGGCAGCAGGGGCGGCGAGGGGTGGCGTTCCTCGAGCCACTCGAAGATCGCCAGGCTTTGCGTGAGCGTGAGATCGCCTGCCTGCAGCGTCGGGACCAGGCCCTGCGGATTGAGATGGAGATAGTCGGGCGCGCGCTGCTCGCCGCGCCTCAGGTCGTGCGGGGTCTGCTCGAACTTGAGCCCTTTCAGGTTCAGGGCGATCCGAACCCGGTAGGATGCGGTCGAGCGCCAGTAGTCGTGCAGGCGCATCTGAACCCCAGCCTCACTTCGCGCATGCGCCGCCCTTCGTCGCATCGAGGCGGCGGGAGAGAAACCCGACTTTGCGTCATCTCAAAGACAGGCTCTCGAAAACCGGCCACAAACTTGGCTTCACAGGGCCAGGCGGCATGGCTTTGGTTATGGACGCCGATGGCTGTGCAACTCCTGGGCGGGGAGAGCGTTACTGTTTATCCGTCCACCACGGCCCGCGAGCCGTCAGTGAGAGTCGAGTCCAATGATCAAATTGGCGACCCGGACGTCTATGGCGGCGCTTATGGCCGGTGCGCTCGCGCTCACCGGTTGCGCCTCCGTGGATTCCGTCCATCGTGCCCAGGCCAGCGCCGACCAGGCAAATGCGGCGGCGCAGGCCGCCAATACGGCCGCCCAGCACGCCCAGTCTTCCGCTGACTCGGCCAATGCCGCGGCGCAGCAGGCGGGCAGCGCGGCGCAGGCGGCTGGAGCTGCGGCCCAAAGGGCCCAGAGCACGGCCGACGCCGCCACGAGCAGCGCTCAAGCCGCCAATGCAGCTGCTCAGAGTGCGAGTGAGCGAGTGGCCGCGGTGGAAACGAAGATGGCGGCTCGCCATCGCCGCGGACGTGGGCGGGGTCGCCATGTCCATCACCACTACCATCACCACGTCCATATCCATGTCCACGCCGGAACGTCTTCAGCCCCCGCGGCGGCCGCGCCGGCGCCTGGCGC
>JAFANN010000025.1 GCA_019232665.1 Caulobacteraceae bacterium | reverse complement strand
CTCGCGCATCGAAGCCGACGAAGCGGCGCAGGACGCCTGGGTCGCCCACGTCGCCGCGGTGGCGGACAAGACCCTCTTCCCGCGCGCCGCCTCCTGGTACATGGGCGCCAACATTCCAGGTAAACCGCGGGTGTTCATGCCCTACATCGGCGCCGGCTATCGCCGGAAATGCGACGAAGTCGCCGCCTCAAACTACGAGGGGTTCGTCCTCGCCTGAGGGCGAGGCGCGCCCGCACGAGATTGATCTAGACTGACGCAAAGGCGCCTGGAGGTGAGTTGCGGCCATGAGCGACATCCTTGATCGAGTCCAGCCGACTCCGACGATTCCCTATGAGGTCGCGCGGTCGGTGATCACACCGAAGGACTACGCTTCGGACACGGTGCACGACGCGTTCCGCTGGCTGCGTGCCAACGTCCCGCTCGGTCGGGCGGAGCTGGAGGGGGTCTATCCCTTCTGGATTGTCACCAAACACGCGGACATCCTCGAGATCAGCCGCCAGAACGACCTGTTCCATTCGGGCGACATGCCCACGACCTTCACCTCGATCGAGGGCGACAAGACGGTGCGCGCGATGACGGGGGGAAGTCCGCACCTCCTGCGCACCCTCGTGCAGATGGATGCCCCGGATCACATGAAGTACCGGGTCCTCACCCAGTCGTGGTTCCTGCCGCAGAATATCCGCGCCCTCGAGGCGCGCATCCGCGAGATCGCCCGCGAACACATCGACCGCTTTGCCGACCACGGCGGCGAGTGCGACTTCGTGAAGGATGTCGCGCTCACCTATCCCCTGCGAGTCATCATGGAGATCCTCGGCGTCCCGCGCGAAGACGAGCCGCGGATGCTGAAGCTGACCCAGGAGCTGTTCGGCGCCGGGGATCCGGAACTCAACCGCTCCAAGAGCGATCGGTCCGAGACCAGCGGCGCCGGCAGCCTGCAGGACATCCAGGCGACGATCGCCGATTTCTTCATGTATTTCAAATCAATCAGCGACGCCCGCAAAGCCAATCCCGGGTCCGACCTGGCGACCGCCATAGCCAACGGACAGATCAACGGCGCGCCGATCAACGACCTCGAGGCGATGGGCTACTACATCATCGTCGCCACCGCCGGGCACGACACGACGTCCTCGTCCACCGCTGGGGCGGTGTGGGGGATGTGCCAGTATCCGGAGGCCTTCGCGCGCGTGAAGGCGGACATGGGCCTGATCCCAGGCCTCGTGGACGAGGCGGTGCGCTGGACCACGCCTGTAAAGCACTTCATGCGTTCGGCCACGGCCGACGCGGAGATCCGGGGCCAGAAGATCCCCAAAGGCGACTGGCTGATGCTCTGCTATCCGTCGGGCAACCGCGACGAGGAAGTCTTCGACGAGCCCGATGTGTTCAAGCCCGAGCGCAGCCCCAACCGCCTGCTCTCGTTCGGTTACGGCGCGCACGTCTGTCTGGGCCAGCATCTGGCCCGTATGGAAATGCGGATCCTGTTCGAGGAGCTGATGCCACGGCTGAAGTCTCTCGAGTTCGCAGGGACGCCTCGGCGGTCGGAAGGCGCCTTCGTCGGCGGACCGAAACAATTGCCGATCCGCTACCAGATGGCCTGACCATCCGTCGGTCGCGTCGGTCTTCGCTCCAGAGGTTGATCCATGCCCGATATCGCCACGCCCGTTCCGGCCGCAACGATCCTCCTCGTGCGCGACGAGCCTTCGTTCGAGGTGCTGATGGTCAAGCGGCACCACCAGATCGACTTCGCGTCGGGGGCTCTGGTGTTCCCGGGCGGCAAGACCCACGCGGGCGACCATGACCCCGCGTGGGAAGGGCGGACGCTCGGCTGGGACGCCTCAGAGCCGCTGGCCAGGCCGCTGCGCATCGCTGCAATCCGCGAGGCCTACGAGGAGACCGGCATCCTCCTGGCCCGGCACGCCGACGGCGGGCATTTTCGGGGCGACGAGCGCGCCGGTCGGGCGCGCGACGACGTCGCCCGCGATCGGCGCTCGTTTCTCGATCTGGTGACCGAACTCGACGTGAAACTCGATCTGGACGCGCTCAGCGTCTTCGCCCGCTGGATCACGCCCGAGATGATGCCCAAGCGGTTCGACACCTGGTTCTACATCGGCGCCGCCCCGGCCGATCAGCTGGCCCTGTGCGACGGCTGGGAGACGGTGGACGCGGAGTGGATCGCCCCTTCCGAAGCCCTGCGGCTGGGGGCGTTGGGCGAGCGCAAGGTGATCTTCCCGACGCGCATGAACCTTCAGCTCCTGGCCGAAGCGAGCGGGGCGACGGACGCCGTGGAACGCGCCCGCTCGCGGACGCTGGTGACGGTCGAGCCGAAGCTGGTGGACACGCCAGAGGGCCGCGCCCTCACGATTCCCCCCGACGCCGGCTACGGCGCGGTGACGGAGTCCCTCGCTACCGCAATGTGAGGCTGGCCGCCGGCCGGTCAGACCGCGAACTGCTCCGTCAGGATCCGCTCCTCCAGGCTGCGCCCGGCGTCGAACAGGAGGACCAGGCTGACGCCGCGATCCTCGGCGATGTCGACGCGCCTCACATTGCGGATCTCGACGTTATCGGCCACGGCGCTCACGGGCCGCTTCTCGGGCTCCAGGATCTCGAAGGTCACCTGGGCGTCGTGCGAGAGAAGGGCGCCACGCCAGCGGCGCGGGCGAAACGCGCTGATCGGCGTGAGGGCGAGGACCTGGGCGTTCATCGGGATGATCGGCCCGTGGGCGGAGAGGTTGTAGGCGGTCGAGCCTGCCGGCGTGGAGACAAGGGCGCCGTCGCAGATCAACTCCTCCAGGCGCGGCCGCCCGTCGATCAGGATCCGCAGCTTCGCCGCCTGCCGTGTTTCGCGCAGGAGGCTGACGTCATTGATCGCCAAGGCCTCGCGACATGCGTCCGCGCCATCCCAGGCCATCATCCGGAGCGGATGGATCGTCGCCGGCTCGGCAGCTGCGATACGCGCGTGGAGGTCAGCCTCGCTGTAGTCATTCATCAGGAACCCAACCGAACCGCGGTTCATGCCGTAGATGGGACGACGCGCGGCGAGGTTGCGATGCAGCACCTCAAGCATGAAGCCATCGCCGCCAAGGGCGACGACCACGTCGGCATCCTCCTCGCAGACTTCGCCATAGACCTGCGCCAGGCGCTCACGAGCGGCGGTCGCTTCGGGCCAGTCGCTCGCGACGAAGGCCAGGCGCAGGTGGCTTGAAGACTGAGAAGGCGCCAATTCCGTCCCCCCTCCGGGTCGAGGCCCGCCCTAGAGCGCGATGGGATCAGGCGAAATAGCCTGATCCCTGAAACGTGCTCCAGATTCAAATGCTTGAGGGCGCTGTGACCGCAAAACCAGTTCCCACTTTTGCGCAACGCCCTCTAGCACGGCCACTGCCCTGAAGGCGACCTACTCGTCGGCTTCCGCGTCGAGTTCGCCGGGCGGCGGCCGGTGGTCCGTATCGCCGTCATATGGACGGCCTACCGCCTTCGCCCACTTCTTCCGTGAAGCTTGGTAGGCCTTCTGAAGCCGCTGGGACGTTTCGAAGAGGGTGTTCTGCGACTTCGGATCGATCGCTGTGTCGTGTTTGCTCAATTGAACGCCTGCTTCGCCGGAACGCCGGCTCGGCAATACATATTTTCCCCGACCACGTCTGCAAGAGGCGGGGCAAACCCCTATCAGACCTTTCTGCACGCGGCGAAACCAACGACAGGCGCGGGATTTCTAGAACCTGATCGAAACGTTTGGAGGAGAAGCTTCGATGATCAGGCTTCTAATGATCGGCGCGGCAGCAGGCGCGCTTGCGATCAGCTCGACGGCATGGGCGCAGGCTTCGGGCGGCGGCGGAGCGGCCGCTCCGGGCGCGGCCGGCGCAGGAGCCGCCGGGTCGTCGGCTGGCGCAAGCGGAAGCGTGGGTTCGCCCGGAGCAGGGACCACTGCGGGCGCCGGCGCCGGCATGAGCTCGCCAGGCTCTACGACGACGGGCGTCACTCCCGGTTCCGGCGCGAGCTCCGCTGGCTCCATGGGCGTCAACAGTTCGGTTTATCCCGGCGGCGCATCGGGAACGCCGGGTACGCCGGGCGCAGCCGCGCCAGGACCGAACTCAGCCACGCCAGCGCCCAACTCAGCCACGCCAGGATCGACGACGACGGGTGTTCCGGGAACTCCAGGTTCGACGACCGCCGCCACGCCCCCCGGCACGCCCGGCGCGACGGGTCCGGCCGCTACGACCCCGCCGCACTGAAACGCGCTTGACAGGAAAGGGGAGGGCCGGGCGAGCTCCGGCCCTTCGCCTCTGCTGTGGGCGATGGGTCAGCCCAGGTTGAGCGTGGCCTTGCCGCCGATCTCGGGTTGCGACCCGGTCAAATTGGCCCTCGCGATCTCCCAGGCGACCTTCGCCCCGCCTGCCTCCGTGATCCAGACCATCGTGTCCTTGCAGTCGAGACAGAGCATGGTCAGGTCCGGGTCGTCCTTGCCCTTGCGGTACCAAGCGGCGACAGTCGAGCTCCAGAACTTGTCGCGATGAAGCTGATCATGTGTCGTGCGCAGCTCGCCGCGGATCGAGGCCTGCAGCTCCCGATCGCGCGAGACGAAGACGAACATCGCCTCGGCTCCACCCTGCGCCGCTACGGCGAGTTCCGAATTGTCATGCGTGTAGAACCAGATCTGGCCGGATTCCGGCTCGCAGAAAGCGGTCATTGGCTGGAAGTGGCGCTGGGCGCCGCCGACAGTCGCGAGCATTCCGAACCCGGTGTCGCCGATTTCGATCCAGAGCTTGTGCTCGACGGCCGCCTTGTCCCTCAAGTCTGTGGTCATGGGAAAGCTCCTGGCTACGTTGGCTCATAATCTTCCGAGGCGCCGGGCGTTCCATCGGTGATCAGCCTGAGGTGATCAGTTTCCCCGCGACAGTCAGGTCCTCGACGAACCCCCGCCAAGCGGCCGCTTTGGCCGCTTCGTCAGGAATGCGCAGCAGGTAGGACGGGTGCACGGTGATGAGGCCCTGCAGGCCGCCGTCGAGGGGCAGGGGTCTGCCGCGCGACCGCATGATCGGCATGGCCTTGCCGAACACGGCCAGGGCGGCGGTTCCGCCGAGCGCGACGATGAGCTTGGGCTTCACCATCGTCCGCTCCTGATCCAGCCACCACCGGCAAGCGCGAACCTCGCCGGCGTCGGGCGTCTTGTGAAGGCGCCGCTTCCCGCGTAGCTCGTGCTTGAAGTGCTTCACCGCATTGGTGACATAGGCCTCGGAGCGCGAAATGCCCGCGGCGTCGAGGGCGCGGCTCAGGAGCTGACCAGCAGGGCCGATGAAAGGCCGTCCCGCGAGGTCTTCCATGTCGCCGGGCTGCTCGCCCACGAACATCAATGGCGCGGTGAAAGGGCCTTCGCCAGCGACGCCCTGGGTTGCATGGCGCCAGAGACCGCAGCGCCGACACGCCTGGAGCGCCGGTCGCAATTCGTTCAACGAAGATAACTTGACCTCGTCCGGCGCGCCCGCGGACAACCCCACGCGTGCGGTTGGCTGGCTCTGCGGTGTGCCGGGATGACTGGCGACCATGTCTCTCGCCTACGCCACTGCCTTGTGCAGGGGGAGGAATGACCCCGCCGTCGGGAAGGTTGCGGGAGCGGACCGACCGATTTGCAGAGGGAACAATCCGTGGGGCTTGGCCATTTGCAGCGCCATTGCGTCAGTTAGACTGGCGCGCAGACCGAGAGCCGGAGAGATTCCTTTGAAGAACATCGTCGCCGCCATCATGAGTTTGAGTCTGGTTGCGGGCGCCGCGGGAGTCGCAGACGCCGGTTGCGTAAAAGGCGCCGTGGTCGGAGGCGTCGCCGGTCACTTCGCCGGCCATCACGCGCTGCTCGGCGCGGCCGCGGGTTGTGCGATCGGGCACCACATGTCCCATCGACGCCACTACTACCGCCACCACCACTACTGAGGTCGTGTCCGCCCGCCGCGCCGCCGCTTGACGGTGCGCCGCGGCGGGCCGATCCTTGCTCCTGACGCCAAACGATCAGGAGTAGACGACGTGGCCGATGGATCCGTGGCCGTCGCGGCCTCGCTGCGCGACAAGGTCTCCGAGGAGGAGTGGAAGACGAGGGTGGATCTGGCCGCCCTCTACCGGCTTGTCGCCCTCTATGGGTGGGACGACATGATCTACACCCACATCTCGGCGCGGATTCCGGGGACCGACCACAACTTCCTGATCAATCCCTACGGCATGTTCTTCGAGGAGATCACCGCTTCGTCACTGGTGAAGATCGACCTCGACGGGAACATCCTCCAGGAGACGCCCTACTTCATCAATCCGGCGGGCTTCACCATCCACTCGGCGATCCACGCCGCGCGGGACGACGCCCACTATGTGATGCACCTGCATTCGGATCAGGGCGTCGCGGTGTCGGCCCAGGCGGAGGGCCTTCTTCCCCTCAGCCAGCATGCCCTCATCTGCCTGCCTAAGCTGGCATACCATGACTATGAAGGTATCGCGCTGAACCCGGACGAGAAGACCCGCCTTGTCGCGGACCTGGGCGACAAGTCCATGCTGCTGCTGCGCAATCACGGGACGCTGACTACCGGCGCCACCGCCGCGGACTGTTGGGTGAGCATGTTCTTCCTCGAGCGCGCCTGTAAGCAGCAGGTGATGGCGCTTACCGTGGGCCGCGAGCACGTGCGGATCGCCCCGGAAGCCAGCCAGGCCGAGGTGCGCATGCAGACCAGCCGCGGCATTGGCGGCGGCCTTGCCTGGCCGGGCTGCCTGCGTCGGCTGGATCGCGAGAGCCCCGGCTACGACGCCTAGCGGACGTTCGCTCTTCGGCTCGCTCAAAGACGACGGCGGGGCAGGATCCGCCCTGGCTCGCCGACGCGTTGGACGAGGCGACAGAGCGGGCGGTTAGATCGAGCGGGCCCGGCGGCCAGCACGTCAACAAGACCAGCACCGCGGTCGAGCTTCGCTTCGACCTGCGCGGGTCATTGGCGGTGCCCGACGACGCGAAGGCCCGCCTGGAAGGCCTTGCCGGATCGCGGCTGAGCTCTGAGGGCGTCATCGTCCTCTTCGCCCAGGAGCGCCGCTCGCAGGCGATGAATCGCGATGCCGCACGCGAGCGGCTGGCGGCCCTTTTG
>JAFANN010000007.1 GCA_019232665.1 Caulobacteraceae bacterium | reverse complement strand
GGGCCCTGGGCGAACAGGCCGGCAATGATGGCGATCGCCAGAGGCCGCTCCATGGACGCGCTTCCGCCCAGGGCGAGCGCCAATGGCGCCAGGGCCAGGATCGCGGCGAGCGTGGTCATGGCGATCGGGCGCAGACGGTTGACGCCGGCATCCACGAGAGCCCGTTCCGGCGGTTCGCCCTCGGCAAGCAGGGCTTCGTATTCGGTGAAGTAGAAGATCGCCACTTCCGTGGTGATCCCCAGGATCATCGTCATGCCCATCAGGGCCATGATATTCAGCTCGACTTTCGTCAGCCAAAGACCGATCGCCACGGCGGTGGCCGCCGCAATCGGCATGATCACGATCGACGCGGCGATGCGGAAGTTCTCGTAGAGAACGAGCAGGAGCACGAAGACGGCGGCGACAGCGCCGGCGAACACCAGCGCCATGCCTTTGAACGCCGCCCGCTGTTCGGCATAGAGGCCACCCATCTCGAAGCTCATGCCGGCGGGCAGGAAGCCCGGCCGCCCGACCATCCTGCTGACTTCCGCGGCCGTGGAGCCGACGTCGCGGCCGACCACCCTGGCGGTGACCGCATCCATGCGGCGCATGTTCTCGCGATCGATCTCCGCCTGGCCGGTGAGGAGCTTGATCGTCGCGATCCTGGAAATCGGGAATAGATGTCCATCGCCTGGCGACTTGAGCATCAGGGCGCCGATCTGATCGACGCGGATCCTTTCCGCGGTCGGGGTCCAGACCCGCAGGTTCACTAGGTTCACGCCCGACTGCACCTGGGTGGCGACATTGCCGGACAGCTGATCGGAGATCTGTTTGGACGCTTCGCCGGCGTCTATGCCTTCGAGCTCCGCGCGGACCGGATCCACATCGATGTTGAGTCCATCTCCGGCGATCACGACGCCGCTCTTGGTCTCGGTGATGCCTTTGATCTTCTGGATCGCGTCCTGCACCTTTGGACCGGTCGCCTTGAGCTGTGCCGCATCGGCGCTGAACAGCTTGACCTCGATAGGCTCCGGCACGGCGGTGAGATCGCCGATCAGGTCCTCCATCAGCTGCGCGGTCTCGATCTGCAGGCCGGGTATGGTTGACTGAACCTTGCCGGCGATCTCGTTCATCACCTCCTCGATCGGACGACGACCGTGGGACTTGAGCAGGATGAAGAAATCGCCGGTGTTGGGCTCAGTGAGCCCGCCGCCGAGTTGGGTTCCCGTGCGCCGCGAATAGGTGGCGACGTCGGGGGTCGCCTGGATAATGGCTTCGACCTGCCGCATCAGGCGGTCCGTCTCCGTGAGCGACATTCCTGGCGGCGCCACATAGTCCAGGATGAAGCCGCCCTCGTCGATCTTGGGGATGAACCCCGAGCCGGCCTTCACTCCCGCCAGGACGCCCACCGCCACCAGCGCGCAGACGATCGCGACTGGGACCAGCGGGCGCGCCAGCCCGCTTTCGAGCGTCATGCGGTATCGCGAGAGCATACGCCCATTCGGGTCGAGCTCGGCGACCCTCGCCTGACGTCCGGCGAGCTGGTCGACGAGCACCGGGACCAGCCACCACGCCACGAAAAACGAGAGGGTCAGGGACGTCGCCATGGTGATCGACAGGGCCTTGAAGAAGGCGCCGGTGACCCCCGTGAGGAAGGCCAGCGGAACAAAGATCACGATGGTGGCCGCCGAAGATCCCACCAACGGCCGCATGAACTCCGAGACCGCTCTTTCCATCACGCCGCGGTCACGGCTGTGCGCCTGTGCAAAGCGGCGGTCGATGTGCTCGATCATGACAATGGCGTCGTCGATGATCAGGCCGATCGCGGCGGCCATGCCGCCGAGCGTCATGATGTTGAAGCTCTGGCCCAGGACCCTCAACACCAGGGTCGTCGCGGCCAGGACCATCGGCACGACGACGACGGCGGCCAAGGTCACGCGCCAGTTCCGCAGGAACACCAGAAGGACCAGGGCGGCTAGCACCACCCCGATGATGATGGCGTTGCGCAGCGCCGAAGCGGAATCGAGGATCAGCGTGCTCTGGTCGTACCAACCCTTGATATGGAGGTCCGCCGGCCCCTGCCCTTTCACCTTGGCCAACGCGGCCTTGATGGCCTGGGTGATCTTGACGGTGTTGCCGCCCGGCTGCTGGTAGACGTTGACGAGGACCGCATCGCGACCGTCTGCGGTGACCCTGATCCACTGCGGCGCGGGCGCAGCCGAGACTGTGGCCACGTCGCCGACGCGGATCACCCCGGCGCTGGTGGTCTTGACCACCACGTTATCGATGACCCGCGGATCCGACAGGGTGGAGACCGTCAGGACGAGGAGAAGCTTGCCTTCGTCCTGCACCTTTCCGACGGAGGTCAGGATGTTGGCGCCCGAAACGGCGCTTGCGACATCTCCAAGGGAGAGGCCGTAGGCCCATAGCTTCGCGGGGTCCGCCGTGATTCGGAACTCCCCCGGCGCGCCGCCCTGGGACTCGACCCGGGAGACGCCGTCTATGGTCGAGAGAACCGGCGCGAGGGCGAAATCGGCATAGCGACGAAGCTCCACCGGCGTGGCTGTCGCGGAGGTCAGGCTATAGGCCGCGACCGGAAAGACCGTCGGGTCCATCCGGCGGACAAAAAAAGTGACGCCGGAAGGGAGCGTCTGCTGGGCGCGGGTCAGCGCGGCCTCGGCCCGTTGCAGGGCGAGGTCCATGTTGGATCCCCAGGCGAAGTTGATCGAGATCTCCGATGAACCCCGGCTCGTCGTAGACCGGACATTCAGAACATCCGGTATGGCGCGCAGGGCTTGTTCGATCGGCCGTGTCACGACCACCTCGGTCTGGTCCGCCGGCCGGTCCCCTGCGTCGACCGTCACCGCGATCCGTGGAAACAGCACCGTGGGAAACAGCGCCACGGGCATCAGGAATCCAGCCACGAGGCCGCTTGCGACCAGGAAGCCGAGCAGAGTCAGAAGGGAACGTCGACGTTTGGACGCCGCAGCGGCGAGGTTCATCGGCCGGCGACCTTCACGTCCATGCCGTCCTGAAGCTCGTAGGCGCCCTCCACCGCAACCGGCTGGCCAGGCGTGAGCGGTCCTTCGACCTCGACGTCATCCCCGTGGTCGCGCCCGACCTTGACGAACACCCGGTGCGCCTTGCCGGAGGAGATGGTGAAGACGTGGGTGCCGGTCTCGTCGAACACGACGGAGCCGCGTGGAACCACGAGCGCGTCGTGCATTCCGGTCACCACATCGGCTTCGACCGCTGAGCCTATGGGCGGGCTGCCGGCTCCGAGCGCGGCGACGGCGTCCACGGTCTTGGTCGTCGGATCGGCGGCATGCGCCACCTGGGTAAGGTGCGATGAGATCGTCGGGCCGCCCCACACGGGCCGCAGGGTCACAACCTGGCCCGGCTCGAACCGGCCCGCGGAGGGTTCCAGCGTCAGCCTCGCGGTGACCGCGCCTTGCCGCGCCAGGACCACCACCGGCGCATCCTGAGCAAGATGGTCGCCGGGGCTGGCTGGCACGCTGGTGACGATCGCGGGAACAGGAGCGGAGAGGGTCTGGCGTCGCTCGTCCGCCCCCTGACTGTGCTGGGCGGCCAAGGCTGCCTGGGCGTCGGCCAGCGTCTTGCGCGCAGCGTCGAGCTGGTCGGAAGCGACCAGCTTTTGCGCATAGAGGCGCTGGACCCGGTCCAGGTCGGCCTGGGCGAATTTCACCGCGTCGGCCGCCTGGCGCCAGGCGAGCTCCGCCGCGGGCGCGTTGGCGACCTCGGCCAGGGGCTCACCAGCGGTGACGACCTGGCCTGGCCGGACCAGCACCCGAAGAACGATCAGAGGCCGCGGCGCTGCGACGGTCGCAGTCCCCGAAGGATCAGCCTGCACGACGCCATAGACATTGGCGAGCTCCTGCAGGGCCTCCTTTCGCACCGGAACGGCCGTGATCGTCGCCGTCGGCGTGACATCTCCTGTGTCCTCGTCTCCGCCCGAACCATGCAGCAGGACCAAGAGCAGGATGACGCCCACGGCCGCCACGGCGCCCCCAGCGTAGATTGCGAGGCGCTTGGGGGTCATCGTGCGGCCCTCTGGTCGGTCGGAGGAAGGAAGAGGGCTGTCTCGAGCTGGATCTCGGCCACGCGAACGGCCAGCTGGCGATCCTGCAGATCAGTCTCGCGGCTGATGACCGACTGGAGCAGCGTGAGGTAAGTCTGGCTGTCGATGTCGCGCCGTGCGAACGCGGCAGGGCTTGCCCCCAGCATCGACTCGAGGCGCGGCATATCCGCGTTCAGGACATCCGCCTGGGACTTTGACGCGGCGAGGTCGGCGAGGTCCGAAGCGACGTCGGCGCTCGTCTGATCCAGCCTCGCCTGGTACTCCGCCCGAAGCTGCTCCCGGGTCGCCTCCTGCACGCGGACCTGCCCCCGATTGCCATTGAAGATGGGCAGGGCGAGGACGGCGGAAAGACCGACGGTCGTCGTCGGAGTCGGGTCGCGGGCGAAGGCGAAGGCGATTTGCGTCAGCGGAAACTCGGCTACGATTGCCTTGCGCAGGTTGACGTCCTGAGCTTCGTAGCCGGCCTGAAGCGCGAGGAGATCCGGCCGCAGGGTGGGGAGCGCCGAGAGCCGCCGCGTCACCTCGGCCGCATCATAACCCAGCGGTTGCGCGTCCTCGACCAGAGGGAGTTGCACCGAAGCGTCGAGACCCAACAGGGCGTTGAGGTCGCGGCGGGCCTTGGCGGCGGCCGCGCGGGCGGTGGCAAGCTGGGCCTGCACGTCGAGCTTCGCCGCAAGGTCGGCTGCGGCCGTGGGGCCGGAAATGTCGCCGCGGGTCACCGCCTCCCCGGAAGCGCTCGCACGCTCTCCCGCCGCCTGCATGACCTGATCGAGCAGGCCCGCGCGCGCCTCGTTGGCCAGCGCCGTTTCGGCGAGGATGCGAGCCTGCTGGGCCGTCGTCCATTCCGCCCAGAGAACGTCGAGGTTGGCCTGGCGGGCGTTGAACCTCGCGATCCGCTTGTTGTCGGCCACCGCAAGCAGGGCTGCGAGATCGATCGACGGCGAGAGGCCGAACCCGGTGAATTTGTCGGTACCGGCGATCGGCTTGTCCACGTTCGAGGCGAGCTGTGGATCGGGCAGGAGACCGGCGGCGAACACCTCGGCCCCCGAGACCCCCAGCGCGGCGCGCTTGGCGCGCAGGTCGGGGTTGTTCAGCACCGCCAGTACAGCGACGGCGAGGGGCGTAAAGCCCTGCCGGGGATCGATGCGAACCGGCTTCAGAGGCTCGAGCTCGAGACGCGAGATATCAACCCGCAGCGCGTCGACGCTCGCGCCGAGATCAGGTCGCGTGGGCAGTGGCGCGGGGTGGTATGTCGAGCACGCGCTCAGGACAAGCAGGCTCGCCGCGACCAGAAACAGCGGGGCCCGCCGCTTTTTGCGGCGCAGGCGATTCGAAGGCTTCAGGTCCCCCGTCATGCCGCTCGCCTTAAGCCTGCGCCGGTGA
>JAFANN010000195.1 GCA_019232665.1 Caulobacteraceae bacterium | reverse complement strand
CGCCGGCGAGGGCGCCGGCGCTCCGTGTGAGCCTTGCGGCCGCCCGCCTTCTCAGAACTCCTCCTCGATCATCGTCCTGAAGTGTTCGAGCACTTCGCCCATGTCGGCCTCCTCGGGCGGAGACCCAGGCGCAGGCGCCGTGGCCTCGGCGATCCGGAGGCGGCTGACCACCGCGCCGCTCTGGACGAGCAGCAGTTCGTCGCCGGCCGCCAGGGCGCTTATAGCCTTGGCGACCTTGGGGGGCAGGTCGTCGAGATCGATCCGGGTCATGCGCCTAGGATAGCCGTGCGGGCGCGAAGGTGACAGGCGCGGCGGATCGGGCTCTAAAGCCGAGCCATGGCCTACCGCAGCCTTCGCGACTTCATCGCCGTCCTCGAACGCGAGGGGGAGCTGGTGCGGGTCACCGAGCCGGTCTCCTCGGTGCTGGAGATCACCGAGATCTGCACGCGACTGCTGCAGACCGGCGGACCGGCGGTGCTTTTCGAGCACGTGCTCCGCGCCGACGGGTCACGATCGCCCATGCCTGCGCTCGCCAACCTCTTCGGCACGGTCAAGCGCGTGGCGATGGGCGTGACCCTGGAGGGCAAGACGACTCGCACGACGGCGGCGGAGCTGCGCGAGGTCGGGGAGCTCCTCGCCTTCCTGCGCAGCCCGGTCCCGCCACGCGGTTTTCGCGAGGCGTTCGAGATGCTGCCCCTGGCCCGCACGGTGATGGGCATGCGCCCGGCGACCCTCTCGCGCGCGCCGTGCCAGGACGTGGTGCTCACCGGCGACCAGATCGATCTGACCGCCCTGCCGGTGCAGACCTGCTGGCCGGGCGAGCCCGCCCCCCTGATCACCTGGCCTCTGGTCGTGACCAGGGGCCCGTCAGGGGCTCGCGAGGACGATTTCAACCTCGGCATCTATCGCATGCAGGTGCTGGGCAAGGACCGCACGATCATGCGCTGGCTCGCCCACCGTGGCGGAGCGCAGCACTATCGCCGGTGGAAGGAGAGCGGCCGCCCCGACGCGCTTCCCGCCTGCGCCGTGTTGGGCGCCGATCCTGGGACTATCCTGGCAGCGGTCACCCCCGTCCCGGACACCCTATCGGAGTATCAGTTCGCCGGCCTGCTCCGCGGGGCGAAGCTGGACCTGGTCCAGGCGAAGACCCAGCCCTTGCTGGTGCCAGCCCAGGCCGAGATCGTCATCGAGGGCGAGGTGCGGCTGGACGAGTTCGCCGAGGAGGGGCCGTACGGCGACCACACCGGCTACTACAATAGCGTCGAGAGCTTCCCCGTTTTCCGCGTCACGGCGATCACCATGCGCCGCGACCCGATCTACCTGACCACGCATACGGGCAGGCCGCCGGACGAGCCGAGCATGCTGGGCGAGGCGCTGAACGAGGTCTTCATCCCCCTGCTGCGGGCGCAATTTCCGGAGATCGTCGACTTCTGGCTGCCGCCGGAGGGCTGCAGCTACCGGATCGCAGTCATCTCGATGAAGAAGGCATACCCCGGCCACGCCAAGAGGGTGATGATGGGCGCGTGGTCCTACCTTCGCCAGTTCATGTACACCAAGTGGGTGATCGTCGTGGACGACGACGTCGACGCCCGCTGCTGGAAGGACGTGATGTGGGCCCTCTCCACGCGCATGGACCCGGCGCGGGACATCACCCTGATCGAGAACACGCCGATCGACTATCTCGACTTCGCCTCGCCCCAGAGCGGCCTCGGCTCCAAGATCGGCCTCGATGCGACCCACAAGCTGCCGCCGGAGACGAGCCGCGAATGGGGGCGTAAGATCGCCATGGACCCCAGTGTCGTGGCTGCGGTCACGGAGAAGTGGGGGCGACTGGGACTGCCGAGCTGACGGAGGATCGCATCGTCCCGGAGCCTCTGGACTCGAACGCCGCGACCCCTTAGGTCCGCCGCCTTCCTCGCGCCGGCGTCCGATCCGCCGGCCGGGCCAGCGATCGAAAGAGCCATGTCCTCCCATTCCCATCACGGCCGGCGCAGCGTGTCCGGCCCTACCCAGCGGCAGCTGCGCGCGGGGGAGCTGGTGCGCCACGCCCTCGTCGACGTCCTGCGCCACGAAACCTTGTCGGAGCCGGCGCTGCAGGGCGCGCCGATCACGGTCACCGAAGTGCGGATGAGTCCCGACCTTCGCCATGCGGTCTGCTTCGTCGAGCCGCTCGGCGGTGCGCACGCCCGCGAGGCGGTCGAGGCCCTCAATCGCTCCGCCCGTTTTCTTCGGGGAAGGCTGGGCCACGCCATCGACCTGAAGTTCACCCCCGACCTGAAGTTCGTCCATGACGAGACCTTCGACGCGGCCGCCGCCATCGATCGCCTGCTCGCGGACCCGCGCGTGCGGCGGGACGTCGAGAAGCGCTCCGATCGGTCGGAAAGGGACGAGGACTGATGGGGCGTCGCCGCAAGGGCCTCGCCGTCTCCGGCTGGATCTGCCTCGACAAGCCCTGGAACCTCGGTTCGACCCAGGCCGTCTCGCGCGTCCGTCGCGCGTTCCAGGCGCAGAAGGCAGGTCACGCGGGAACGCTCGATCCCCTGGCCGAGGGCGTGCTGCCGATCGCCCTGGGGGAGGCCACGAAGACCGTACCCTTCCTGATGGCGGCCACGAAGACCTACCGCTTCACCATCGCCTGGGGCGTCGAGACCGCCACCTTCGACACCGAGGGCGAGATCACGGCCCGCTCCGATGTTCGGCCGACGCCGGAGGCGGTAACGGCGGCGCTTCCCCGGTTCCTCGGCGAGGTCAGCCAGGTCCCGCCAGCCTACTCGGCGGTGAAAGTCGAAGGGGAGCGCGCCTACGATCTCGCGCGCGACGGCGTAGCGGTCGAGCTCGAGCCGCGGACCGTCCGCATCGACTCCCTGCGGATCGCGGGGGCGCCCGACGCCGATCACATCGAGCTCGAGATGGACTGCGGCAAGGGGACCTATGTGCGCGCCCTGGTTCGAGATCTCGCCGTCGAACTGGGGACCGTCGCCCATGTCAGCGCCCTTCGCCGGACGCGGGTCGGACCCTTTGTCCTGGACCGGGCGGTCGGGCTGGCACGGCTGGAGGAATTGTGCCATAGGGGCGACGCGCTGGAGGTGTTGCTTCCGGTCGAGACCGCGCTGGACGACATCCCGGCGTTGGCCGTGACCGACGAGGACGCCTTCCGATTGACGCAGGGCCGCTCGGTCGTGCTGATCCCCAGGCAGGTGGAAACCTTGAAGGCGAGGCTCGGCGCCTCGCGCATCGTTTCCGCCCTCTCGGGGAACAGGATCGTGGCGCTCTGCGAGATGCGTGCGGGACGGCTCAATCCCACGCGCGTCTTTCACCTCGACAGAGCCTAGAAAAAAGGACCCCGATGTCGATCACTGCCGAACGTAAGTCCGAGCTCATCCACACCCATGCCCGCACGCCGGGCGACACCGGGTCGGCGGAAGTGCAGGTGGCTATCCTTTCCGAACGGATCTCCAACCTCACCGAGCATTTCAAGACGCACAAGAAGGACAACCACTCGCGCCGGGGGCTGCTCAAGCTCGTCTCCCAGCGCCGTTCCCTGCTCGATCACCTGAAGAAGTCCGACGAGGCCCGTTATCAGGCCCTGATCGGCACGCTTGGGCTTCGCCGCTGAGGCGAAGCCGCCATTCCGGCAGGCGCGTTCTGCGCGCTTCGCCGGACACGGCCGGCGCTCCCCGCCGACAGGCATGGGGATCGCCGGATAAGGTCGCGACGCCGCGATGGCGTGCGACCTTCCACGAGGGTCTCGATACAACGATCCTCATGCCTGCCTGTCGACCGAAGGAGAGGATCGCGAACCCGGCGCTCTGAGATCCACAGCGCCGACCGTCTTGTCCGCACCGCCCGGGAATCCGCCCGAGTGGAATCGATACGAAAGAGATAGCTTCCATGTTCGATATCAAACGCAAATCCATCGAATGGGGCGGGCGCCGCCTCACGATGGAAACCGGCCGCATTGCCCGTCAGGCCGACGGCGCAGTCCTGGTGACCTATGGCGAGACCACCGTCCTGGCGACGGTCGTCTACGACAAGGCCCCCAAGCCGGGCCTCGATTTCTTCCCCTTGACCGTCAACTACCAGGAGAAGACCTTCGCCGCGGGCAAGATCCCCGGCGGGTTCTTCAAGCGCGAAGGCCGGCCGTCGGAGAAGGAGACGCTGGTCTCCCGCCTCATCGACCGTCCGATCCGCCCGCTGTTCGTCAAAGGCTTCAAGCACGAGACCCAGGTCGTCGCGACGGTGCTTTCGCACGACCTCGAGAGCGATCCCGATATCGTCGCCATGGTCGCGGCCTCCGCGGCCCTGACGATTTCGGGCGTGCCCTTCATGGGACCGATCGGCGCGGCGCGCGTCGGCTTCATCGACGGCGAGTACGTGCTCAACCCGACCCTCGACCAGATGAAGGATCCGGCCAACCGCCTCGAGCTCGTCGTCGCCGGCACCAACGATGCGGTGATGATGGTCGAGTCCGAGATCAAGGAACTCGGCGAGGAAGACGTTCTGGGCGCGGTGATGTTCGCCCACCGCGAGCTCCAGCCGGTGATCGACGCGATCATCGAGCTGGCCGAACACGCGGCCAAGGAGCCCTTCGACTTCACCCCCGAGGACACCGACGCCATCGAGGCGCAGGTCCGCGCCCTGGTCGGCGCTGATCTGCGCTCCGCCTACGCCATCACGGCGAAGGGCGCTCGCCACGAGGCGGTCGGCCAGGCCAAGGCCAAGGTGATGCAGGCGCTGGCCAAGTCCGAAGCCAACCCTGCCGGGTTCGAGCCGAACAAGCTTGGCGGCGCCTTCAAGGAGTGCGAGGCCGAGGTCGTCCGTCGCAACATCCTGGAGACCGGCAAGCGCATCGACGGCCGCGCGGTCGACGTGGTCCGCCCGATCGTGTCGGAAGTCGGCGTCCTGCCCCGCACGCACGGCTCTGCCCTGTTCACCCGCGGCGAGACCCAGGCCCTGGTTGTCGCCACCCTCGGGACCGGCGATGACGAGCAGTTCATCGACGCCCTGGAAGGGACCTACAAGGAAAGCTTCCTCCTCCACTACAACTTCCCGCCCTACTCGGTGGGCGAGACGGGGCGGATGAACGCACCCGGCCGCCGCGAGATCGGTCACGGCAAGCTCGCCTGGCGGGCGCTCCGGCCGATGCTGCCGACCAAGGAGGACTTCCCCTACACCGTCCGTCTGGTCTCGGAGATCACCGAGTCCAACGGCTCCTCGTCGATGGCGACGGTGTGCGGCAGCTCCCTGGCCCTGATGGACGCGGGCGTGCCGCTGAAGAAGCCGGTCTCCGGCATCGCCATGGGCCTGATCCTGGAGAAGGACGGCTTCGCGGTGCTCTCGGACATCCTCGGCGACGAGGATCACCTGGGCGACATGGACTTCAAGGTCGCCGGCACCGCCGACGGGATCACCTCGCTGCAGATGGACATCAAGATCCCCGGCATCACCGAGGCGATCATGAAGCAGGCCCTCGCCCAGGCGAAAGGCGGCCGCCTGCACATCCTCGGCGAGATGGCCAAGGCGATCTCGGGCGCTCGTGAGGAAGTCGGCGAGTACGCGCCGCGCATCGAGACGATCAACATCCCCACGGACAAAATCCGCGATGTGATCGGCACCGGTGGCAAGGTGATCCGCGAGATTGTCGCCACCACCGGCGCCAAGGTCGACGTCAACGACGAGGGCGTGGTGAAGGTCTCCGCCAGCGAGGGGTCGAAGATCAAGGCGGCGATCGACTGGATCCGCTCGCTCACCTCCGAGCCCGAGGTCGGCCAGATCTACGAAGGTAAGGTGGTGAAGGTCGTCGACTTCGGCGCTTTCGTGAACTTCTTCGGCGCCAAGGACGGCCTGGTGCACGTCAGCCAGATCTCCCGCGAGCGGGTGAACAAGGTCTCCGACGTGCTGCAGGAAGGCCAGATGGTGAAGGTGAAGCTGCTGGGCTTCGACGATCGCGGCAAGATCCGCCTCTCGATGAAGGCCGTCGACCAGGAGACTGGCGAAGACCTGACCAAGAAGGAACCGGTGGAAGCCGAGGCCTGACGATAGTCGGCGGAATCGGTCGGAGCGGCCTTCCCCCTCCGACCGGCATTCGGTCGGCCACCTCACCCGCAAAGGTGCGGAGAGCGTTGCATTTTCAAATTAACCGCGCTCTCCTTCCCCTCTTCGAAAGGGTGGACCGGCGCGCAGCGACGGGACGGACGGGGAAGGCCACGTCCCGAGCGCCGCGCATGACGCCGAATTAACGAGCGGCGCTTCGACGGCCGTGGCAATCTTCGCGCTCTAGGAGCGTGGCAAGATGAGCCTTCTGCTGATCCTCGTGCTGTGCGTCGTCGCCCTGATCGCCGTGCCGGTGTTCCTGACACTCGGTATCGCCGTCTGGCTCGTGAAGCTGGTCCTCCAGATTGTCTTCCTGCCGGTGACCCTGGCGATCGCCGCCGTCCGTCCCCGGCGCTACTACCGCCCCGTCTGGCGGCTCTGACGCGTCAGGCCCTTTTCCAGAACACCCCGGAGCGGGCGACGCAGCGCGCCGGCAGCTCCTTGCGGCCGGCTTCGGCGTAGCCAAGGCCGGTCATGAGCTCGGCAGTGAGCTCCTGCGCCGTCGGCGCGGCCGCGGCGTTCGTCCGGTATTCCTCGCCCAACTGCTCGTGCAGAAGCACGTCGATTCCGGCCATGGCCGGCAAGCCGTCGAGGGTCGCCTCCAGCGCGGCCGAGCGGGCGGCCGGCGTCCCCAGGATCTCGCGCATGCGGACCATCAGCGGATCCTCGGCGGTCAGGGGTTCGGGCTCGGCGTAGGGCAGGCCCAGCCGCTCGATCGCTCGGGCGAGGTGGTTACCCTCGGCCGAGTGAAGAGCCTTGGCCCGCTTCCAGATGGCGTGCCGCTCGTTCTGGCTCTTGTCGCGGAGCCTGGAGAGGGTCCAGCCCCCGATGAATATTTCTTCCTTCATGGCGCCAACGGATTAAGGGGTTCGAGGCGTCCCGCTCAAGAGGCGCTTGGCTGAACGCGTTCGAGCCATCTAGGCTCGCGGCATGCCAAGCTTCTCCTCCGACGGCCTCGACCTGGCCTATGACGACATCCCGGCGGCGGGCGAGCGGCGAGGTACGGTGGTGCTCGTCCACGGCTTCGCCTCCAACAGGACGGAGAACTGGAAGCGGCTGGGCTGGTATCCCGCGCTCGAGCGCGGCGGCTATCGGGTCGTGGCGCTTGACCTCCGCGGCCACGGCGAGAGCGCCAAGCCGCACGAGGCTGAGGCCTACGAGCGCGCCAAGCTGACGACCGACGTCGTCCGCCTGATGGATCATGCCGGCCTGGGGCGGGCCCACCTGATGGGCTATTCCATGGGCGCCCACCTCTCGCTTGCGATCGCCCTGCAGGCGCCCGAGCGGGTCGACCGGCTCGTGCTAGGTGGGATCGGCGGGCGCGTGCTGGGCGAAGGACCGCCTCGGCCCGCGCCGACCATGAGCCTCAGCGAGGCCCTGCTCGCCGACGATCCGGCATCGATCACCGATCCGATCCAGCGAGGTTTCCGGCAGTTCGCCCAGATGCAGGGCGATGACCGCCAGGCCCTGGCGGCCTGCGCTCAGGGTCGGGGCGGAGGGGTCACCCGCGAGGACCTGCAGCGGCTCGCCGCTCCAACCCTGGTCGTCGCCGGCTCGCGCGACGAGCTGGCGGGGGATCCGCGGACGCTCGCCGAGGCCATCGTCGGCGGCAAGTCGGTGACGCTGCCCGGGTGCGATCACTTCTCGGCCATCCCCCACGCCCTGTTCAAGTCGGCTGTGTTTGATTTCCTGGAGGGGTGGGACGAGGCGGAGGAGAGCTTTCCGGACCTCTGAGCGTGGTGCGCAACAGCGGGAAGCGGTCTCGTGACGGGAACGAGCTCGAGTTCTTGAACCTACAGCACGTTCCGCTCAGGCGATTCAGCCCAAACGGGACGCGCTCTAGGACTTCGGGGGTGCGTTGTCCCGGGACGCGGTCTTCTGAGGACCCTGGCCGAGGAAAGCGACCTCCGCACCAGGCTTCACCGCGTTGCCGAGGTCCCAGGCGTCCCAGTTCGTCAGGCGAACGCAACCGTGCGAAGCGGTCTTGCCGATCAGCTCGGCGTTGGGCGTTCCGTGGATTCCGTATGCGGGCTTGGAAAGGCCGATCCAAATCACGCCGGTGGGATTGTTCGGCCCCCGTTTGATCGTGAAACGGCCATGGCGCCTCGGGCCCCAGGTCAGGACGCGCGGGTCGTAGATGTAGACGGGGTCTGGGCGGATCTCGGCAACGGTGTAGGTCCCGCTGGGGGCAGGGTGGTCGGCGCTGCCGATCGTCGAGGGGAAGCTCGCGATCAGACGCCCGTCGGCCCCATAGGCCATGACCTCGTCGTCGGTCTTGTCGACATCGATCTTCATCACCTGCGCGCCCAGTCCTCCCGAGTGAGGTTTCACCACTGTGATCTGGGTTCCGGCCTTGGCGAAGTCCGCGCCGGGATTCATCGCCTCGAGCAGGCGCTGGCTCATGTGGAAGCGCTCGGCCAACTCTTCCTCAGGAGTGGTGTAGCCCATGTGGCGAAGCTTCGACTGCTCATAGAAGTCGCTGGGCAGGTGGCCAATGAACGGCCCGACCTCGTCCTTCTCCGTGATCGTGTAGCTCTGCGTGACCGCCCCACCCTCGCCTTTCTCCAAAGCCGCCACGACAGCGGGGTTCAGGCCGGGCTGCAGACCATGTTCGTGCGCGTAGATGCCGAGGGCGTGGTCGAGGTTCTTGCCCGGCCGCCCGTCGATGGCGCCAGGCGAGTTGTGCGCGCGGTCCAGGAACACCTCGAGCTTGACCAGAAAGGCCGGTTGGTCAGCCAGGGGAACGTTCGGTTGGAAGGCGGCATTCTCGATCGCCTTCGGCTCGACCTGCTCAGCCTTGGGCCCTTTGCCGACTGTCGCCGGCGGAGCTTCCGAAGGCGGCGGCTGACCTTCGGCTGGGGGCGCGGTGGCGCTCGGAGCGGGAATCGCCGGTTCAGCCTGCTGTGGCGCGGGAACGGGCTGGTTCGGAGCTGACTGGTCCGGCGTCGCAGCAGGCGGGGCGGCGGCTGGCGGCGCGCCAGGCGTGGCCGGCTTGCCGGAGGGCGCCTGCGCGGGCTGGGCGACCGACGGGGGGGCGATCAGGGCGATCAGGGCGACGGCTGTCGCCGATCCGAAACCGTTTTTCATGGGGAGACGAAGCATGGCTGTTCTCGTTTGTAGACCATGAGCAAGGCTTTACGGGCTCGCGGGTTCCCGCTGGTTCTCAGTTGTACAATTGTGCTCGTTCTGATGGCCACGGCCGGGCTCGCGCGGGCCGCCGCCGGCTGCGCCGTCGGTCCTCCCGCGGCCGCGAAAGCCAATATCGCCAGCCTTCCCGCCCTCCAGTGGACGCTGCAGGGCAAGACCGAGGACGGCTGGGCGCTCTACGCGCCGCTCGTCGGCCACGAGATCGGTTCGGTCTGCGACCCCGGCTCCCCCGGATTCGCCGGAGCCCTCATGCGATGGCAGATGAGCCACAAGGTGGGCGTGGCGGGCGTCATGGACGCCGCGACCATGCAGGCGATGAACCAAGTGTGGCTCTCGCGCCGCCCGTTCGTCGCGGCCAGCGCGAAGGCGTGTCCTGCGCCGCCGGACCCGTCGCGCCTGGCCCGTGCGACGCCAGCCGAGAGTTTTGGCGGCAAGACAATCGAGCTGAGGTCGGGTGCGCTGGCGGCGTACAGAGCGATGGCGGCCGCCGCACGCCGGGCCCTGCCGCAGCTCCGCAGCGACCCTCGCCTCCTCACGATCTTCTCGGGTTTCCGCAGCCCCGAAGCCGACGCGGCCCGCTGCGCGAGCGAGGGCAATTGCCAGGGCCAAGCACGGGCGATCTGCTCAGCCCACAGGACGGGACTGGCTCTCGACCTCGACCTGGGCTCGGCGCCGGGCGACCGGATCGATTCTTCGGACGACGCCAATCGCCTGTTCATCAGCCGGTCCGCGGCGTACCGCTGGCTTGTCTGGAACGCGGGACGCTTCGGCTTTCAGCCCTATCCCTTCGAGCCGTGGCATTGGGAGTGGACGGGCGAGCCGCCATGACGCTGCAAGGCGGGGTCGCGGCCCCGCCGCCGGAAGGCGTGCTGGCCATGCCGCAGCGAAAGGGGCTAAGCGAAGCACGGCATGACCGGCGTCTTCACGATCCTCGTCCCCCTCGCTCTGGGCGCCGTCGCCCTCACGCTGCTGGTGGGCATCTACGCCCTGTTCCGCGGCGGCGAATTCGGCCGAGCCTATTCGAACAAGCTTATGCGCCTGCGCGTCCTGCTGCAGTTCGTGGCCATACTGGTGGTCGTGGCGGCCGTGGCCGCGATGCGGCACGGAAAGCTCTGAAGTGGTGCGGCTGAACAAGATCTACACCCGCACCGGCGACGCTGGGCGCACACGGCTGGTCACCGGCGAGACCGTCGGCAAGGCGAGCCCGCGCGTGGCGGCCTACGGCGAGACCGACGAGCTCAACGCAGTCCTCGGCCTGGCGCGCCTGGAGCTGAAGGACGAACCGGTACTCGACGCCATCCTCGCCCGGACCCAGAACGACCTGTTCGATCTCGGCGCTGACCTCGCCACGCCTGCGGGACCTGCGGACCGTTCGGACCTGCGGATCGTTCCGGCCCAGGTGACGCGGCTGGAGGCGGAGATCGACGCGCTCAACGCAGACCTGGAGCCCCTGACTTCTTTTGTCCTTCCCGGCGGTTCGCGGGCGTCGGCTCATTTGCATCTGGCGCGCACCGTGTGCCGTCGCGCGGAAAGAGCGGCCAGCGCCTTCGCCGAGGCGGAGGGCGGACTTGGCGTGCACGCTGAAGCGGTGCGCTACCTTAACCGACTCTCGGATCTGTTGTTCGTCGCCGCCCGCTGGGCCAACGATCGCGGACGTGCGGACGTCCTATGGATTCCCGCCGGGAACCGCTGAAGCCGTGCGCGCCTTGGCGATAACCGTCGGTTCGGGTGTCGCCGGCAGCCGGCCGGTGAGCCGCCAGATCGGGATTGGGGCGTCGCACTCGTGGTACTTCGCCGACCACCAGTCGCCGCCGGATTCACACTTCTTCATCGGCCAGATGTACCAGGCCTGGTAGGCGATGGTGGCCAGGCTGAGGACCACAAACAGGGCCAGCAGCGCCAGTCTGGCGTTGTCGAAAACACGGTTCATCGGCGCTAGATAGCGCGCGCGGGCGTCGGCGGCCAGTTGCGGGCGGCTTGCAATGCCAGCGCAAGACGCTATGCCCCGTCCCCTCAATGACAGTTTCCGGCAGACGCCAACGATGAAGATACTCGTCCCGGTGAAGCGGGTCCTCGACTACAACGTGAAGGCGCGGGTGAAGCCCGACCAGAGCGGTGTCGACCTCTCGAATGTGAAGATGGCGATGAACCCCTTCTGCGAGATCGCCGTGGAAGAGGCCGTGCGCCTGAAGGAGAAGGGCGCCGCCGAAGAGGTGATCGTCGTCTCGATCGGCCCGACGCAGGCCCAGGAAACCATCCGGACCGCGCTGGCCATGGGCGGCGATCGCGGCGTCCTGATCCAGACCGACGCCGACCCCGAGCCGCTGGAAGTGGCC
This sequence comes from Caulobacteraceae bacterium, assembly GCA_019232665.1. GTDB lineage: Bacteria > Pseudomonadota > Alphaproteobacteria > Caulobacterales > Caulobacteraceae > Acaudatibacter. Next base: position 8,721 of record JAFANN010000195.1, on the reverse strand, counting down.
AAGCTGCTCAAGGCCGTCGCCGACGCGGAACAGCCCTCGCTGATCGTCATGGGCAAGCAGGCCATCGACGGCGACAACAACGCCGTGGGCCAGATGCTGAGCGCCCTGCTCGGCTGGCCGCAGGCGACGTTCGCCTCCAAGGTGGAGATCGCCGGCCAGGCGGTGCGCGTGACGCGTGAGGTCGACGGTGGGCTGCAGACGCTCGAACTGGACCTGCCGGCGGTGGTGACCGCGGACCTGCGCCTCAACGAGCCGCGCTACGCTTCCCTGCCCAACATCATGAAGGCCAAGAAGAAGACGATCGACATCAAGAGCGTCGACGACTTCGGGGGCCTGCCGTCAGGCCATCTGAAGGTGACGAAGGTGACCGAGCCTCCCAAGCGCGTGGCCGGCGTGAAGGTGGAGTCGGCCGCCGAGCTGGTCTCCAAGCTGAAGACCGAGGCAGGAGTTCTCTGAATATGGCCGTTCTGGTTTACGCCGATCACGACAACTCGGCCCTGAAGGACAACACGCACAAGGCGGTGACGGCCGCCAAGGGCCTGTCGGACGACGTCGACGTCCTCGTCGCCGGCGCCAACGTCGACGCCGTGGCGGCGCAGGCGGCCAAGATCGAAGGCGTGCGCAAGGTCCTCACCGCCCAGAGCGATGCCCTGGGCCATGGCCTGGCCGAGGCGATCTCCGCCGCTATCGTTCCGCTGATGGCGAACTATGACGCCCTTCTGGTTCCGGCGACCTCCGCGGGGAAGAACTTCGCCCCGCGCGTGGCGGCCCTCCTCGACGTCGCGCCGATCTCGGAGATTACCCAGGTGGTCGACGCGAACACGTTCGTGCGCCCAATCTATGCGGGCAACGCCCTCGAGACCGTCGTGTCCAGCGACGCGAAGAAGGTGATCACCGTGCGCCCCACCGCGTTCAAGGCGGCCGGAGATGGCGGCTCAGCGGCGATCGAGGCTGTCGACCCTGGCCCCGGCGCGCCCAAGACCCGTTTCGTGTCCGACGAACTGGTGAAGTCCGATCGTCCTGAACTCGGCGCGGCGAAGATCGTCGTCTCCGGCGGCCGCGCCATGGGTTCGGCCGAAGAGTTCCAACGGGTGATCGAGCCCCTAGCCGACAAGCTCGGCGCCGCCGTGGGCGCCTCCCGCGCGGCGGTGGACGCGGGTTACGCCCCCAACGACTATCAGGTCGGCCAGACCGGCAAGGTTGTTGCACCGCAACTTTACGTGGCGGTCGGCATCTCCGGCGCCATCCAGCACCTGGCGGGCATGAAGGACTCCAAGGTGATCGTTGCGATCAACAAGGACGCCGATGCGCCCATCTTCCAGGTGGCGGACTACGGTCTGGTGGCGGATTACAAGTCCGCGGTGCCGGAGCTCATGGCGGCGCTGGATCAGGTCAAGGCCTGATCCAGGTTCGCTGCAACGCAGCAAATCGTTGCCTGCGGGCGACGCGATTGTGTAAGGAGTATGACGCTCGATTGAGCAGATGACGTGCGGACGCCCGGCTCTCGGGCCTCGAGGCGATTGATGGCGCAGATACGAACCATTGGCGTGATCGGTGCAGGCCAGATGGGCAGCGGCATCGCCCATGTCTGCGCCCTGGCCGGTTACGACGTCCTGCTCAACGACGTTGCGCCTGCGAAGATCGCCGAGAGCCTCGCCATCATCGGGCGCAACATGAAGCGCCAGGTCGCGCGGGGCATGGTCGGCGAGGCGGAAGCCAGCATCGCGCTCGCCCGCATCCGGCCGACCGAGGATCTCGCGGCGATCGGCGGCGCCGATATCGCCATCGAAGCGGCGACCGAGAACGAAGAGACCAAGAAGACCATCTTCAAGTCTCTCCAGCCTCACCTGTCGCCCGCCACCCTGCTGGCGTCCAACACCTCCTCGATCTCGATCACCCGGCTGGCGTCGGTGACCGACCGTCCGGAGCGGTTCATCGGGCTGCACTTCATGAACCCGGTGCCGTTGATGAAGCTCGTGGAGATAATCCGCGGCATCGCCACCGACGCCGAAACCTATGAGGTCGCCGTCGCCTTCGCCAAGTCGCTGGGCAAGACCACCGCCAACGCCGAGGATTTTCCGGCTTTCATCGTCAACCGCGTGCTGGTGCCGATGATCAACGAGGCGATCTACACCCTCTACGAGGGTGTCGGCACCGTCGACGCCATCGACACCGCCCTCAAGCTAGGCGCCAACCATCCGATGGGGCCGCTCGAGCTGGGCGACTTCATCGGCCTCGACACCGTCCTGTCGATCATGAACGTGCTCTACGAGGGCCTGGCCGACTCCAAGTACCGGCCGTGTCCCCTGCTGGTGAAGTACGTCGAGGCCGGCTGGCTGGGGCGCAAGGCGGGCCGGGGCTTCTACGACTATCGCGGCGACCGTCCCGTCCCCACCCGCTGAACACGTCCCGCGGCTGTCCTTCCCTCATGCGTGAGCTCACCGGCCTGTCCCGGCTCGCCGGGGACTACGACGTCCTCTTCTGCGACATCTGGGGTGTGATCCACGACGGCGCCCGCGCCTTTGCACCCGCCTGCGAGGCCCTCGCCCGTTGGCGAGAGGAGGTCGGGCCCGTGATCCTGATCTCCAACTCGCCCCGCCCGTTCGAGGGCGTCGCGGCCCAGCTCGACGATCTCGGCGCGCCGCGGGACTCATGGACGGCGATCGTCACCTCCGGTGACGCCAGTCGCGCCCTGCTTGCCGAGCGCTCGCCCGGACCGGTCTACCGGATCGGCCCCCAGCGGGACGATCCGCTGTTCGCAGGGCTTGGCCTGACCTTCACCGACCTGGAGTCGGCGGCGTTCATCGCCTGCTCCGGACCGAACAATGACGAGGTGGAGACGCCCGAAGACTACCGGGACCTGCTGACGCGCGCGGCCGCGCTGCGCCTGCCGATGATCTGCGCCAATCCGGACATCGTCGTCCAGCGCGGGCCCCGCCTGATCTACTGCGCCGGCGCCCTGGCCGAACTCTACGAGGATTTGGGGGGCGAGGTGCTGACGGCGGGCAAGCCGCACGCCCCGATCTACGCGATGGCCCGCGACGCGGCCGATCTTGGTCTTGGCCGGCCCGCGGACGAACGGCGGATCCTGGTCGTCGGCGATGGGCTGGTGACCGATATCGCCGGCGCGGCACGCCAGGGACTGGATGCGCTGTTCATCGGCGCCGGCATCCACGGGACGGAACTGGTCGACCACAGCGGCGGCCTCGATCTTGCCGCGGCCGCCAGGCTGCTGGAAGAGAAGCATCTCGCGGCGAACTGGGCGATGGCGCGGCTCGTCTGGTGAGGCCTCGCCAAGACGGGCGGTCTGGCTCATAGGGTCGCGTGCATCTCGCCCCTGCACAAAAGGAGCCTCGCGGGGATCGTGTCCGGACTGTTTCTCGAAGACCTCGTCATCGGCCGCCACGCCGAGCGCCGCAACCTCGTGACCGCCGCAGAGATCGAGGCGTTCGCCAAGGTCACGGGCGATGAGAATCCGATCCATCTGGACGAAGCCTATGCGGCCCAGACACGCTTTGGCGGGCGAGTCGCCCACGGCATGCTGACGGCAGGCTTCATTTCCGCCGTCCTCGGCAACGACCTTCCTGGCCGGGGGGCGGTCTATCTCTCGCAGACGCTGAGGTTCCGTCGGCCCGTGCGGATCGGCGACGAGGTCGTCTCCAGGGTGGAGGTCACGGAAATCAACGAAACACGTGCGCGGGTGAGCCTGAAGACAGTCTGCATGGTGGCCGGAGAGGTGGTGGTGGACGGGGAGGCGGTCGTCCTGGCGCCGCGCCGCGGCGCATGAGGTCGCCGCTGAGAGTGACTCACGGCTGGAAGGGCCTCACAGCCGCAGACCGCGGCGCGGCGGTGGCCTTCGGCCACTTCGACGGTGTGCACGTGGGGCACCAGAGCGTGATCGCCAATGCTCGCGACGCTGCCGCGCGCATCGGCGCGCCGTTGGGGGTGATCAGCTTCGAGCCGCACGCCCGTATGCACTTCCAGCCCGACTCGCCCCCGTTCCGGCTGATGACTCCCCACCAGTTGGGGCGCACCGTGGAGGGCATGGGGGCGGAACGGCTCTACCTTCTGCCCTTCGGCGTCGAGATGGCGAACTTCACCGACCGCGAGTTCGCCCGCGACGTCCTCGCCGCGGGTCTGGGCGTGCGTCATGTTGCGGTGGGCTTCGACACCACATTTGGCAAGGGCCGCACCGGGGACCCGGAGGCGATGCGCCGGTATGGCGAGGAATTCGGCTTCACCGTGTCTGTCGCTCCGCAAGTCGCTGACAGCGCCGGCGGCAAGATCTCCTCGACGGCGATCCGTGACGCGCTCCATGAAGGTCGCCCAGAGGTCGCCGCGCGCCTACTGGGCCGCCCTTTCGCCATCGAGGGGATCGTCCAGAAGGGTCGACAGCTTGGCCGCAAGCTCGGCTTCCCGACGGCCAACGTGCCGTTGGGGGACTATGTGGCCCCGAAGTTTGGCGTCTACGCCACGCGCACGCGCCTCCACGACGGCCGGGAGCTGAGCGGCGTCGCCAATATCGGCGTCAATCCGACCACGGGCGAAGTCGCTCCGCGCCTGGAAGTCTGGATGTTCGACTTCGACGAGGACATCTACGGCGAGACGATCGAGACCGATCTGGTCGCTTTCCTGCGTCCGGAGGAGAAGTTCGACAACATCGACCTGATGGTGGAGCAGATCTGGCAGGACGCGGCCGACGCCAAGGCCGCGCTTGGCGGCGTCGGCGACTGAGCGAGGCCATCTGACCGTGCGAAGGGCGAAATTGTCCCTCCCGCGCCGATGGAGGTTTTGGGCCGTCTCTGGTATGCGGCGGGCATGAGCACGCGCTCTTCGGATCGGCGAATTATTCGTCCGGCGTGACGCCCCGGCCTCCTGGGCCTGCGCGCATCGCGCCGGAGACTCTTCGCCCGCGTTCCGAACAAGTGATCCGAAAAGCGACAGCCCATGGCCGACGACACCCAAGCCCCCTCCCGCGATTACCGCGAGACCATCTTCCTTCCCCAGACCGAGTTCCCCATGCGCGCGGGCCTGCCGGCGCTCGAGCCGCGCATCCTGGAGGGTTGGCGCGATCTCTACGCGAGGGTGCGCGCGACGCGGCAGAAGGCCGGAGCGCCGCTGTTCGTCCTGCATGACGGGCCGCCCTACGCCAACGGTCAGATCCACATCGGCCACGCGCTGAACAAGCTGCTGAAGGACTTCGTGGTCCGTACGCGCTTCGCGCTAGGCTTCGACGTCGACTATGTCCCGGGCTGGGACTGCCATGGCCTGCCCATCGAGTGGAAGATCGAGGAGGAGTTCCGCGCGGAAGGCCGGCGCAAGGACGAGGTCTCCAAGGCCGAGTTCCGCGCCCGCTGCCGCGACTACGCCGCCGCCTGGATCGGCGCACAGTCCAAGGAGTTCCAGCGGCTCGGCGTCCTGGGCGACTGGGAGGACCGCTACGCCACCATGGACTTCGCCAGCGAGGCGGCCATCGTGGCGGAATTCCACCGCTTCGTGGCTTCGGCGCAGGTCTACCGTGGATCCAAGCCGGTGATGTGGAGTCCGGTCGAACGCACCGCCCTGGCCGATGCGGAGGTCGAGTACCACGACCACGTCTCGCCCACGATCTGGGTGCGGTTCCCGGTTGTCCGAGCGCCGAAGTCGCTCGCGGGCGCTTCGATCGTCATCTGGACCACGACGCCGTGGACGATCCCGGCCAACCGCGCAATCGCCTTCAACCCGGCCATCGACTACTCGGTCTTCGAGGTCGACGCCCTCGAGCAGGGGCTGCCGTTCGAGCCGTGGGCGAAAGCGGGCGACCGGCTCGTCCTCGCCGACGCCCTCGCGGAAGAGGTCTTCGGCGCGGCCAAGGTCTCGAGCTGGCGTCGCGTGGGCCCCGCCGGCGATCTCGCCGGCGTGATCGCCGCCCATCCGCTCGCTAGCCTGGACCCAGGCTATGGATTCGAAGTCCCGCTTCTCGCTGGCGACCATGTGACCGAGGATGCGGGCACGGGATTCGTCCATACCGCTCCGGGTCACGGGGCCGATGACTACGCGGTGTGGCTGGCGAACGGCCGGCGCGACATCCCCGAGACGGTCGATCCCGACGGAACCTATTTCCCGCATGTGCCCCTCTTCGGCGGCCTCAAGGTGCTGGAGACCGAGGGCAAGAAGGCGGGCAAGTTCGGCCCGGCCAACGAGACGGTGACCAAGGCCTTGATCGAGGCGGGAACGCTGCTGGCGCGCGGGCGCCTCGAGCACAGCTATCCTCACTCCTGGCGCTCGAAGGCGCCGGTGATCTTCCGCAACACGCCGCAGTGGTTCATCCGCCTCGACGAGCCGCTGAACGACCCCGCGCACGGCGGCCGCACTCTGCGCCAGACCGCGCTCGAAGCGATCGACGCCACGGCCTTCTACCCGGAAGCCGGCCGCAACCGCATCCGGGGCATGGTCGAGAGCCGTCCCGACTGGCTGATCAGCCGCCAGCGCGCCTGGGGCTCACCCCTGGCGATGTTCGTCGACAAGTCGACCGGCGCGCCCCTCGACGACGCGGACGTCAATGCGCGGATCGTCGAGATCATCGCCCGCGAAGGCGCCGACGCGTGGTTCACCCGGCCGGCGGCGGACTTCCTGGGCAACGCCTACGATCCGGAGGCCTTCGAGAAGGTCGAGGACATCGTCGACGTCTGGTTCGACTCGGGCTCGACCCATGCCTTCGTCCTCGAGGGACGGGAGCGGACGAAGTGGCCGGCGGACCTCTATCTCGAGGGCTCCGACCAGCACCGTGGCTGGTTCCAGTCCTCCCTCCTCGAGGCCTGCGCAACGCGCGGCCGCGCGCCCTATCAGGCGGTGCTCACCCACGGCTTCACCCTCGACGAGAAGGGGGAGAAGATGAGCAAGTCGCTCGGCAACTCGGTCGATCCCAACGAAGTCACCAAGGTCCAGGGCGCCGAGATCCTGCGCCTGTGGGTCGCCCTTACTGACTATGCCGAGGACCAGCGCGTCGGCCCGACGATTCTGCAGAGCACGGTCGACGCCTATCGCAAACTACGCAACACCATGCGCTATCTGCTCGGCGCCCTGGCCGGGTTCACCGAGGCCGAGCGCGTCCCGCTCGAGGAGATGCCGCCGCTCGAGCGGTTCATCTTGCATCGCCTGTGGGAGCTCGACCGGCAGGTGCGCCAAGCTTATGGCGGGTATCGGTTCGCCGAGGCGATCCGGCCGTTGGCCGATTTCTGCTCCAACGACCTCTCGGCGCTCTTCTTCGACGTCCGCCGCGACAGTCTTTATTGCGACCGGCCCGACGAGCTGCGCCGGCGCGCTTGCCGGACCGTGATGGATCTTGTGTTCGAGCGGCTGACCATATGGCTTGCCCCGGTCCTCGCGTTCACCATGGAAGAGGCTTGGCTTTCGCGCTTCCCCGACGCCGGCTCGAACGTCCTTAGGGTCTTCCCCGCCACGCCGGAGGCCTGGCGCAACGAGGCCGAGGCGGAGCGGTGGGACCGAGTCCAGCGGGTCACCCGGGTGGTCACCGGCGCGCTGGAGGTGGAGCGGCGCGAGAAGCGGATCGGTGCGGCGCTGGAGGCGGCGCCCGCGGTCCACGTCGCCGAACCGGATCTCCTGGCTGCCTTCGACGGTCTCGATGCGGCCGAGGTTTTCCGCACCAGCCAGGCCGTCCTCGTCGCCGGAGAGGGACCGGCGGACGCCTTCCGACTTGAAGGGACCTCCGGCGTCGCCGTCGAGCCGCGAAGGGCCGAGGGCCGCAAATGCGCGCGCTCGTGGCGAGTGCTGCCGGAGGTGGGCGCCGATCCGCGCTACCCAGATCTTTCGCTGCGCGACGCCCAGGCGGTGGCCTGGTGGGACGAGACGCACCGGTGAGGTCCTCGTCCCGGCCCGGAATCTGGGCCTTCCTCATCGCCGCCCTGGTCCTGGCGCTCGACCAGGCCGCCAAGGCCTGGATCGTTCGTGTGGCGTCCCCAACAGGCGTGGGACCTGCGATCCCCGGACCCGTGCGCCTCACGCTCGTGGACAACACAGGGATCAGCTACGGCCTGTTCCAAGGGGGAGACCTGACGCGCTGGGTCCTCGCCGCCTTCGCCCTGGCCGTGAGCATCGCCCTTGCCGTCTGGGCATGGCGCGCCGAGAAGCTCGCCACCGCCATCGGCCTTGGGCTGATTCTTGGAGGGGCCCTTGGCAATGTCGCCGATCGCGTCGTGCACGGAGCCGTGGTGGACTTCATCGACGCACGGGCGATCCACTTTCCGTGGATCTTCAATCCGGCCGATAGCGCCATCACGGTGGGCATCATCCTGCTCCTCCTTGAAGGTCTGTTTTCACCCAAGAAGACCGCGACATGACCCGCGACGCGAGGCCCGTGGCGCACGTCTTTCGGATCGGCTATCCATCTGGTGAGCGCTGGGGGCGCTTGTGGGCTTTGTGAAGACACTATGGCGTCGATGACTGTTTCGCGGGGGCTCGCGGCCCTCTCGCTGCTGGGGCTGGCGGGACTCGCCGGTTGCCAGTCCGCATCCCACGCCCTTGGCATGGGCAAGGTCACGCCCGACGAGTTCCGGGTGGTGAGCAAGGCGCCGCTGACCTTGCCGCCCGACTACTCGCTGCGCCCGCCGGCGCCCGGAGAGCCGCGTCCGCAGGAACTCGAGCCTGAGAGCGCCGCCCGCGAGGCCCTCGTCGGCGAGCGCCAGGCGGAAGTGCGTTCGGACGGCGAGAAGCTGCTCGTGG
>JAFANN010000028.1 GCA_019232665.1 Caulobacteraceae bacterium | reverse complement strand
TACGAGGCGCTCAAGGCCCATTTCACCGAGGAGGAGCAGGTGAAGCTCACCCTGTTGATCAACGTCATCAACGGTTGGAACCGTCTGGCGGTGGGCTTCGGCCTGTTCTTCGATCCGGCGGTCGCCAAGGCTATGCAGAAGACCGCCGCCTGATGACGACGGCCGGCCTGCAGGACGCGGCGGCGAGCTTCGATCCGCTGAAGCATCTCCACCAGGCCGTTAGGGCGCCTTCCGGAGCGTTGAGCTGGCTCCGGAAGGCCTTTCGTCGATCTAGTTGTGGTGATCGCTGGTCATCGCGCCGGAGGCCGAATGGCCATCCTTCTTGGTCTTCTTGGCCTTCATGTGATCGCCAGTGGCCATGTGGTCGCCCGGCGCCATGTGGTCACCAGAAGCCATGCGGTCACCAGAAGCCATGCGGTCATCGGCGGCCATGTGATCGCCCGAGGCCATATGGTCCCCTGACGCCATGTGGTCGCCCGACGCCATGTGGTCGCTCGATGACATGTGATCGCCGGACGCCGTGGCTCCGGTGGAGTTCGACTGAGCGAAGGCGCTGCCGCCGGCGAGGGCCGCTGCGAAGGCGGCGATCGTCAATGTCTTCGACATAATGGTCACAGGGTGTCTCCGTTGGAGGGTTGGCCTGGAGCGGCCTTGGGATCCCGCCCCCGGGCGGGATGGGCAGACCGGCCGTTCAGGCCGGAATCGGGTCAGAGCCGTGCGGCGGCAAGGATCGGACCGCCTGGGCCGTCCTGGATGAGCAGCGCGGACTTCAGGCCAGGCGCCGCCGGCGGAAGGCGATAGGCCTCGGCCGCGCCGGACCAGGCGCCGAGACGGATCAAGGACTTGACGACGTCCCTGTGCGGCAGGGTCTTGCCGGCGTTCTCGCCGCGCGCGATCGGAACCTGGACGATGTTGGGATCGTAGCGGACCAGCAGCACCTCAGCGGATCGGCGCATCGGCGCCGCCCCGACCGAGACCCGGTCGCCTCCGACCGTGATGGCCGGCCCGCCCGCGCCGCGGTCCTCGCGCCGGATCAGGGCTTCGAGCTCGTCGCGTCGCACCCCGATGTCATCGGCGCGGCCGTTGACCACCACCTGCGGCGTCCAGACGTCCGTGTGACGCAGGGCGTGGGCGTAGTCCCACTGCCGCCGCGTGTACTGGGGCGAGGCGAAGGTGTCCTTCCACCCGAGCTGGTCCCAGTACGTCACGCCGAAGCTGAGGATAAGGAGGTCCGGGCGGTTGCTGAGGGCGATGGCGTTCGCGTTCGCCGGGGGACAGGACGAGCACCCCTGGCTCTGGAACAGCTCCACCACGGTCGGGTGCTGCGCATCGGCGGCGAGCGCCGGCGCCCCGGTGACTGCAGCCAGGGCCAGCGCGGCCGCCGCGCCGCAAAGCGATCGGATCGACATCATTCTACTCCTCACGGCCGTCAGCCAGCCGAGTTGGGGAGCAGTTCGCCGAGCGGGCCGCGAGGGTTACGCCGGCCGAGGTCGCGACGATTAAAGGTCTCGCCGCATCCGGGCGACGAAGAAACCGTCGATGCCGCCTTCGAGGTGGTGGGGAAGGATGCGCAGCCAACCGTCGGGGGTGAGGCTGGCCGGTGGGGCGCCGGCTTCGCCGGGAGCCGCCGGGTCGAGCGTGAAGTCGGAGTGAGCGGCGAGGAAGCCGCGGATCTGGGCTTCGCCCTCCTCAGGCTCCAGCGAGCAGACGCTGTAGACGAGGCGGCCGCCCGGTCGCACGCGGGGCGCGGCCGAGTCCAGCAGGCGGGTCTGCAGGGCGGCGAGGGCGGCGATGTCGCCTGGCCGGGCGTTCCAAAGAGCGTCCGGGTGGCGGCGGAAGGTCCCGCTGGAGGAGCAGGGCGCGTCAAGCAGCACGGCGTCGAACTGGCGCGTGTCGCCCCATTCGGCGGCGTCCGCTACCAAGGTCTCGGCCGTGAGGCCCGTACGTTCGAGGCCGGCCTTCACGCGGCGCAAGCGTCCCGAGGACTTGTCCAGGGCCGTAACCCGGGCGCCCGCCGCGGCGAGCTGCAGTGTCTTGCCGCCAGGCGCGGCGCAGAGATCGACGGCGGTCTCGCCCAACTGGACCGCGAGAAGGCGGGCCGACACGGCGGCGGCCGCGTCCTGAACCCACCACTGACCCTCGGCGTAGCCCGGCCACTCGGCGACGTCGCCGCGCCGGCGCACGCGCAGCGATCCCCCGGGCGTCACCTCCGCCTCGAGCTGGGCGGCGAGCCCGTCGTTGGCGCCGTCGCGGAGGGTCAGGTCCGTCGCCGGCTCCACGGCGATCTGCCGGGCGATCGCGAGGGCGTCCGCCTCGCCGTAGGCCGCCGTCCATCGCGCCAGCAGCCATGGCGGGGCGAGGTTGCGCGGATCGTCCGGCGGCGGCCCATCCCGCAGTGCGCCGCGCATCACGGCGTTGACCAGCCCCCGCAAGGGCTGCGGCGCCAGCGCAACGGTGGTGTCGACAGCGGCGAAGTCGGGCGTGTCGAGCCAGAACGCCTGGGCCAGGCCGATCCGCAGCAGATCGCGCACTGGCTCGGGCGGGTCCTTGCGCAGGCGCGAGTCGAGGACGCGATCGATCGGCCCCAGGTGACGCAGGGCGGCCATCGCCACGGCGCGGGCGAAGGCTCGATCCTGGACCGTCATGCCGAGGATGGCTGGCGTCGAGAGGGCGTCGTCCAGGCCTCCGCGGCGGGCGAGCGCGGCCTGGACGAGGCGAAGCGCGGCGAGGCGGGGATTGGTGGGAGCGGCCTTGTCCATCACCGCGCCATCCCTGCGCCCGGCGGGCGTCTGTTCGCAAGACCGACGCGTTTGCGGCAGCCGCGCGGGGGGGCCATATCGCGGACATGTGCCAGGATGTTCCGCCTAACGCCGCGCCTGGAAAGGTGCTGACGCCCGCAGCGCGCCGGGCGCTCGAAGAGGCTGCCCAAAGGCGCGACGCCGAGGCCAGCGGCGAGAAACTGCCGCCTGAGCAAGGCGGCCCGTCGGGGCCCGAACCCACGCGCTTCGGCGACTGGGAGCGCAAGGGCGTCGCCGTCGACTTCTGACCCGCCCTCCGGTACGGCTTGGCCGGGATGGGACCAGCCGACTTCGCGATAAACTTCTTCGTGGCGTTGTTCGCGCTGATCGACCCGATCGGCAATGTGCCGCTGTTCGCCGCCGCGACCGCGGGAACCACGCGTTCCGGCCGGCGGCTGACGGCGATCTACATCTCGATCTTCGCCTTCGCCTTCCTCACCTTCTTCTTCGTCACGGGTCTGGCCCTCCTGCGGTTCTTCGGCATTTCGATGCCGGCGTTCCGCATCGCGGGCGGAATCCTGCTGCTCCTGCTGGGGCTCGACATGGCGCGGGGAGACCTTCTGCATTCCGTCGCCGACTCCGAGCGCGAGGCGGCGGAGCTGTCGACCCAGGCGCGCGCGCTCGCGCAGTTCGAACGGCTCATCGTTCCCTTCGGCATGCCCCTGCTGATCGGGCCGGGCGCCATCTCCTCCGCGGTCATCTTCGCCGAGGAGGCGCGACAGTTCGGGCCCACCGGCTTTGCGATCGGCGTCGCTGTGATCGCCGCCATCTGTTTGATCATCGTCGCCGCCTTCTGGTTCACCGACTTGATCTCCCGCGCCTTGGGTCGCGTCGGCGCGGCGGTTGTTATTCGAGTGCTGGGCCTGATCCTTTGCGCCATGGCCGTGCAGTTCATGCTCATCGGACTTCGCGACTCGACCGTGAACCTGGTGCGCCGCGAAACCGCCGCGCCCTATCAGAACGATCGCCATCATACTGCGGCGGAGCTGCTCGGTCCGGCTCCAGGCGCGCGTCCGGCGACACGCTGACGGGACGTGGGGGGAACCCAGGATGGCGTTCCGCGCATTGCAGAAGCTATCCTGCCGGTAGGCTCTTCGCTGAAACAATGGCGCATTGAATGGCTCGGGGATCGGGTGTACGGCGCGCGCCCATCGCCGGGGGCGGAGCCAAGAGGACCGGCCCGCTGGGGGCGGCTGGAGAAAGACATTTGGATGCGCCTCTAGCGGCTGCGCCACGCCCCACCGCCGCGGACGCCACGTCGGGTGGCCCAAAGCCCCATCCAGACGAGCATCTGCCGGAGCTGCGACGTGAGCCGGGGCGCCGACGAAGTTTTGCGGCCCTGTCGATCGGCGCCGTGGGCGTAGTGTTCGGCGACATCGGCACTAGCCCGCTCTACGCGCTTCGCGAGGCGCTCGCGCATTCCCGGCCGGTGGGCCCGCCGCACTTGGCGGTCCTTGGGGTCGTCTCACTGATCCTCTGGACCCTGACCCTCATCGTCACGGTCAAGTACGTCCTGGTCCTCATGCGCGCCGACAACAACGGCGAGGGCGGGGCCGTGGCGCTGATGAACCTCGCCCAACGGGCTCTCGGCCGACCCGCCTTCCCGGTCTTCCTGTTGGGAATCCTGGGCGTCTCGCTGTTCTACGCGGACGGGGTGATCACGCCCGCCTTCTCCGTGCTCTCGGCGGTCGAAGGCCTCAACGGCGCTCCGCACCTCGGCGAAATCTTGGGCCCGCGTGTCGTGATGGTGGCCGGCGCGATCCTGCTGGCGCTTTTCCTGGCCCAGGGTCGCGGCGCGGGCCGCATGGGCGCCCTGTTCGGGCCGATCATGACGGTCTGGTTCCTCACACTGGCCGCCCTGGGCGTGTGGCACCTGAAGGACGATTTCTCGGTCTTGAGGGCGATCAACCCGCTCTGGGCGATCCGCTTCCTGCTTCGCAACGGCTTCGTCGGCTTCATCATCCTGGGCGCAGTGTTCCTGGCGGTGACGGGCGCCGAAGCCCTCTACGCCGACATGGGCCAGTTCGGCCGGCGCCCGATCCGCGCGGCGTGGGTGGGTCTCGTCTTCCCCTGCCTGGCCCTCAACTATCTCGGCCAGGGGGCGCTGGTGCTCGAGCATCCCGGCGCGCGGTTCAGCCCGTTCTTCGACATGGCGCCGCACGCGCTCTACTGGCCCATTTTGATCCTCGCCACGACCGCAGCCGTGATCGCCAGTCAGGCCGTGATAACCGGCGCGTTCTCGATGACCCGGCAGGCGGTTCAGCTGGGTCTTCTGCCGCGCATCGAGATCCGAAGAACCTCGGAGACTCAGTCGGGCCAGATCTTCGTGCCGGCGGTGAACGGGATGATGATCACCGGGGTGCTGCTGCTGCTCGGTATTTTCCAGAACTCGCACCGCTTCGCCTCGGCCTACGGCGTGGCCGTGACCGGAACGATGTTCATCAGCACCCTGGTCACCGTGGTGGTGGCGCGCCGGCTTTGGCGGTGGAACTGGCTTCAGGTGGCGGCCCTGTTCACGCCCATCGCCTGCGTGGACGCCGTCTTCCTCACGTCCAATCTGCTCAAGATCGCCGAGGGCGCTTGGCTGCCGCTGATCTTCGGCGGCGGACTGGTGTTGGTGATGTGGACCTGGTCACGGGGGGTGCGCATCCTCACCGAAAAGACCCGGTCTGACAGCCTGCCGATCGTCGAGCTGATCGAGATGCTGGCCAGCCGCCCGCCGCATCGGGCGCCGGGGACGGCGATGTTCCTCACAGCCAATCCCGACCTCGCGCCGGTCGCCCTGATGCACAACCTCAAGCACAACAAGGTCCTGCACGAGCGCAACGTGCTGCTCACGATCGAGACGGCGGAAACGCCCCGGGTCGCGGAGGACGACCGTGTCGTGATCGAGACCATCGCGCCGGAGTTCAAGCGCGTCACCCTGCGATATGGCTTCATGGAAAGCCCCAATGTGCCCAAGACCCTGGCGCACTGCAAAAGGATGGGGCTGAAGTTCGACATCATGTCCACCAGCTTCTTCCTCGGGCGGCGCACCCTGGTGTCGGACGAGCGGTCGGGCATGCCACCCTGGCAGGACCACCTGTTCATTTTCCTGATGAGAAACGCCGCCAGTCCGATCGACTTCTTCAAGATCCCGCCCGGGCGGGTGGTCGAGCTCGGCGCCCAGGTCACCGTATAGGCCAAGTCGCCCCTTGCGCCGGAGGCAATGCGACGCTCTTAAGGCGCGCCCGCCCCACGCGTCCCCAGGTTCCAGGAGAGACCCGCTTGCCCGACACCGTGAAGAAGGTCGTCCTCGCCTATTCCGGAGGCCTGGACACCTCGATCATCCTGAAGTGGCTGCAGGAGACCTATCGCTGCGAGGTGGTCACGTTCACCGCCGACCTCGGCCAGGGCGAGGAGCTCGCGCCCGCGCGCGAGAAGGCGCTGCTGATGGGCGTAAAGCCTGAGAACATCTTCATCGAGGACCTGCGCGAGACCTTCGTCAGTGATTACGTCTTCCCGATGTTCCGCGCCAACACGGTCTACGAGGGGCAGTACTTGCTCGGGACCTCGATCGCGCGACCTCTGATCGCCAAGGCGCAGATCGAAATCGCCCGCAAGGTGGGCGCCGACGCGGTCTGTCACGGCGCCACGGGCAAGGGCAACGACCAGGTCCGTTTCGAGATCGGCTACTACTCGCTCGAGCCGGACATCCGGGTCATCGCGCCCTGGCGGGAATGGAATTTCAAGAGCCGAGAGGCCCTGCTCGCCTTCGCCGAGGCGCATCAGATCCCCATCGCCAAGGACAAGCGGGGCGAGGCGCCGTTCAGCGTCGACGCCAACCTTCTGCACTCCTCGTCCGAGGGAAAGATACTGGAGGATCCCGCGGTCGAACCTCCGGAATTCGTGCACATGCGGACGATGGCGCCGGAGGCGGCGCCTGACCGGCCATTCGTCTTCACGATGGATTTTGAGAAGGGCGACCCAGTCGCGATCGACGGCGAGGCCCTGTCGCCCGCCGTCCTTCTGACCAGCCTCAACAAGTTCGGCCACGATAATGGCGTAGGCCGTCTGGATCTGGTCGAGAATCGATTCGTCGGGATGAAGTCTCGCGGTGTCTACGAGACGCCGGGCGGTACCATCCTTCTGGCCGCCCACCGTGGAATCGAGTCGATCACCCTCGATCGGGGCGCGATGCATCTGAAGGATGCGCTCATGCCCCAATATGCCGAACTCATCTACAATGGCATGTGGTTCACCCCTGAACGCGAAATGCTGCAGGCCGCTATTGACCATTCCCAAGCCAAGGTCAGCGGACGCGTTCGCGTGAAGCTCTACAAAGGCAACGTCTCGATCATCGGCCGCACAAGTCCGCTGTCATTGTACGATCAGGACCTGGTGACATTCGAAGAGGGCAAGGTAGCTTACGACCACCGCGACGCGGCGGGGTTCATCAAGCTGAACGCCCTGCGCCTGCAGGTTTCGGCGCGGCGCGACCGCCGGGCGGAATCGTCAGCACAGCGCTGAATCCGCTCACGTGTGTACGTTATCGTTCATAAACAGGCTTGACTGAGTGGGTTCCGTAAAAGTTTCAGATTTAGGGACTTCTCTTTGAAGTACTGATTGTGCTTTACGGGACTCAAGGCGTGTGTTCTTTTGTCGCGCCGGGGGTGTGCGAATGACTGTTCCGCAGGATGTCGTCCGCGAGGAGCATCGGCAGGTTGTCCTCGTTGTAGAGGACGAAGCGCTCGTACGAATGAACGCGCGCGACATGTTCGAGGATATGGGATTCGAGGTGATCGACGCCGCCGATGGCAAGGAGGCGCTCGACCTGCTGGAGTCACGTCCGGACATCGATCTCGTCTTCAGCGACTGCCGCATGCCCAGGATGACCGGCCCCGAACTGGCCAAGACGGCCGCGCGCCGCTGGCCCTCCCTGCGCATCGTCCTCGCCAGCGCCTACCAGGACATGCCCAAGCCCGAGTGGCCGCTGATCGCCAAACCCTATGACGCAGGGACGGTGGAGCGCGTCGTGCGCCTGTCCCTGGGCTCGCCGCGCCCGGCGACGATCTAGGGCGCCTTCCGCGACTCTTCGGTGAATTGAAGTCGTTGGTGTTCAACGATTTCCTTCTCCCCTTGCGGGAGAGGGTGGCCTTGACCTTTCGCCTTCCGCCAAATTCGTGACGCAGGCGTCATTTTTCGTTGACTCCGCGCATCCCGCCGTTCAGTCTGGCCTCAAGGACAACCTTCGGGAGAGTTGCGCGTGGCGGATGGAAACATCACCAAGGACCTGATCTACGACGCCGTTGCGCCGGACGATTTCGAGTCCATGCTGACTCTGGACCGTTACGGACAGCGTTCGACGGCGTTCGACAAGATCATCAGCGCCACGCACGACCACTTCTGGGATCCACTCGACAAGAAGTACATCGACTTCGACGAGCCGTGGGACATGGAAACCCAACCTCTGGTTCCCGAAGACCTGAATATCGCGATACAAACCGACTACGTTTCCAATCACCTGAAGGACCCGGCGCTGCGGGCGCAGTTCATCAACAAGTCCCTGCTGCGCAGCTTCTCCTCCATCCTGCACGGCGAACAGGGCGCGCTGAACCTCTCGGCTTCGCTTTGCCACGTGCTCTATGACCAGGGGGCGCAGGAGTACGCGGCCAACCAGACCCGCGAAGAAGCCCGTCACGTCACTGCCTTCGCCAAGTACATCAAGGCCCGCTGGGGCCGCCCGGTCGAGTGCAGCATCGTCCTCAAGGACCTGTTGGTCGACATCATCGACTCCCCCGAGGTCTACAAGAAGATCATCGGTATGCAGATGCTGGTCGAGGGCCTCGCCATGGGCGCCTTCGCCACCTTCTTCCAGAAGCTGAACGACCCGCTCGGCAAGAAGCTGATGCAGCTGGTGATGACCGACGAGGCCTTCCACCACAAGTTCGGGAAGATCTGGGCCGACCGCACGGTTCCGAAGCTGACCCCCGAAGAACACGCCATCATCGAGGACTGGGCGGCCCATTGCTTCCAGATCCTGCTGTTCAACCTCGTCTCGCCGAGCGAGCAGCGCGACCTTTACGCCGAATTCGGCCTCGACCCGGACAAGGTGCTTGATGAGATCCAGAAGCTCGCTTCGGACGAGAAGCGTCGCGAGGACATGAAGGAAGCCACGAATATCTTCCGGGTCCTGATCAAGACGCTGCTCAACGCCGGCATCATCACTGACCGCACGCGCGCCTTCTACGCTGTCTATGTCGACATGGACGAGCTGAAGAGCGAGGGCGACCGCATGGTCGGCGACGACATCGCCGAGGAGGGCATCGCCTATCTCAAGGCGATCAACTTCAAGGACCGCGGCCCTCCGATGAGCCTGGCGGCGGAGTAGAAGCTTCGGCGGGACGCCATTCTCCGCCGGCGTCCGAGGCTGTGAATTTATTCGCCTTCACCCCCTGATTTTCGTCATCGCCGGCCGTCAGTGCCGGCGACCCATGGCTGGGCCAGGCGAGCGACCGGCAATGGCCGCGTTCTTGGCGCGGCCAAGATGCACGCGACGT
>JAFANN010000327.1 GCA_019232665.1 Caulobacteraceae bacterium | reverse complement strand
GTGTTGACATCCCCAGGCGCGAGTCCGTAGCGCGCCGCCTTTGCACGATCGACGTCGATCCGCACTGTTGGCTGGCCGAGCGAGTTGAACACGGCAAGGTCGGTGATCCCCGGCACTGTCGCCATCACGTCCTTGATCTTCTCCGCGGTCTTCTGAAGCGTCTCCAGATCGCCTCCGAACAGCTTGACCGAATTCTCACCCTTAACGCCTGAGGCGGCCTCTTCGACGTTGTCCTCGATGTTCTGGGAGAAGTTGAAGTCGACACCGGGGAAGCGGCTCGTGAGATCATCATTGAGGATCTTCGTCAGCTTCGGCTTGTCCATCCCGTGCGGCCAGGTGTTGAACGGCTTGAGCGGTACGAAGAACTCGGCGTTGAAGAAACCGGTGGTGTCGGTCCCGTCGTCGGGGCGCCCGTGCTGCGAGACAACAGTCTGAACTTCCGGGTATCGCATCATGACGCGTCGCATCTCGTTGACGAACCGGTTGCTCGATTCCAGCGAGGTGGCCGCGGGCATCTCGGCGCGGATCCAGAAGTTACCTTCCTCGAGGTGCGGCAGGAACTCGAGCCCTAGCGATGACGCCGCCAGGACGGTGATCACCAGCAGCAGGGCCGTGCCGCCAAGAGTGAGAATGCGGTTGGCAAGGGCAAAGTCGAGAGCAGGCTCGTACGCCCGGCGGAGGCCGCGAACGACAAGGGTGTCCCTCTCTTGGACCGTGCGCGGCATCAGCAGCGCGCTCAACGCGGGGGTGACCGTGAAGGTCGCGAGCAGCCCTCCGGCGATGGCGTAGGCGTAGGTCTTCGCCATCGGGCCAAAGATGTGGCCCTCGACGCCTGTGAGCGTGAAGAGCGGAATGAAGCTGGTGATGATGATCGCCGCCGAGAAGAAGATCGCGCGGTTCACTTCTGACGCCGCCTCGCGGATCGTAGCCAGCTTGCGGGTCATCCGGTTTGCGCGGCCACGCGGGGTGGCGATCGGCCGGGACAGATGGCGGTAGACGTTCTCGACCATGATCACGGTAGCGTCGACGACAAGGCCGAAGTCGATGGCGCCCACCGAAAGCAGGTTCGCCGACTCCCCGCTTAAAGTCATGATCAGTATGGCAAAGCACAGAGCGAACGGAATCGTGGTCGCCACGATGACGGCGCTTCGCAGATTTCCGAGGAACAGCCATTGGACGAGGAAGATCAGGATAATCCCCTCGGCCATGTTGTGCAGAACGGTGTCGGTCGTGACGTTGATCAGGTTCCGACGGTCGTAGACGGTCTTGATCTTCACGCCTGGCGGCAAGATGTTCGAGGCGTTGATCTTCTTGACCTCGTCCTCCACCCCCTTGATCGTAGGGGTGCTCTTCTCCCCACGGTGCATCAAGACGATGCCCTGGACGATGTCGTCGTCCAAGTCCTGGCCAGCGATCCCCAGGCGCGGCAAGTGGCCGACTTCGATGGTCGCAATATCGCGCAGACGCACCGGCGCGCCATTGTTCGAGGCGATCATGGTGTCGCCGATCTGCTCGGGCGAGTGGATCAGTCCGACGCCCCGGACGATCGCCGCCTGCGGACCGATGTTCACGGTCTGGCCGCCGACGTTGATGTTGCTGTTGTTGATGACGCTGACGACCTGCGGGAGGGTCAGGCCGTTGGCGACCAGCTTGGCCTTGTCGATGTCGACGTCGAAGGTCTTGGTCTTGCCGCCCCACCCGCTGACGTCGATCACGCCGGGCACGGCCTTGAAACGGCGCTCCAGCACCCAATCCTGCAGCGTCTTGAGGTCGGTGACGGAATAGCCAGGCGGCCCAACGAGACGGTAGCGGTAAATCTCGCCGATCGGGCTCTCGGGCGAGATGAGCGGCTGGGAGTTGTTGGGCAGGGTCCCAAGCTGGGTCAGCCTGTCGATCACCCGCTGTTCGGCCTCGTCGTAGGTGAAGTCGTAGGTGAACTGCACCTTCACGTCTGACAGGCCGAACAGGGAGATGGTCCGAACCGAACTGATGTGCGGTATCCCCGCCACCTGGATCTCGATCGGGATGGTGATGTAGCGCTCCATCTCCTCTGCGGACTGGCCCGTATTCTGGGTCACCACCTCCACCAGTGGGGGCACGGGATCGGGATAGGCCTCGATGTTGAGGCGGGTGAAGGCGAAGATCCCGGCGACGAGGACGGTGGCGAGGAAGACCATCACCAGACCGCGCCGACGAAGCGCGAAGGAGACCACGGAGTTCATCGGCGGGGTCTCAGGCGCCTTTGGACGCGCGGTCGATGAAGAGGGAGCCGGAGGTCACCACGACCTCGCCGGCCTGCAGGCCGGAGACGACTTCCACCATCCCATCGTGCGTCTGCCCGGTCTTGATCGTCCGCAGGCCAAGCACCCGGTTCGGTCGGGCGACCCAGACGCGCGCCGTGTCCCCTTCATAGATCACCGCATCCGTCGGCACGCCTAACGCCTGATGAATGGGACCAGTGATCAGGTCGAAGGTTGCGTACATGTCGGGCAGAAGGTCGCGGCCTGGATTTGCAATTGAAGCCCGAACGGTGACGCGGCGTGTAGTCGGATCGACGATGGGGGAGACGAAATCCACGCGTGCGCGGAATACGCGACCGGGGAGGGCGCCCACGCGGACGTCGGCGAGTTCCCCGACGTGGGCCAGGGGGGCGTCCAGTTCGCGAAGGTCTCCCACCAACCAGACCCGCGACAGGTCGCTGACGGTGAAGGCAGGCGTTCCGCCGCCGTTATTGGATAGGCTCGCGAGATTCTGCCCCGGACCCACCGACCGTTGGGTAATCACGCCTGTGATCGGCGAGACCACCACCGTATCGGGGGCTATGCCGCGCGCGCCTGCGCCCGCTTCCGTCGCCGCGACCTGGGCGGCGCTCATCCCGAGCACCCGCAGCCGATTGCGTGCGGCCTCGAGGTTGGCCATGGCCGTGGCGTAGTCGTTCTGCGCCTGCTGGACGTCCTTCAAGGCCGCCCCGTTCACCTTGAGCAAGGCTTGCTGTCGCTCGAGAGCGGCCTTGGTAAGCCGGACCTGGGCGCCGGCGGTGAGAAGGTCGCTCTGGGCCTGGACGAACTCAGCGGCGTTGACGGCGAAGAGGGGCTGTCCCGCGCGGACATGGTCCCCGACCTGCGCCATCACGCGGGTGATTCGCCCTGTGTAGGGCGAGAACACAGCCGTGGTCCGCGTCTCGTCGACGGAGATCTTCCCCTCGGTGGTGTCGCTGGGAACGAAATCCATCAGCTGAGTCTTGGCGAAACCGAGAGTCGACCACTCCTGGGCGGTGGCCTGGAAGGTTCCCGGCGGGGGCGCGGGCGCGGGCGGCGGCGGCTTTGGCGCGAACAGCCGACCCACCGCCGGGGCCAGGAGGAACAGCGCCAGGGCGACGCCGGCGACGATCGCAAGGATCACCCACTGCCGGGTGGGCGGCATGCCCCCTGCGGGTGCGGCGGGCTGGTCGCTCGGCGTGGTCACGGGTCCAGGCGTCTCCCCCAAAGGGCGCACCGCGCCAACACGCCGGCCTCTCTAGCGACTCTCGCGCGCGCTCGTACTTCGCCTTTTAGTGCGTCTTCTGTGACATACGGAAGACATCTTCGGGCGCCGACTAACGCCTCTCAGCCGCTGGGGACGCTCCGTTCGACGGTTCGAGCGGGATCTCCAGGGTAAAACAGGCGCCTTCGCCCTCGCGGCTGCGCACCGAGACCGAACCGCCATGCAATTCGGCGACGGTCCGCACCAGGAAGAGGCCGACGCCGGCGCCCGCCACGCCGCCGACGTTTGCGCCCCTCCGGTAGCGGTCGAAGACGCGGTCGACGTCCGCCTCGGGAATGCCGCGTCCCTCGTCCGCGACGCTGATGAAAAGGCGGCCCGCCTCGCCCCAGGCCCGCAGGCGCACTGGACTCTCCGGCGGAGAATATTTGACGGCGTTGGAGAGCAGATTGCTCACTGCCTGAGCCAGGAGCACGCGGTCGGCGACGATGCGGCGCGGCGCGCGCTCCAGATCCTCTTCGATCTGGCCCGCCGGTGCGCTCTCGCGCTGCAAGGTCATCGACTCTGCGATGACGACGGCGGGGTCAAACACCGCCAGACGCGCCTGCAGGGCCGCGGCGCCGTCGATATCCGTGGATTGCAGCAGGCTGTCGATCACCTCGGTGATGCGACGGACGCTGCGTCGGACGCTGGCCGCGCGCTCCGTCGCTTCGCCTGAGGCGAGCCGACCCTCGTGGCGGGCGAGGTTCTGAGCCTGTGCGTCTATCACCGTCAGGGGCGTGCGGAACTCGTGCGAGGCCATGGAGACGAAGTCGCGTTGCAGGTTCGAGAGCCTCCGCTCCTGGTCGAGGCTGCGCTGCAGCAGTTTTGCCTGCCGCCTCAAGCCTTCCTGGGCGCGGGCAAGCTCGATCGCGTTCGTGCGGAAGACCCGGACGGCCCTCGCCATCTCGCCGATTTCGTCCGCGCGGCCTTCACCGGGGATGTCCATCGTCGTGTTGTTGGCGGCCAGGGCGCGCATCCGCGCCGCCAGGGCGAGCAATGGGTTTGAAACGGATCGGGTCACCAGCTCCAGGGAGGCGACGACTGCCAGGAAAGCCGCGGCTATGGCGGCGACGAGCACCCACCGCGCGGAACGGTAGCGCTCAGCCGCCCTGCCGCTGGCGGCCTGCGCGCGCGACACAGTGAGCTCGGTCAGCGCGCCCAGAGCGTTGCTGGCGGCGTCATAAGCTGGCCCGGAACGCCCAACGTAGGTGTCCCTCGCGTTTGCCATGGCGCCCTGTCGCGCCAGAGCGGTCACTTCGGCGGCCAGGCCATGGTACGCGGCCCAGTCGGAATCGAAGCGGCTGTAGAGCGATCGCTCACGCGAATCGTGAGGGAGCTGCGCGTACCCGTTCCGGGCGATCGCCACGTGCAGGTCCAGGTCCTTCAGGTTCTGTTCGGCCCGGGCAACCTGGGTCGGTCCGGCGGCGAGGATCCGGTCGGCCTCCGCGGCGCGATAGTCGGACGTGTAGTTGTTGAGGTCCCCGAGCAGGCGGACGCTCTGCAGCCATCTGCCTCGGACCTCCTGGGAGGTCCGGTTCACGGCCGCCAGCTCTCCGATGCTGAAGACAGCCAGGATCACCGTCAGCAGCAGGAACAGCAGGAAGGCGGCGGAGACCTGCGAGCGGATCGAGCGCATGGCGGATCTATCGCATGGGCGGAGGGCTAACTCAGCCGCGGTTCCACCAGCCTCCACCGAGGGCCTGGAACAGGGCCGCGGCGTCGCCATAGCGATTGGTCGCCGCCTGGACGCGGGCGATCACAGCCTGCTGGTAGGCCTCCTGGGCGGAGAGCAAGGTCAGGTAGTTCACATAGCCCGTCTCGTACTGGCCCCGAGCCACGTCCAGCGACGTACGAGCGGCCTTTTCCGCATCGGCTGCGGCGGCCAACCCGTCGGCGTCCGACTGGATCGCGTGCAGAGTGTCCGCCGTATTCTGGAAGGCGGTGATGACTGCGCTGCGGTACTGCGCGCCGGCCTGGACCAGAGCCTGCTCGGCCGCCTTCTGGCGGTGGCGCAGGGTGCCGCCGTCGAAGATGGTCTGGGCGATGTCGGCCCCGAAGAACCAGAACGGGCCGCCGTGGGCGAACATCTGGGTCACTTCCGCGGCCGCGCCACCGGCGGAGGCGGTGAGGGTGATCTGGGGCAACCGGGCGGCGATGGCGACGCCAACCTGGGCGCTCGCCGCATGCATCTGGGCTTCGGCCTCCCGAATGTCCGGGCGTTGCTCGATCAGTTTTGAGGGAAGACTGACCGGCAGTTCCTGGGGCAGATGGAAGTCGGCCAGGCTGAAGGTCATGTCGAGCTGGGCGTTCGGCAGGTCTCCGACGAGCGCGCGGATGAGATCGTGCGTCTGCTCGAGCTGTTTCTGCAGCGGCGGCAGCAGCGCCTTGGCCTGGGCCAAAGCGGTCTCCTGCGCCGCCACGTCAGCCCGCGACGCATAGCCGGTCTCATACTGCCCACGGACGATATCGAGCGCGTGCTGATTGTCCGCGATGAAGGCGCGGACCGCGGCGATCTGGTCGTTGAGCGAGCCTTCCTGGACCGCCGCGGCGACCACGTTGTCAGCCAGAGTGATGTAGGTCGCTTCCATCTGGAAACGTGTCTGTTCTGCCTGGGCGGCTGCGGTCTCGACCTGCCGCCGGTTCGCGCCGAAGATGTCCGGCACGTAGCTGAGAGACACTGTCGAGGTGAAGAAGCTGTAGATCGCCGGCTGGTTGAAGGGCGGGCCGCTCGTGGTCTGCTGAGCCGAGATGTCCTGTCCGTTGCCCTGCACGCCTGGGGCGTTGCCGCCGAGGTTGCCGGCGAGCTGCTGGTGGTTCGGCTGGTAGTCGCCGCCGATCGTCGGGTAGAAATAGCCACGCTGCGCCGCCGTGAGTTCTTGCGCCTCCTTGAGCGCTGCCTGAGCGGCGGGTAGCTGCGGATTATTCTTCAGCGCCAGGTCGACCAAGCCGTCGAGCTTCGCCGACCCGAGGGTCTTCCACCAGGCGAAGGAAATATCGCGTCCCATGACGAACCGTTCGGCGTCGCCGCCGGGAATCCCAGTGGTTCCCGTCGTCTGTGCGGGCAGCGGCTCTGGCTGATATCCCGCGTTCTCGGGCGCCGGGGGCCGGTGGAAATTCGGTCCGACCGCGCACCCGGCCATAAGGCTCGCGCCCGCGAGAAGGACGGGCGCGAGGAGATTGCGGCGCAGGCGGTGTCGTTCCTTCGACGTCACGGCAGGATCCCTGTCTAAACCCTGATCCTCAAGGCTCCGCGCGTGCCAGGCCATTGTCATTAGTCACAGTAGACCCCTGCGGCCCCGCTGGCCGACTTCTCGCCCCCTGGACCAGGAGGCTCGATGATCTCGGGGCGCAATTCGGCATGGCTCGTCGCCGCGGGCGGCGCGGCGGCCGCGATGCTGGCCGCCTGTAGCGGACCGCGCGCGGACCAGGAAACGCGCGTGGCGCCCCCGACGGCGACTGCAGTCGAGCTGACGCCCGAGCAGCGGCGCGCCGTCACCATCGGCGTCGTCGGCACACACGACTTCGCCCCTGAGGTGAACGCCTACGGCACGCTGGACTGGGACGAGGACAAGGCCGTCCAGGTCTTCCCCAATTACCAGGGCAAGATCCTCGAGGCGAAGGCGCGGCTCGGCGATCGGGTGACGAGAGGGGAGGTGCTCTACACGATCGAGAGCCCCGACCTGATCCAGGCCGAATCCAACCTGATCGCGGCGGCGGGCGTCTACGACAACCTCACCGCCGAGCTCGCGCGGGTGACAAAACTGCGCGCGACGAAGGGCGTCTCGGAGAAGGACTACGACCAGGCGGTCTCCGACCAGATGACGGCGGCCGGAAATCTTGCCGCTGCGCGCTCGGCGGTACGCGTCTTCGGCAAGTCCGACGCGCAGATCGACCACATGGTCGCCTCCAGGCGGATCGATCCCGCGCTTTCCGTGGCCAGCCCCGTGAGCGGACTCGTGACCGCCCGCTCCGCCCAGCCTGGCCTGCTGGCCCAGCCCGGATCGTCCCCAGCGCCGTTCACCGTCGCCGACGTCTCCACGCTCTGGATGAACGCCACGCCTCCCGAGACCGAGGCGCCGCTGTTCCGGCCGGGGCAGAAGGTCGAGGTCGCGGTCGACGCCTTCCCGGGCCGGACCTTCGATAGCGTCGTGTCTGTCGTTGGGCCCAGCTCCGATCCGGGGACGCACACCGTCCTGGTGCGGGCCGAGGTGCGCGACCCGGCGCACGAACTTAAACCCGGGATGTTCGCCCGCTTCATCATCCACACCGGCGCCGTCGTCACCGGCCTGGCCGTGCCCCAGTCGGCCATCGTGCGCGAGGGCGACGGGACAATGACCCTCTGGGTCACCCGCGACGACCGGCATTTCCAGCGCCGGACCGTGACCCTTGGAGCCCAGCAGAACGGCTACGACCAGGTCGTTTCAGGCCTCCAAAACGGCGAGCAGGTCGTCACCTCTGGCGCGATCTACCTCAGCAATATGCAGAACGCCGCCGAGTCGGGCGACTGACCGCGCCGCCGAAAGACCCAGCCCGTGTTCCGAGCCATCCTCACCTTCGGCCTGACCCGTCGGCCGATCATCATCCTCTTCCTGATGGTGTTCCTCGGCGCGGGCGTCTTCGCCGTGACGCGTCTGAATGTCGAGGCCTATCCTAATCCGGCCCCGGTCATCCTTGAGATCAC
Organism: Caulobacteraceae bacterium; assembly: GCA_019232665.1. Classification (GTDB taxonomy): domain Bacteria; phylum Pseudomonadota; class Alphaproteobacteria; order Caulobacterales; family Caulobacteraceae; genus Acaudatibacter. The sequence continues at coordinate 7,196 of JAFANN010000327.1, read as the reverse complement.
AGCGCAGCAGGCCGGCCTATCCGCCGAGGAGATGGAGAAATACTACACGACGCCGATGGAGATCGGGCTCTATTCGACGCCCGGCGTAGCCAATATCCGTTCAACATCTTTCTATGGACTGAGTTTCGTCCGTGTCACTTTCAAATACGGCGTCGATTACTATTTCGCCTACACGCAGGCATTAAACTCACTTAGCCAGAACGTCTCGCTTCCCGGCAACCAGGTCGCGCAGATCCAGCAGTCGAGCCTTGTCGGGGAGGTCTATCGCTATCAGGTGGTCGGTCCGCCGAACGTCGGACTAACCAATCTGCGGACCATCCAGGATTGGGTGGTCCAGCGCCGACTGTCGACCATTCCCGGCGTGGTGCAGGTGAACAGCTGGGGCGGGACCACCAAGCAGTTCGACGTGTCCGTCGACCCTGACCGGCTGCGCGCCTACGACCTGACGATCCCGCAGGTCATCACCGACCTGGGCAACGCCAACCTCAACGTCGGCGGTCGCGAGATCGCGATCGGCCAGCAGTCGATCAACATCCGCGGCATCGGCCTGATCAACGACGGCGGCGATGACGACCTGCTGCAGGGCTATCGCACCGCCGACATCGAGAACGTCGTGCTCACCGAGCAGAACGGCATGCCGGTGCGCATAAGGGACGTCGGCAAGGTCTCGGTCGGATACGTCCCCAGGCTCGGCATCGCCGGACGCGACCACGACGACGACATTGTCGCTTCGATCGTGGTGATGGGGCGCACCCAGCACACCAATGAGATCGTGCCGCGCATCAAGGCGATGGTCGCCCAGATGAACAGCGACGGAACCCTGCCGCCTGGCGTCCGCATCGTCCCCTACTACGATCGCACCTCGCTGGTTCACGTCACCACGCACACTGTGGTCGAAAACCTGGTCATCGGCTGCATTCTAGTCTTCCTGGTGCAGTGGATCTTCCTCGGGAACCTCCGCAGCGCGCTCATCGTGGCGGCGAACATCCCGTTCGCCCTGTTGTTCAGCATCATCCTGCTGGTGCTGATGAAGCAGGACGCGAACCTGCTCTCCATCGGCGCGGTCGACTTCGGCATCATCGTCGATTCCGCCGTGATCCTGATGGAGAACATCTTCCGCAACTTCCAGCTGCCACGAGATCAGCGGGTGCACTTGCTGGAGCGGCTGGCCGACGGCGACTACGGGCCCGATCCGACCAAGACCCTCGAAGGGCGACGCAAGTGGACCACCCGTCTGCGGCTCATTTTCGTGAGCGCCATCCAGGTGGACACCGCCGTGCTCTTCTCCGTGGCGATCACGGTGGCGGCCTTCATACCGTTGTTCACCATGCAGGGCGTGGAGGGCCAGATCTTCGGTCCGATGGCGCGGACCTACGGCTACGCCCTCGCCGGCGCCCTGATCGCGACCTTCACCATTACTCCGGTGCTCGCCTCGATCGTTCTGCCGCGACACGTGGAAGAGGCGGAGACTTTCATCGTCCGCCACCTGCGCGTGGCCTATTCGCGGGCCCTCGACTTCGCGCTGAAGCGCAAGGGCCTGGCCGTGGCCTTCGGCGTGGTCTTCCTGCTGATCGCGGGTGCTGTCTCCACCCGCCTCGGATCGGAGTTCCTGCCGGCGCTGGAAGAGGGCAACTACTGGATCCGGGCCTCCCTGCCGCCCACCAGCACGCTCGAGGCGGGCACCGAGGCCACGCGCAAGATGCGTGAGATCCTGCTGCGCCATCCGGAGATCGTCACCGTCGTGTCGCAGCACGGGCGCCCGGACAACGGCAGCGACGCCTCGCCCTTCTCCAATGTCGAGCTGTTCGCACCGCTCGAGCCCTTCGACAAGTGGCCTCACGGCATGACCAAGGAGAAGCTCACCGAGGAGCTGCAGAAGGAATTCGCCGCCGCGCTCCCAGGCGTCGCCTTCAACTTCTCCCAGTACATTCAGGACAATGTCGAGGAGGCCCTCTCCGGCGTGAAGGGCGCGAACTCGGTGAAGATCGTCGGGCCGAATCTCGCCGTGCTGGAGAAACTGGCGGACCAAGTGAAAGGCCAGATGGAGCAGGTGCGCGGCGTCGCCGATCTCGGCGTCTTCCACGTCATGGGCCAGCCCAACCTAAACATCCGGATCGATCGCGAGCGCGCGGCCCGCTTTGGGCTCAACACCGGCGATGTGAACCAGGTGATCCAGGCCGCCATGGGGGGCGCCACGGCCACGACGGTTCTCGAGGGGGATCGGCAATTCGCCCTGAGCGTGCGCGTGCAGGAGCCCTACAGGCGTTCGATCGACGACATCCGGGCGATCCCCGTGGGCTACCAGACCTCATCCGGATCGGTGGCCTATGTGCCGCTACAGGACGTGGCTGACATCCGGCTCGATACAGGCGCCTCGTACATCTATCACGAGGCGACCCGGCGGTTCATTCCGATCAAGTTCAGCGTCAGGGGCCGTGATCTAGGATCGACCGTGGCCGAAATGCGGGACCGGATCGACCACAACGTCCATCTGCCGGCCGGCTATCGCCTGGTCTGGGCCGGTGAGTTCGACGAGCTGGTCGCCGCTCAGGAGCGCCTCGCGGTGATCGTGCCGATCAGCCTGATCCTGATCCTCGCCCTGCTCTACGGCCTCTTCAACTCCGCGCGCGACGCCTTGCTCGCTCTCGCGGGCATACCCTTCGCCATCGGAGGGGGCCTGATCGCCCTGGCGGTCGCCCACCTGCCGTTCAGTGTCTCGGCCGCCATCGGCTTCGTCTCCCTCTTCGGCGTGGCGGTGATGAACGGGATCCTGATGATCACCTACTTCAACGAGGTGCGCCGACACGGAGAGAGCCTCGATGCGTCGATGCACCATGCGGCGACGCAGCGGATGCGCCCGATGCTGATGACCGCGCTGTCGGCCTGCATCGGACTCTTCCCAGCGGCCATCTCCCACGGGATCGGCAGTCAGGTGCAGCGCCCGCTGGCGGTGGTGATCGTGGGCGGGATGCTCTTGGGACCGGTGATGCTGCTGCTGGTGGCGCCGGCCCTGCAGCTGCTCCTGATGGGCAGGGGTGGGGAAGGCCGCCGCCGTCCGCGGCGGTTCCGCCCCCGCCGGCCGCGGACGGACAACACATGATCTGCGCCCTCCTGGCCGCCGCGGCGCTGCATGTCCGGCCGGTCGGCCACGGACCGGCGGCCCACCCGGGCGCGGTTGGAGGGCCGGCCACGGCGACACGGGGGGTCGGAGGGGCGCCGGCCAGTCACGCCGGCGTTGGTTCGATTCCGCAACAACCGGGGCACGCGCTGGGCGTGTTCGGGCCGAAGGGGAAGGGGGTTGCAGCGGCTAAGCCCGCTGCGGCGCGGTCCGAAGCTAAGGCGGCGGTGGCGAAAGGCTCTAAGACGGCCGCCAAACCAGCCGCCGGCCATGGATCAGCGGCGCGAGCTACTCCGCGGGGCCCTGAGAAGTAAGAGTCTCTGACTGTATCGAGACGTCTCGGGCCGTGGGTGGTCTGTGGTCTGAGAGCAATGAACCACGAACCTCACGAACCACACGAACAAGAATGGTTTAATGCGCCTCCGGCGCGATAACGATCCGTCCTCCGAATTCTTCGGGTGTTCGTGTGGTTCGTGAGGTTCGTGGTAAAAAGGGAACCTATCGCGCGAAGGGCTGCAGGTATCAAACCGCGATCAGGCGGCCGGAGACGGCTTTGACCACGGCCTGGATGCGGGTGGCGACCTGAAGCTTGCCGCGGGCGGTGTCGAAGTGGAAGTCGACCGTCCGCTTGGTGAGGTCGAGGATCCTCGCGATCTCTTCGGAAGTCTTGCCGCGCGCCGACCAGGTGAGAACGTCGACCTCGCGCGCGCTCAGCCGCACCTCCGAGGGCCACACGCTGTCGCGCGCCAGGCGGCGCAATCGGGCCTCGATGATGGTCGCCAGCATGTCGAAGTCGACGGGCTTGGTAACGTAATCGTCGGCGCCCAGCCGACGTCCACGCAGTTCGCTCTCACGGTCCGCGAGGGCGGTGAGGAAGATGAAGGGCATTTCGCCGAACCGCGGCGCGGCGGCCGTGACACGTTCGAGCAGGTCGAAGCCCGAGGCCACAGGCAAGCCGATGTCGCACAGCACGACGTCCGGCTCGAAATCGAGAATTGCGGCGAAACCGGCGCGGCCGTCATGGGCAATGCGCACGTCATAGCCCCGCTCGCCCAGCGCCTCCGCCAGGAGATTGGCGGTTTCCAAGTCGTCCTCCACGCACAGGATGCGTCGCGGACGCTCGGCGTCGATGCGAACGTGGGCGTTCATGGGAGCGTCTCTCGGACGAGGGCGCGGCGCCCGTACGCCGGACGCAGCGCCGCACAATTGTGCCCTCGCGGCCGCCGCCGCAAGCCGGCGGTTTGTCCTCCGGCCTGTGACGGCGGGCGATGCATCAAAAATGGATGATCAGGTCGCCAGCCGCGACCAGTTGGGTCTTCTTGTCCGGCGCGATGCCGAGATTCGAGTTCCCGTTGAACGCTGGCTGGTTCGCGGAGTGGTAGTACACGAGTTCCGGTCGCAGTTCGATCTGCGGCGAGAGCCAGTGTTGCCAGCCCACCGCCGTCTCGTAGTAGGTCGTGGCCACGCCCGTCCGCTGACCCACGATGTCGTCGAACACCTCGCCCCGGATGGAGAAGTTGTTCAACGAATTGGGCGAGTAGTTCAGATAGAAGAGCGCCGACTGCTCGGGTGCGTTACAGCTCAGCTGCGATTGACTGTGGCAGTGCGCCCCGTTGGGTGCGTTGTACGGCAGGAACTGCGGCGAGAAGGGCGTGCCGCCGCCGGCGATGATCGCCTGGGCGGTCGGATTGTCGATATTGGGCACGCCGTTTTCCTGCATGTGCCAGAACTCGGTCGAGATGTGCCAGTGTTCGTTGAATTTGTGGTAGTAAGTGAAGCCCAGCCACTGCAGGTTGTTGTAGCCGTATGCGCCGGTATTGATTGAGTTGGCGCAGAAGTAGATATTGTCGCGGGCGCTGTCGGTCTGCAGCCGCAGGCAGCCAGTGTAGGATGGGCGCGCCCCCGGATCCTTCCTGAATTGCGTGCCCGGATACAGCGGGTCGCGGTTGCCCGCCAGGACGTAAAGGTTTGGCAACTGGCGGCCCACGTTCCACAACGCAGTCTCACTGCCGTCCGAGATGCCGAACTGCAGGAACACGTTCTTGGTCGCCGCTAGCGTGAAATTGACACCCGTGTTCGTATAGTTATCGTAGGTGTAAGTCAGCGAGTGCGAGTACATATAGTTGTTTGGCGCCAGCTGAGCTTCGATGTCCGGTAGCGAAATGTAGCGGCCGAATCTGATCAACAGGCCTTGCGCGATCTGCGGCACATAGACCTCGCCATAGACCATGGGGAAGTCGTAGCCCATGTTCTTGTTGTGCTTGAGCAGTTGCCAGCTGGCGAGGCCGTAAGAGGTCGTATAGCGATAGTCGACGCCGTAGATAGCCGACACGCGGAAGCCCCAGTCGACGTGGTCGGTCTGAACCGTGTCGGGCGTGCGCTCCAGGTAGAGCACCGCCTGGTCCAGCTGCACCGTATTGGGATTATAGTCATAGGCGCCTGGCGAGTTGCCGCCCTGCACGGTGCTGCTGCTGACGTTGCCGCCGACGTCGACCCAGCCATAGAGCTGGATGTGCGCGTCCTGCATCGCCTTGCCGAGGCCGGTATTGGCGATCGCAACCATCAGCGGGCTATCCACCGAGTTCGGCCGGTTCGTACCCATCAGGGTGGCGCCGCCATAGGGCCATTCGGTGAATGGCATCGGCGGCGTGGTCGTGGGCGCGGGAGACCATCCAGCCTTGCGGGAGGGCGGGGCGTTGGGGTCCGCGGGCGGCCCGTCCTTGTTCATCTCCCAGGCCTGATACTGGAAGAACCTCGCGATCGGGTTGTCGCTCAGCTGCGGCGGGGGCGGCGAGGCCGAAGCCTGTGTCGCTGCGCCCGTCGTTTGGTCCGTCGCGACCGCCGCGCTCGTCCCCTGGCCCGTCGTAGCCGGCGAACTCTCGGACTGATTAGCCGCCGCCTGATCGCTTGCGGCTTGGCTGGTCAAGATCGGCTGGGCCCTCTGTGCGAGGGCGCCAGACGCAACGGTGATCGTCAGCGTGGCGGCGGCGCAGGACAGGATAGCGCGCGCGGAACGGTGGAAAGTCGTCGAAGTCATGGGATCCCCGTTTGAAGAACGGCCTCATTAGGGGCGGCCAAGCTAAAGGCGCGATGGGGTTCTCCCCCGCGCAACATAGCGTAGACATAAAAATGTTGCGATTTCGTACAGGCCTTCCGCTCGGCGTCGGGAAGCCCGCATAGTCGTCAAAAAGCAGCGCGGGACGCGCCCATCCGAGCGGAGCGCGAGGCCGCGAGCGGTCCTGTTGAGCTTCCTCAGTCTGGCGGGGCGCTCAACCTCGCCCTTGCGCCCTGATCTCTACCTTCCAATCAGCGCGCGCGCGGCCTCAGCCACGCTCTCGGCCGTGATCCCGAAGTGGGCGTAGACCTGCGCTGCCGGGCCCGAGGCGCCGAAGCTCTCCATGCCAACGAAGACGCCGCGCTCGCCGATCCACCGGTCCCAGCCGAGCCGCGCGGCGGCTTCGACGGCGACGCGCGGCGCCGAGCCCAGAACCTCGCTTCGATAGGCCGGCGTCTGCGCCTCGAACCGCTCCCAGCAAGGCATGGAGACCACGGCGGCGCGGACGCCGTCCGTGGCGAGCCGGTCGGCCGCCGCCATGGCGATCTCCACCTCCGACCCGGTGGCGAGCAGGGTCACGTCGCGCACGCCCTGCGCCTCGCGCAGGACATAGGCGCCTTTGGCCGAGAGGTTTTCCTGCGTTGGCGTCGTGCGCAGGGTCGGCAGGCCCTGGCGGCACAGGGCCAGGAGCGAGGGCGTTTGTCGGGAGGCGAGGGCGCAGGTCCAAGCCTCAACCGTCTCCACCGCGTCAGCCGGACGCCAGACGTCGAGGTTGGGCGTCGCGCGTAGCATCGCCAGATGTTCGATCGGCTGGTGGGTCGGACCGTCTTCGCCAAGGCCGATGGAGTCATGGGTCATGACGTAAACGACCCGCAGTCCCATAAGGGCCGAGAGCCGGATCGCCCCTCGGGCGTAGTCGGCGAAGGTCAGGAAGGTGCCGCCATACGGGATGAAGCCCCCGTGCAGGGCTAGGCCATTCATCACCGCCGCCATGGCGTGCTCGCGCACCCCGTAATGGATGTA
>JAFANN010000009.1 GCA_019232665.1 Caulobacteraceae bacterium | reverse complement strand
ATGTTGGTTGGTCGATCAGATCGAACCGAGCGGAACGTCATCACGGCCTTTTCTCACCGACCCGGCGCGCCGGCTTGAAGTTTGCTGGCGTCGGCTAGCCGAAGCGGCCGGTGATGTAGTCCGAAGCTCGCTTAGTGACCGGATTGGTGAACATCCGCTCGGTCTCGCCGAACTCTATGAGCTCGCCCAGGTACATGAACCCTGTGTGTTTCGATACACGCGCAGCCTGGCCAAGATTATGGGTGACGATGACGATGGTGTAGTCAGTCTTGAGCTGAAGCACCGTCTCCTCGAGCTTGGCGCTCGAAATTGGATCCAGGGCGGAGGTGGGCTCGTCGAGGAGCAGGACCTCTGGCTTGACGGCGATGCACCGCGCGACGCAGAGGCGCTGCTGCTGGCCCCCTGACAGGCCAAGGCCTGAGGTGTTGAGCTTGTCCTTCACCTCGTCCCAGAGGGCCGCGCGGCGCAGCGACTCCTCGACCCGGTCGTGCATCTGGGAGCGGGACAGGGCTTCATAGAGGCGCACGCCGAAGGCGACGTTGTCGAAGATCGACATCGGGAAAGGCGTCGGTTTCTGAAAAACCATGCCAACCCGGGCGCGGAGCATGGAAAGGTTGCCTGTCTTCAGCACGTCCTCGCCATCCAGGAGGACGCGCCCGGTGGCGCGCTGACCAGGATAGAGGGCGTACATCCGATTCAGGGCGCGCAGCAGGGTGGACTTGCCGCAGCCGGACGGTCCGATCAGGGCGGTCACGGCCTTGGCCTCGAAGGGAATCGAGACCGACTTCAGAGCTTGGCCTTTGCCGTAATAGAAATCGAGATCCTCGACGGCGAGCTTCACCGTCTTCGGATCCACCGGCGCGACATACTTCTCCGGCGCGCCGACAGTGCTGGTGACCGTCGTCATGAGCTACGTCGCTCCTTCGAAAACACCCGGGCGAGGATGGTGACAGCGAGCACGGCGCCCGCGGTGAGCAGGGCGGCGGCCCAGGCCAGCTTGTTGAGGTCAGGGTAGGGAGTGAGGGCGTCGTTGAAGATGACCACGGGAAGACTCGCCGTCGGCTTGGTCATGTTCCAACTGAAGAACTGGTTATTGAGAGCTGTGAACAGCAGAGGGGCGGTCTCCCCGCTGATGCGGGCGAAGGCGAGCAGCGCGCCCGTGATCATCCCGCTCGCGCTGGCGCGCCAGAGGATGGTCCGTATCACGTGCCAGAAAGGCGACCCCAAGGCCATGCCGGCCTCGCGGAGTGACGTCGGCTGCAGCTTCAGGACATCCTCCGTCGTCCGGGTGATCACTGGGACAGCGATGATCGCCAGGGCGACCGCCCCCGCAAAGCCGGAAAAGCCATGGAACGGCCGGACGAGGAGCTGGTACACGAACAGGCCGATCAGGATCGAAGGCGCCGAGAGGAGCACGTCGTTCAGGAAGCGGATGACGCTGCCATAGCGGCTGCTTCCGGCGTATTCGGACAGCCACGTCCCGGCCAGCACGCCCACCGCGACGGCGATCAACATGGCCAGGGCGCACATCATCAGCGAGCCGACGATGGCGTTACGCAAGCCGCCGACACTGCCGGCGGCGGGGGTGTCGAGAGTGAAGATGTGCAGGTTCAAGCCCGAAGCTCCCTGCGCCACCAGCGACCACAGGATCAACGCCAGCGCGACCAGGGCGATTGCGGTCACCAGGAAACAGAAGCCGACGAAGACGGCGTTCGTGGCCTGGCGTCGCGCGACGACAACGGGAGACGCTCGAGTCGCCATTTTCAGCCCTCCGGATTGCGCAGGAGCAGGCGGGCAAGCGCCAGCACGAGGAACGTCAGCACGAACAGGACGAGGCCCAGTGCGATGAGGGCGGACGCCTGCAGGCCGCTGGCCTCGTTGAATTCATTGGCGATGGTCGAAGCGATGGTCGCCCCCGAATCGAACAGCCCCTTGGGGAAGTCATGGCTGTTACCGATGATGAAGGTCACGGCCATCGTCTCGCCGAGCGCACGGCCGAGGCCGAGCATGACCGCCCCGACCGCCCCGCGACGAACGTAGGGCAAGGTCACTTTCATCACGACCTCGGCCGTCGTGGCGCCAAGTCCGTAGGCGCTCTCGCGGACTTGCGGAGGCACCGTGTTCAGCAACTCGCGAAGCGTCGCAGCCATGAACGGAAGGATCATGATGGCCAGGATGATGGAGGCGGAGAGGATCCCAGAGCCGTTGGGGATGCCGGAGAGCAGCGTCTCCCAGATGCTGCCCGGAGGCGCCATGCCCATGAGTGGGATCTCGATCTTGGCCGCGAAGACCGGCGCGAAGACGAACAGGCCCCACATCCCGTAGACGATCGAAGGGATGCCGGCGAGCAACTCCACGGCCGTACCGATCGGCCGTCTCAGGAAGGACGGGCAGAGCTCCGTCAGGAAGAACGCCACGCCGCCCGCGATCGGCAGGGACAGCATCAAGGCGAGAAGGGACGTGATGATCGTGTCGACGATCGGACCGGCTGCGCCATAGATGTCGCGCACAGGGTCCCAGGTCTTGCCGGTCAGGAAGCCGAAGCCGAACTTCGAGAGAACCGGCCATCCGCCGATTGCGAGTGAGATCAACACGCCGCCAAGACTGGCGAGGAGGGCCGTGGCCGCCGCGAAGCAGAGCGCCTGGAATGCGTAGTCGAAAGCCGAGCCCCGGGGAGATATGCGACGGCCCGGATGCGTGTCCGCCACCGTGAAGGCCCTTCCGGCCACGGTGCGCGCGGTGTCGCTCATCAACCTTCCCTTTCGGACCAGGACTATGATCCACCTAAGCCAAACCCGCCCGGCGTGAGCCGGGCGGGCGTTCAGTCTCTTACGTGCGGCCGCCTAAGTTGGCGATCAAGGATAGACCGGCTTGCCGTTAGGTCCGTCGATCTTCGGCCACACAAGCTTGCGAACGAGGGCCTTCACAGAAGCGGGCAGCGGCACGTAGTCCAGCTGAGACGCTTCGGCGTCGCCATTCTTATAAGCCCAGTCGTAGAAGGTCAGCACCTCCTTACCGGCCTGCGGATTGGTCTGGCGCGTGTGCATCAGGATGAAGGTCGCGCCCGTGATCGGCCAGGCGGTCGGCGAAGGCTGGTTGAGCAGCAGCAGGTAGAAACCAGGGGCCTTGGTCCAGTCGGCGCCAGCTGCGCCTGCGGCGAAGGCCGGCGCCGTCGGCTCGAGCCAGCGACCGGCGCGGTTCTGCATCGTCAGATAGGTCAGGTTGCTCTGCTTGGCGTAGAAATACTCGACGTATCCGATCGAGCCCACCGTCTGGCGGACGAAGGCGGCGACGCCGTCGTTGCCCTTGCCGCCCTGACCCACCGGCCAATTCACCGCGTCACTGGCGCCCGGGCCCGCCTGCCACTTCGGATCAACCATCGACAGGTAGCTGGTGAAGAGGAAGGTGGTGCCAGACCCGTCGGAGCGGTGCACGACCGTGATCGGAAGATTTGGCAGTCTCACTCCGGGATTCCAGGACTGCAGGACCGGGTCATTCCACTTCTTGATCAGCCCGAGGTAGATGTCCGCCAGCACGCGCCCCGTGATCCGGATCTGGCCGGGCTTGTAGCCCGGCAGGTTGACCACCGGCACGACGCCGCCGATCACCGTCGGGAATTGAACCAGTCCGTTCTTCTCGAGATCGGCGGGCTGAAGGGGCTTGTCGGAGGCGCCGAAGTCGACGGTGTTCGCCTCGATCTGCTTGATGCCGCCGCCGGAGCCGATCGCCTGGTAGTTCAGCTGGTTGTTGGTCTTCGCCTTATAGGTCTCGGCCCACTTGTTATAGATTGGCGCCGGGAAGGTCGCGCCGGCGCCCGAGATGGCCGCGGCCGATGCAACGCTCGTTATCGCCAAAGCCGCGGCTAAGCCGGCGGCAATCGTTTTGATCATGGTCCTTTTTTTCCCTGAGACCGCGCGCCCTCCCCCGCGTGGACGCAGCTTCTGACGGGTGCTTAGAGGAACAAGATATAGGTTTTGTGACGATCCGTCCCCAGACAGCGTCCGGCTCGTACACAAGACCGTCATATAACTCTGTTACAGGCGCCCTCAATGGCCGCTACTGACTGGCGGTAACGAGGGGTCTCCAGACAATGCTATCACGTTCCTCGCTGCTCGCAGGGGCAGCGTTCGCTATGCTCTTTGCGGCAGGCGCTCATGCCGAGGCGGCCGCCGATGGCGCAAAGAATGCTCCCGCGAAGCGCCACCACAAGGCCACACGCCACGTCGAAAGGGTGGTTCAGGACAACACCGCGGCCATGGAAAGCGAAATGGCCGCTATGCGCGAGCAGCTCGACCAGCTGAAGGCCCAGCAGCAGCAGCAGACTGCGCAGGACCAGGCGCAGATGGACCAGATGCGGGGCCAGCTCGCTCAAGCCCAGGCCACCGCGCAAGCCGCCCAGGAGCAGTTGAACACCCAGATCCAGACGATCCCGGGCGTCGTCAACAAGGCGGTCGCCGCCGCCGCCCCCAAGACCGACAAGATCTACTATAAAGGCGTGACGATCACGCCGGGTGGGTTCACGGCGATTGAAAGTGTTTTCCGCGGGCACAACGAAGGCGCGGACATCGGTTCGTCGTTCAGCGCCCTCCCGCTCCCGTCCACCAACCCGGCCGCGCGCACCGGCGAATATCGCCTGAGCGCCCGTCAGAGCCGCGTCAGCTTGCTGGCCGAAGGGCGCGTGAACCAGAACGTGGACCTGATGGCCTACGTGGAGTCGGACTTCCTCGGTGCGGCCCTGACGGCCAACTCGAACGAGAGCAACTCGTACCAGCCGCGGCTCCGGGTCTTCTACAGCCAGATCCAGTGGACCCAGCCCTTCGGCATGATCGAGTTCGTCGGTGGTCAGAGCTGGTCGCTGGCGACGCTGTACAGCAAGGGGCTCTCACCCCGGAACGAGCAGGTTCCGCTGACGATCGACGCACAGTACGTGCCGGGCTTCACGTGGACGCGTCAGCCGCAGATGAGGCTTTCGGCGGACTTCGACAATCACCTGTGGTTCGGCTTCTCGGTGGAGAACCCGCAGACGACCTTCTACACCACCGGCAAGTACCTGCCGGGCGTGAGCATCGTGAATACGATCCCGGGCGGCGCCGAGTTCCCGGCTTCGGGCACCACCTATGCGCTGTCGCTCAACAAGCAGCCTGACTTCATCGGTAAGGTCGCCCTCGACGAGAGCTTCGTGGGCCACAACATCCACTTGGAAGGCTTTGGCATCTACCGCCAGTTCTATTCCCGGATCAACGACGCCGGCGCCTACCACAACGATGCTGTTGCTGGCGGCGGCGTCGGCGGCGGCGCGATCGTCAACGCCATCCCGCACATCCTCGACCTGCAGGTGAACGGCCTCGTCGGGCGCGGCATCGGACGCTACGGCTCCGGCCAGCTCGCCGACGTGAGCTTCGGGCCGGACGGCACGATCAAGCCGGTCCAGGAGTTCATGATCCTCACCGGCGGCACCGCTCACATCGGCAAGTCCCTCGACTGGTATGTGTACGCCGGCGAGGAGAAGGAATCGCGCCAGAACATCGTCTTCTCGCCCACGGTCTACAATGGCGTTGGCGCGGTCTACCTGAACAACTCCGGGTGTGAGGTCGAAGGCGGAACGTGCGGCAACAGCACGAACTACATCGACCAGGTCACCACCGGCTTCTGGCAGCGGCCGTACGTCGGCAAGTTCGGGCGCGTTCAGTGGGGTATCCAGTACTCCTACTCCGAGCGACACCTGTTCCCGGGCTACGGTGCGGCGGGCGCCCCCACTCCGGCCACCAACTACAACCCCGCGCCGATCGCGCGCGAGAACATGATCTTCACCTCGATCCGCTACTACCCGTTCTGATTGGGAGCGCCGTGAGAGCGGCGCGCCTCTCGAAGATCCGTGGCCCGGAAGCTCAGCTTCCGGGCCATTTCTTTTTTGGCGTTGCGCGTAATCGGCAGCGAAGCTTAACAATAAGGCGTCAACAGCGGCGGCCTACCCTTCATAGCAGCTTGCGCTTGCCCTATCGCGGGTTTGGTCCGACGTTGCTCAATAGGCTGCGCATCGGGAGCTGGCGCGATGGCTGAACACCTGTCCATGCCCATGGGCCGTCGGATGTTCCTTGGCGGAGTCGCCTTTGCGGCGGCGGCGCCGATTGTGACGGAAGCGCAACTCGCCTGGGCGGCGGTCGCCACCGACGCCATCCCAAAGGGGAGGGCCCTCCACGGCCAAGGTCCCGACGCGCCGCCGCCTGGAGCGGTGTTGATCAACGCAAACGAGAACCCCCTGGGACCGAGCAAAGGCGCCTGCGAGGCGATCACCCGCATGGCTCCGCTCGGTGGCCGCTACGACCTTCTCGGCGAGTCGCAAGCGCTCACCAAGGTCTTCGCCGATCAACACGGCCTGAGGCCAGAGAACATCGCCATCTATGCGGGCTCGTCGGAGCCACTGCAGTACGCCGTGCTCGCCTTCACGTCTCCGCAGCGGGGACTGGTGGTGGCCGATCCGTCATACGAAGCGCCTGTGGCCGCCGCCGAGACGACCAAGGCTCGGGTCGCGAAGGTGGCGCTCGCCGCCGACTACGCCCATGACGTGAAGGCGATGGTCGCCGCCGACCCGACCGCCGGTGTCATCTACATTTGCAATCCCAACAATCCCACGGGGACCCTGACGTCGCGCGAGGCCATCGTCTGGGCGCTGGACAACAAGCCTCAGGGCTCGGTTCTCCTGGTGGACGAGGCGTACATCCACTTTGCGGATGCGCCTGACGTCCTGGATCTGGTCGCTGCCGGCAAGGATCTCATCGTGCTTCGGACCTTCTCCAAGGTCTACGGCATGGCGGGCTTACGCTGCGGTTTCGCCGTCGCCCGGCCTGACCTTCTGGCAAGGCTCGAGGCTTTCGGCGGCCATAATTCCATGTCCGTGACGTCGATGGCGGCTGCGCGCGTATCGCTCCTGGATTCGGAGCTCGTGCCGGTCCGGAAGAAGATAATTGGCGACACGCGTCGGCAGACGATCACCTGGCTGAATGCCGCCGGCTACAAGGTGATCGGCGATCCGCAGACGAACTGCTTCATGATCGACACCCAGCGCAACGGCCGCGGCGTGATCGCCGCCATGAAGGCGAAGAACGTCTACATCGGCCGCGCGTGGCCGGTCTGGCCCAACGCCGTTCGCATTTCGGTGGGCACGCCCGAGGAGATGGGCAAGTTCCGGACGGCCTTCAAAGAGGTCATGGATGCGCCGGCGCTTGCCTCCGCGGGCTGAGGCGCCGATCGACCCTCTTCACTTTTCCTGATTGGAGCTGCAGCTCCTGTGCGGTTGTCAGGCGCCGCCTCGTTGCTAGTGTGCGCCCGCACGTTCTTCCGGAGACCTCTCGATGGCCCTGCCGCCCGTCCTGCGCGACCGTCTGCGCCTGCCCGTGATTGGCTCGCCGCTTTTCATCGTCTCAGGACCGGATCTCGTCATCGCCCAGTGCAAGGCGGGCATTGTCGGCTCGTTTCCCTCCCTCAATGCGCGGCCGGTCTCCCAACTCGATGAATGGCTGGCGCAGATCGCCGAAGAACTCGCCGCGTGGGATCGCGCTCATCCGGATCTCCCTTCGGCGCCTTTCGCGGTCAACCAGATTGTCCACAAGACGAACAACCGTCTCGAGCAGGACGTCGAGCTGTGCGCCAAGTACAAGGCGCCAGTGGTGATCACCTCCTTGGGCGCGCGCCAGGACGTCAACGACGCCGTGCACGGCTGGGGCGGCGTCGTGTTGCACGACGTGATCAACAGCGGCTTCGCCCGCAAGGCGATCGAGAAGGGCGCGGACGGCCTGATCCCCGTCGCGGCCGGCGCCGGCGGACACGCGGGGCGCCTGTCTCCCTTCGCCATCATCCAGGAACTTCGGGAGTGGTTTGACGGGCCGATCGCCCTCTCGGGCTCGATCGCCAGCGGTGGGGCGATTCTCGCCGCCCAGGCCATGGGGGCCGATCTGGCCTACATCGGCTCAGCCTTCATCGCCACGCGGGAAGCCAACGCCGTCGAAGGCTACAAGCAGATGATCGTCGAGCACGGGGGCGAGGACATCATCTACACGAATCTCTTTACTGGCGTGCACGGCAACTATCTGCGGCCAAGCATCCTTCGTGCTGGCCTTGATCCCGACGACCTTCCCGAGGCCGATCCGTCGAAGATGAACTTCGGCTCCGGCGGTAATCAGGAGGCCAAGGCCTGGAAGGACATCTGGGGCTGTGGCCAGGGCATTGGCGCAGTGAAGGGAGTTCAATCCGCCGGCGAGCTGATCGAACGCCTTTCCCAGGAGTATGAAGCCGCCAAGTCGGCCCTCGCCGCCAAGACGGCCTTCACTGCGGGCACGGCTCTCGCCTTCGCGGCGGAGTAGGGGGCGGTCCGGCGCCACGAGGCGCCGGCGAACTGACGCATCCTTTCCGAGGACGCTGACCTTGATCGGAACCGGCTACGCGCCTAGATAGTTTTGTTTCCTAATCAATTGGCGGGGCCTCATGCCACTTTCAGACTCCGCGCCGCGCGATGACATCATCGCCTTGGCCGAGGCGCTTCGCCCGGCCTTGCTCCGCGCTTCGCGACGCCTGCGCCGGGAAGCGCAGAAGGCGGGCGTCTCCGCCCTGGACGCGCAGCTGCTGGCGGTGATCCAGAAGAATCCGGGGATCGGCGCGGCGGCCCTGGCCGACCGCGAGCAGATGACCCGGCCGTCGATGAGCGGCCATGTGAAACGCCTGCTCGCGGCAGGTTGGATCAACCGCGATCCGGCGACCGATGACGGCAGGCGCGTAGGCATACGTCTGACCCGCGCCGGCGAGGCTGCGCTCGATGAGATTCGCGCGCGGCGGAACGACTGGCTGGCCGAGCGACTTGCCGCCATCGGGCCAGAGGCGCGCGCCGCCCTTTCCGCGGCAGCGGGGCCGTTGACGCGGCTGGCGGAGGCCTAGGATCCGGATGGACGATAATCCCGCCACAACGGGCGCCGTCGAGGTCGAGAGCGAAGCGGCAATTCACGCTCCTGGCGAGATTCTCGGGGCCACATCCTTCGTCGAAACGCCCCGCCGCGAACTGACGGCTGAGATCGCGGCCGCCCCTGAAGGCGACCCCGAACAGCCGTTCTCGTCCCTCGTCCCTGCGATCATCGGCGCTTCGCTGATGATGCAGACGCTCAGCGCCACGGTCATTTCCAATGCGCTGCCGACGATGGCGAAGTCTCTCCACGAGAGCCCGATCCACCTCAATACGGCGATCACCGCCTACTTGCTCGCCTCGGCGATCGTCCTGCCGATCAGCGGGTGGATGGCGGACCGGTTCGGCGCGCGAAAGATCTTCCTGTTCGCCATCGTCAGCTATGCGCTGTCGAACGCGGCGTGCGGTGTGGCCGAGAACCTCCCGGAGATGCTGCTGGCGCGGATGGCCGAGGGGGCGTCTGGCGCCATGCTGGGGCCGGTGGGACGCCTCGTGCTGCTGCGCTCGACCGCCAAGCACAACCTCGTGCGCGCGATGTCGGTGCTCACCATGCCCGCGCTTGTCGGACCGGTGATCGGCCCCCCGATCGGCGGCTTCATCATCACGTACTTCTCATGGCGCTGGATCTTCTTCCTCAACCTGCCGATCGCAGTGGTCGGCGTCCTGCTCGTCCTGAGGTTCATCCCCGACGTGGAGGGCGGTGAGCGCCGTCCCCTCGACTGGATTGGTCTTGTCCTCACTGGCGTCGGAATGGCCGGAGTGGTCTACGGCTTCGAGAACCTCGGCCGGAACGCGTTCCCGGCCTGGGCGGTGGCGGCCATGATGGGCGGCGGCGCGGTTTGCCTGCTGGCGTTCTGGCTGCACTCGAGGCGCACGCCGCATCCGATCCTCGATCTGGGGCTGCTCAAGATCCGCACCTTCTCGGCGGGGGTCATCGGCGGCTCGTTCATGCGCATGGGAATGGGAGCGACGCCGTTCCTGCTGGCGATGTTGCTACAGGTGGCCTTCGGTCTGACGGCGCTGCAAGCCGGCCTGATGACCTTCGCCAGCGCCGCCGCGGCGCTGGTGATGAAGACGGCGGCCCCGCCGATCCTGGAGCGCTTCGGCTTCAAGACGACGCTGAGCGTCAACTCGGTGGTCGTGGCGCTGCTGTTCATGGCCTACGCCATGTTCCGCGTGAGCACCCCGCACTGGATGATCTATGCGGTCCTGCTCACCGGCGGCTTCTTCCGCTCCCTGCAATTCACCAGCCTCAACGGACTGGCCTTCGCCGATGTCGACCATGAACGGATGAGCCGGGCGTCGACCATGTCGACCATGGGCCAGCAGCTGTCGCAGAGCATCGGCATCGGCATGGCGGCGGTGTTGCTCCGACTGTTCATGGCGCGGGCGCACGCGACCCATCTCACCGGAGCCGTGGTGGCGCCGGTGTTCATCATCATCGGCTTTTTGGCTCTCGTCTCGACGCTCTTCTTCGTCACGCTTCCGGCCGATGCGGGCGCCGCCCTGAACGGACAGCCGAGGCGGCGTACGGCGTGAGCCGAGCGCGTTCGGGCGTTCCTGAACGGTGATAAGATCAGAAAATAAGAAATGGGAGAGACCAGGATGAACGCCCCGCTGCGCTACACGCGTGAGCAACTTCTCAGCAGTCACGCATACGTGCAGCCGCACGAGGCGGCTGGCTATCGGTTGCACGGCGGCTTCGTTGGGGATGGGTCCTATGTCTCGCCGCGGACCCTGGTGCGCTGGCCTGCGGTGCGCGCCTGGGGAGAGGCGCTTCAGCAGCGGGGATGGCCGCTGATCGACGCGAGCAGCAGGCTCCTGGAGCGGGAAGGCTATCCGACCTTCGAACAGCACGAGCTGCTGCTGAAGCACGGCCTCGGCCAGGCGCTTTGGAATTCGTTGACGGTCACCGGCATTATCGAGGGGCGTGGGCAGAACCTGTGCAATGCAGTCGCCCCCGACCTTCAGCCGCTGGTCGTCGAGCCCCTGGCGGAGACGGCCGTCGGTCATCTCAATGAAGGTTTGTTCTACGCCCACGGAGCCGACGAGGGCGGCGACCCAGCGAACCCCGTCCTGGGCGCACACGACAAGATGTGGTTCGCCGCCCGGGATCTGGTGTTTGGCAAGAACGCCTACCCGCTGGTGGAGGCGCCCGCGAGCATCTCGCGTGAGGTGGACGGGCGTGAGATGCCGCAGCTTCCGGAGGGGCTGGAACAACTCTTCCGCATGCTCATGAACGTGCTGATGATCGAAGTCCGGGCAGAGTCCTTTTTCGCCCTGTGCTGTCGGCTGTTTCGTGATCCCGAGCTGTTTCGAGATCGGCGTGAGGATGCCGAGCTCGCAGCGGTGATGGTGGAGCGCATTCGCGCCGACGAGGCCTCCCATGTCGGCTATCTGCAGGTGGTGGTGTCGGAACTCCGCAGCTTCACCTGGCGTGTGGGCGAAAAATTCGTCCCGGGAACTGAGATCATCGATCCGGTATGGGCGAAGATGGTCGAGTGGCACGGCCGCACCCAGCGCGAGCTGGCTGCCGATCGGACGCGCAAGGAGATCGAAGAGCAGGTCGTCGCCGCCAAGGGCGTCGCAAAAGGCCGGCTGATCTTGACCGAACTCGACGCTCTGGACACTCACGCGCCGGCTTGACCCAAGATCAGGGCGGGGAAGGACTTCGCTCGTCGGCCTGATCCGGTTCGCGCCAGCCGGCGGCCCGCCGCCAAGCTTCCGCCGCGGCGAGCGCTGCCTCCACCTCGATCAGTCGGGAGCGGAGGAGGGCCGCCAGGGCGCGGCCCTGTCTCAGGGTGAGCGGTCCGGCGTCGCTGAGAAGCCCGCCCCCGAGATGCTGCACGCGCACGCGGGTCCTACAGAGCCAGATCGATAGCCGCCGAGAACAGGCGCGTCGCCTCAGGCCGCAGGACGTCGTCGAAGACCGTTTCCGCCACGGCCCGCGCGGCCACCGGGACGTTGAACGGCGCCCGCAGGGAGAGTTCGAGCTTGTTTGCCCGCTCTCGCCACGAGCCCAGGCTCTGGACAACATGGTCGGCGAGGGTGGTCAGTCCCTCGATCTCCTCGCGAGCCAGACTCTCTCCAGCCTCGACGCTGCAGCGCGCTTCGTCGAGGAACTCGCGACAGTGATCGTCGAAGGCGGCCAGCCGCCGCCCGCGAAGGTCTTGCGCCATGCATGAGGCTCTCGATGTGATCGGGAGAGGAATAATTGCATAATGCAATCATCGAAGTCAAGCTTCGATCGCCAGGAAGGGCGCCGGCTAGTGTCGCCGGATCAGGGCCTTGAG
>JAFANN010000084.1 GCA_019232665.1 Caulobacteraceae bacterium | reverse complement strand
CTGCATCACATGTGTTTCCGCCTTCGATCAGCCGCCGACGTGGACACGCTGCATACGGCCCTGGCGGCGCGAGGCGGCGTGAAAATCATGCACGGGCCACAACAGGACGCCTGGGCGCCTGGCTATTACTCGGTCTTGTTCGAGGACCCCGACGGAATCCGCCTCGAAGCGAATTTTGTGCCCGGCCGGGGCAACCTCGACGTCATCGGCGACGGCCCCCCGCTCGACGCCCGCGACTTCGGGCGCTAGGGCGCGCTCTGGGGTAGCAGCGACTTGGGGGCGAACTCACGGTATCGTCCGAGCTGTGCGTTTCGACGACCGTTTCATCGACGAACTGAAGTCGCGCCTGCGCCTGTCCGATGTGATCGGGCGCAGCGTCAAACTGCGCCGGCAGGGCAGGGAGTTCGTCGGTCTCTCGCCTTTCAACAAAGAGCGGAGCCCAAGCTTCTTCGTCAATGATGACAAGGGCTTCTTCCATGACTTCTCGTCGGGCAAGCACGGCGACCTGATCAGCTTCCTGCAGGAAACCGAGCGGCTCAGCTTCACCGAGGCTGTGGAGCGCCTTGCGGCGGAAGCGGGCCTGCCGCTGCCCGAACCCACGCCCGAGGCGGAGGCCAAGGGGCGCCGCCGGCAGGGCCTCGCCGACTGGCTCGAGTCGGCCGCCGCATGGTTCGAGGCGGAGCTGCGCCGGCCGGCTGGCCGAGCCGCGCGCGAGTATCTCGAGCGCCGCGGCTTGCCGGAGGCCGAGTGGTCGCGGTTCCGTCTGGGCCTCGCGCCATCGGGCCGCACGTCGCTCAAGGACTATCTGGTGGCGAAGGGCGCGCTTCCGGCGGACCTCGTCGCCGCCGGGTTGCTGATCTCGCCGGAGGAGGGGGGAAGCCCCTACGACCGCTTCCGCGAGCGGGTGATCTTCCCGATCACCGATGGTCGGGGCCGTATCGTCTCCTTCGGCGGTCGAGCGCTCGATCCGGGCGCGCGGGCCAAGTACCTCAACGGGCCCGACACCGACCTCTTCGACAAGGGGACGGTGCTCTACGGCCTTCCCGAAGCGCGCAGGCTGCTGCACGCGGGCGGGGAAGACGCTCCGCTGGTGGTCGTCGAAGGATACATGGACGTCATCGCCTGCCAGCGCGCCTCGATCCCTGCCGTGGCGGCCATGGGCACCTCCCTGACCGAAGCGCAGATGGAAAGCCTCTGGCGGCTCCATCCCGAACCGACGCTCTGCTTCGACGCCGATCGGGCAGGCCAGCAGGCGTCTGCGCGGGCGATGGACCGGGCGCTCACGCGCCTCGCGCCAGGCCGCAGCTTCCGCTTCGCGGTCGTGTCCGCAGGCAAAGACCCCGACGACATGCTTCGCGAGCAGGGCCCGGCGGCCCTGCGCGAGCAGCTGTCGAAGACGATCCCCTTCGTCGAAGCCCTGTTCCAGCGCGAGCGGGACGCGGGCAGTCTCGAGACTCCGGAGGGCCGGGCCGGATTGAAGCAGCGACTGCGCGCCGCAGCCAAGGCGATCGCCGATCCGGACCTGGCCGCGGCCTACCGCGATGACCTCCTGCGGCGTTTCGACGCTCTTACCCGGCCGCGTGACCCCCCGGGGGCGCCGCTCGGCCCGCGGCCGGCGACTCGCTACGCCTCGCGCTTTGGGCCGGCGCCTCCCGGACCGGCGCGGCCCGCCGCTCGGGCCGCGGCCGATCGCCTCGCAAAAAGCCTCGATCCTGTCGCCGCGGCTCTCGCCTGGCAGGCGCTAGAAGATCCAGGTGTCGTCGATGAACACCTTGAAGCTGTTCAGGTTGCCGGCTTCGGTGACGCTTCCCTCAGTGAATTGGCCAAGGAAATCATCCGCCTGCGACTTGATTCCGAGCACCTTGACACGCAGGCCCTGCGCCGCCATCTCGCAGAGCAGGGATTTAGCGCACTGTTGCTTGACGTCGAACGGGCCGCCGCTTTAGCCGGCGCGCCATTTTTCATGAAGGACGTCGCACTCAGCGCCGCGAGATCTCAGTGGTCGTACGCGTTCGAGGTCATGAACAGGGTGACCGCGCTCGAGGAAGCAATCGCCGACGCCAAGCAATGCCTTGGCTCCGGCGGCGGTTCTAAGACGTTCATGGACTTGAAACGCGAGCACGATCGGCTGAGGCGCGCGATCTCTAGCCGGCAGATTTGGGGACCCGAACAGCCCAGCTAACTCTGGGGCGCCCTCGAAATCGAGGGCGCAAACACCATATTCTTCGGTCGCCCCGCGGGGTGACCGTTCCGAACGCGGAGACATTTGCAGATGAGCGTTTCAGCCGCCGCCGAGGCTCCCGAAACCGAAGCCCCCGCGGCGCCCGACGGCCCGCTGCTCGACCTCACAGACGCTGCGGTCAAGAAGTTCATAAAGCAGGCCAAGGCCCGTGGCTACGTCACTATGGACGAGCTGAACAAGGTCCTGCCGTCCGAAGAGATGACGCCCGACGCCATCGAGGACACGATGACGATGCTCAACGAGATGGGCATCAACGTCATTGAGGCGGAGGAGGAGTCCGCCGAAGGATCCGAAGTCGCCGTCCGCGAGGAGACGGCGGTCGCCGAAGCCGCGGAAAAGCCCAGCGCCTATGACCGCACCGACGATCCGGTGCGCATGTACCTGCGCGAGATGGGCTCGGTCGAACTGCTCTCGCGGGAGGGCGAGATCGCCATCGCCAAGCGCATCGAAGCTGGGCGCGACACGATGATCCGCGGCCTGTGCGAGAGCGCCCTGACGTTCGAAGCGATCATGGTCTGGCGCGAGGAGCTGGCCCAAGGCCGGATCCTGCTGCGCGAGGTGATCGATCTGGAGCAGACCTACGGCGGCCAGGCGTCCCAGGCGCTGTCCGACGCCGCTGTCGCCGGCGAGGCCGAGGACGCCAGGTCCGCGTCCGAAGGCGATGAGGAGGAAGGGGCCGTCGCTGGCGCGTCCGATGACGAGGACTTCGACGACGGCGCCGGCCCGACCATCAGCGCCATGGAGGCCGAGCTGCGCGAGGGCGTCATGGCGACGCTCGACGCCATCGCCCTGGAGTTCGAATCCTTCCGCCGCCTGCAGGAGAAGCTGGTCGAGCATCGCCTGCGCGGTGAAGACCTCGAGGAGGCGGACCGCCGGTCCTATGAGGCGGCTACCGGCGCGATCGTCCAGCACCTGAAGACCCTGCGGCTGAACAACAACCGCATCGAGGCCCTGGTCGAGCAGCTCTATGCGATCAACAAGCGTCTGATCGCCCTCGAGGGGCGGCTGATGCGGGCGGCCGAGACGCACGGCATCTCGCGGCCCGAGTTCCTCAAGGCCCACTTCGGCGCCGAGATGGATCCGAACTGGTGCGAGAAGGTCTCGGCGCTGGGCATGCGCTGGACCCGGTTCGTCGAGAAGGACGCCACCCAGGTTTCCGACCTGCGCCGCGAGATCGCCTCGCTGGCGATGGAGTCGGGCGTGCCGATCGACGACTATCGTCGCATCGTCCAGACGGTGCAGAAGGGCGAGCGCGAAGCCCGTCAGGCGAAGAAGGAGATGGTCGAGGCCAACCTTCGCCTCGTGATCTCGATCGCCAAGAAGTACACGAACCGCGGCCTGCAGTTCCTGGACCTGATCCAGGAAGGCAACATCGGCCTGATGAAGGCCGTGGATAAGTTCGAGTACCGCCGCGGCTACAAGTTCTCCACCTACGCCACCTGGTGGATCCGGCAGGCGATCACCCGCTCGATCGCCGACCAGGCCCGCACGATCCGTATTCCGGTGCACATGATCGAGACGATCAACAAGATCGTCCGCACCTCGCGTCAGATGCTGCATGAGATCGGCCGCGAGCCGACCCCGGAGGAGCTGGCGGAGAAGCTCGCCATGCCGCTGGAGAAGGTGCGCAAGGTGCTGAAGATCGCCAAGGAGCCGATCAGCCTCGAGACGCCAATCGGCGACGAGGAAGACAGCCACTTGGGCGATTTCATCGAGGACAAGAACGCGGTCCTGCCGATCGATGCGGCGATCCAGTCCAACCTGCGCGAGACCACGACGCGAGTCCTGGCCTCGCTCACGCCTCGCGAGGAGCGCGTCCTGCGGATGCGCTTCGGCATCGGCATGAACACCGACCACACCCTCGAGGAAGTGGGGCAGCAGTTCAGCGTCACCCGCGAACGCATCCGCCAGATCGAGGCCAAGGCCCTGCGCAAGCTCAAGCACCCCAGCCGCAGCCGTCGCCTGCGCAGCTTCCTGGACAGCTGAGGTCCCGCTCATCCCTCCCCGGAAGGTGAGGGACAGATTGGGTAAGGGTTCTCGACATCTAGCACTTGCATGGTCCATTCGGCGGCGCATGCGCGCCGCCCCCTCGCCGATTCCCATCCTGGACTCCGCACTCGGCAAGGCCTCCTTGCGGCTATTGCCGCTGATCGGGCTCGCCTACGCCCTGGCCTATGTCGATCGGGTGAACATCAGCTTCGCCGAGCCGACCATGAGCCGGCAGCTCGGCTTTTCCGCCACCGTTTACGGCGCCGGGGCCGGTCTCTTCTTCGTCACCTATGCGGCGGCCGCCCTGCCGTCCAATCTCCTTCTGATGCGGTTCGGGCCCAGGCGCTGGTTGGGGGGCCTGATGGTCGCCTGGGGGCTCCTGGCGGCCGGCATGATGTTCGTACGCTCGCCGGCGGCCCTGTTCGCGGTGCGCCTCGCGCTGGGCGCGACGGAGGGTGGCTTCTTCCCTGGCGTGATCCTGACGCTCGGCCTGTGGTTCCCGGCCGCCTGGCGGGGGCGGTCGACGAGCCGCTTCTACATCGCCGCCCCGCTTGGCACCCTGGTTATGG
>JAFANN010000014.1 GCA_019232665.1 Caulobacteraceae bacterium | reverse complement strand
GCGATGTCGGGCGCTCTCGCCGATCTGGGCAACAGTGGCGTTTCCGCCCTGTACAAGAAGTGATCTGCTGACGAGTGAAGGGCGCGGCGGCGCCCTTCGTCGACACCGTCGACGTCGGCATCGACCTATCGTTTCCCACTCGGCTCGATCGCGCCGGTCCGCCGCGCCCCGCTAGGCTGGCCGACAATTCGGCGCTAAGCGGTGGCGATATTCAGGGTCGAACGAGACATCGATGAAGTTGCTTTGGATGGCCGCCGCTGGGGCGACCCTGAGTCTGGCCGCCGCGTCGGCTGTCGCCCAACAAACACAGGCTGGAGCCGCTCAGTCCTCGAGCGGAGGCGACATCCCCGCCCACGTCGAAAAGGCCACGGCGCAGGACGACTACATCAAGCGCGTGGAGATGATCCCTATGCGCGACGGGGTGAAGCTCTACACCGTCATCGTCGTCCCCAAGGGCGCGCACGACGCGCCGATCCTGCTCACTCGCACGCCGTACAACGCCAAGAAGCGGGCCGAGCGGATCGAAAGCCCGCACATGGTCGACCTGCTGAACACAGGCGACGAGGTCTTCGTGCGGGCCGGTTACATCCGCGTCTTCCAGGACATCCGCGGCAAGTACGGGTCCGAAGGCGACTACGTCATGACCCGCCCGCCGATCGGGCCGCTGAACCACACGAACACTGACGACACCACCGACGCCTACGACACCATCGACTGGCTGGTGAAGAACGTCCCGCAGTCCAACGGGCGTGTGGGGATGATCGGCTCCTCCTACGAGGGCTGGACGGTCGTCATGGCCCTGCTGGGACCGCACCCGGCCCTCAAGGTCGCCGCGCCGGAAAGCCCGATGGTGGACGGCTGGATGGGCGACGACTGGTTCCACTACGGCGCCTTCCGCAACCCGAACTTCGACTACGTCACCGGCCAGACCAGCGAGCGCGGCGAGGGCTATCGCGTGCCGCGGGCCGCGTACGACGAGTACGAGAACTTCATGAGCGCCGGATCCAGCGGCGACTACGCCCGCATTCACGGCCTGGACCAATATCCGTTCTGGCGCGACCTGCACGATCACCCCGCCTACGACGAATTCTGGCAGGGCCAGGCGCTGGACAAGCTGCTCGCCGCCAAGGGGAACAAGGTGCCCACGATGTGGGAGCAGGGCCTGTGGGATCAGGAGGACGAGTGGGGCGCCATCCACGCCTTCGAGGCGCTGAAGGCCGCCGGCTACGGCGACACCAACTACCTGGTCATGGGGCCCTGGCGGCACAGTGGGGCCAACTACAATGGCTCGACCCTGGGGCCGCTTTCCTTCGACGGCGACACGGGCGAGCAGTGGCGTCGCGACGTCCTGCTGCCCTTCTTCAACCAGTACCTGAAGCCGGGCTCGCCCGACGCGCACACGCCGCGCGCCTTCGTCTACGACGTTGGCGAAAACCACTGGGACCGCTTCGACCACTGGCCCGCGGCCTGCGATCACGGCTGCGCCAAGCCGATGACGGCGCTCTATCTGCAGCCAGGCCGCGCCTTAGGCTGGAGCGCGCCCGCGGGGGGCGAGGACTCCTACGTTTCCGATCCGGCGCATCCGGTCACCTATCTGGCCCGGCCGATGGCCTTCTCGGACGGCAAGCGCTGGCAGACCTGGCTGGTCACCGACCAGCGCACGGTCGCCGACGGCCGGCCTGACGTGCTCGTCTATGAGACGCCGGTCCTCGATCACCCGGTGCAGATCGCCGGCTCGCCGATCGCCGACCTCTATGCGACCACGACGGGCACGGACGGCGACTTCATCGTCAAGGTGATCGACGTCTGGCCCGAACAGGACGCGGACGACCCGACCATGGGCGGCTACGAGATGAACGTCTCGATGGACATCTTCCGCGGCCGCTATCGCGAAAGCTTCGAGCACCCGAGGGCCATCCCGGCCGGCAAGGTCCAGCGCTACCGCTTCGCCTTGCCGCCGACGAACCACGTCTTCCTGCCAGGCCACAGGATCATGGTGCAGGTCCAGTCGAGCTTGTTCCCGCTCTACGACCGCAACCCCCAGACCTTCGTGCCCAACATCTTCGACGCCAAGCCCGAAGACTATCGCGCGGCGACGATCACGATCCTCCACAAGCCGGGGGCGGAGAGTAAGGTCTGGCTGCCGGTAACGGGGGAGTAGGGGTCGGATCCGCTCTTGTCCGTCGGGGTCTGGGGCGGTGAATTGATCCGGACCAATTGCCCCCCCAAACTCGTCATCGCCGGCCGTCAGTGCCGGCGACCCATGGTCAGGCTCGATAAGCGCAGGCATTGACCGCGCCGGGCGGCGCGGTCACGCGACGCTGATAGCGCCCACGCGGACGTTCCACCCGTCGTGGCCGCGCCAGGAACGCGGCCATTGCCAATCGCTCGCATCGCCCAGCCATGGGTGGCCGGCACTTCGGCCGGCCATGACGAAGTTTAGGGGGCGAGACCGGCAAATCTTCACAAGCTCAGACGCCGGACCAGAAGAAGGGCGGGATGGCTACCTCGGCGGCGGCTCGGGCTGGCGAACCAGTGTCACCAGCACGAAGCTGAGTATGGCGAGGAGCAGCCAGCTGCCGAGCTTCTCGGGGGCAGGCCGAGCAGTTCAGCTCGCGATCCCCAATCGCCCCTCACGGGGGAGCAGGGTCGCAATGAAAAAGGAAGGAGCGTAACAGTTCTGCAGAAGCTGTAGGTCCGGGCGGGGCGACCTCTGGGAGGATGCCAATGAAGACCGAGTGCCTCGCGGCCCTGGCGGCCGTGTCAGCGTTGTCGCTTCCCCTCGCCGGAGTAGCCCAGGGCCAGAGTAATCCGCCAAGACAGCCGAGCGAGAGGAACGGTCTGAACGAGCAACTCGACCACCTGAACGCCACAATCGATCGCCGGCTCGCCCACGGCCGGATGTCAAAAGACGACGCCGAGAACGCCCGGCGTGAGATCACCGACATCCAGGCAGAAGCGACCGATACTCGCCTGCGTGATGGCGGGACGATCTCTGAGGCCGATCACTTTGCGCTTCAGGATCGAGTCAACAAGCTCAAGGCGAAGATCGACAGCGAGCGCGTAGCCAGCCACTCGCAGTGACGGTGTTCTCGCTGTTTCGCGTCCAGAGGCCATTGGCTGCCGCGGCAGGCGCCTGAAACTCGCTGTGTGCGGGAGAAGGTCTTACCAATCTTCGCCGCGGACCCTAGATGCGGCTGGACTACCGACCGCCAAAACCCCGGAGCCGCCATGAGCGAGACGCCCGCCTACGAGCCCCCCCCGGTCTGGACCTGGAACAAGGAGAACGGGGGCCAGTTCGCCAACATCAATCGCCCGATCGCAGGGCCGACGCATGAGAAGGAGCTTCCGGTCGGGCGGCACCCGCTGCAGCTCTATTCGTTGGCTACGCCCAACGGGGTGAAGGTGACTGTAATGCTCGAGGAGCTGCTGGCTCTCGGCAAGACCGGCGCCGAGTACGACGCGTGGCTGATCCGCATCAACCAGGGCGACCAGTTCGGCAGCGGGTTCGTTGCGGCGAACCCCAATTCGAAAATCCCCGCCCTGGTCGATCGCAGCGGGCCCGAGCCGATCCGCGTGTTCGAGTCCGGCGCGATCCTGGTCTATCTGGCCGAGAAGTTCGGCGCCTTCCTGCCGACGGAGCCGGCGAAGCGCGCCGAGACGCTGTCGTGGCTGTTTTGGCAAATGGGCGCCGCGCCCTATCTCGGCGGCGGCTTCGGCCACTTCTACGCGTACGCCCCCATGAAGATCGAATACGCCATCGACCGTTTCGCCATGGAGGTGAAGCGCCAGCTCGACGTGCTCAACCGTCGCCTTGGCGAAGCGCGGTATCTGGGCGGCGATGAGTACACGATCGCCGACATGGCCGTGTGGCCTTGGTACGGCGGCCTCGCCAAAGGACAGGTCTATGGCGCTGGCGAGTTCCTGTCGGTGCATGAATACACCAACGTGATCCGCTGGACCGACGAGATCGCCCAGCGTCCGGCGGTGAAGCGCGGGCGGATGGTGAACCGCACGTACGGCGACCCGTCGACCCAGCTCCACGAGCGCCACGACGCCAGCGACTTCGAGACGCGCACGGCCGACAAGCTCGAGGCCGAGGCGGCGCAGTAGGCCGACGACTTCAGCGGGGGCGCCCCGTCGGGCTTGATCAGCGGAAGGCGGGGGTGAAGCGGATGTTGTCGCGGGCGAGTCCCGTGGCGACGATCTGCAATCCCCCCGTCTTGACCATCCATTCGAGGCGGTGGTCGCGGTACTCGCGCTTGAAGAGGCCCTGCTCAAGCAGATCGGCGACCCCGCTCATGTCGCGCCCCCCGCCGGCCAGCATGTCGGTGATGTCCTTCACCGTCGCCGCGACTGAGGGCCTGGCATTGGCGCGAGTGAACCAGTCGGCGAGGCGCGTTCCGTTCGGCGGCTGATGGCCATGGCCGCGCGAGCCGTTGAGGAAGGGGATCACCGCCAGGTCGCCCCATCCGAAGGCCTCGCCATTGAACCATTGGCGGTCGCCGAGCTGGCGTTCGAGCCAGGCGAAGAAGTCGCTCGTCTGTTCGGCGGCGCGCGCCTCGATCGCGGCGGCCTCGTCACCGACGGCGCGACGGAAGGCGCGAACCTCAGACAAGCCCCAGTTGATCGGCTCGTAGTGAGTGTCCATCACTTCCTCGAGCATCCGCACGCGGGCTCGTTCGGCCGGGCCGGAGGGCAGGAGCGGTGGATCAGGCCATTTGTCCTCGAGGTATTCGAGGATGATTGTGGAATCGAAGATACGGACGTCGCCGTCGATCAATGCCGGCACCTCGGCGCGGGGATTGGCCTCGACGAACTCCCCGACCGCCCCGCCGACCCCGATGCCATCGGGCATGGGCGCTTCGAAATCCAGCCCCTTCTCCCTCAGGGCGATCTTCACCTTCTGGCCGTAGGGCGAGAAGGGGTGGTCATAGACACGCAGCATGGCGACGGCTCCGGTGACCAAACCAGCCTGCGCCTGTTGACGTGGCGGGGCGCAAGGGGCGCGTCGATTGGCGCTCTTCGTTCACTAGCCGCTGGCGGAGGCGGATGGGAATCGAACCCACCACCCGCTGTTGGCGGGCCACCGGTTTTGAAGACCGGGGGGGCCACCAGACCCCAATCGCCTCCGTGCGGCCAAGCTTATCATCTGCCGCCACGATGGCGGCGAGTGAAGCTCACCGAAGCCACATGTCCGAGCAAGGGCGCGCGGATCGCGCATGTAAGGTGCAACGCCGCGCCCTACCCAGGGGAGTCGAGATGGATCGCCGCACGGACGGCCGTGGCCAGAGCCTCGACCTCCTCGTCGGCGACGGTGAAGAGATCGAGGAGCAGGCGTCCCCCCGACAGCCGGCCGATGACCGGCGTCTCGCCTCGCCGGAATCGCACGCCGAGCGACTCGGCGCGGGCGTCCGTTTCGCCCAGCGCCACGGCCCAGCTCGCCAGCGCCTCGCCGGGGAGCGAGCCCCCGCCGACCTGGGCTTCAGAGCTGCGGATCTCGAATGGCGCGGCCCGTTCCAGGAGATCGCCCAGCCGCTCCGCGCGCGCAGCGACCTGATCGGCGCTCTGGGCGAGCATGCGCAGGACCGGGATCTCGGCGACTGCCCGCACGGGATCGCGGTAGAGGCGAAACGTGGCTTCGAGCCCCGCGAGGGTGGCCTTGTCGAGACGCAGCGCCCGCATGAGGGGATGGCGGCGCAGTGGATCCAGCGCGGCTGCGCGGCCGACGAGAAGGCCGGCCTGCGGTCCGCCCATGAGCTTGTCGCCGCTGAAGGCGACGAGGTCGGCGCCTGCCAGGAGCGAGTCCTGTGGCCTTGGCTCGGGGGTCCGGCCGAGGCGGCCGAGGTCCGCCAGGGCCCCGCTGCCAAGATCGTGCATCAGCAGAAGGCCGCGCTCGCGGGCCAGGCTGGAGAGCTCCGCCAGAGAGGCTTCGGCGGTGAAGCCTACGATGCGGTAGTTGCTCTGGTGAACTTTCAGGAGGACGCGCGTCCGCTCGCTGATCGCGGCGCGATAGTCGTCGAGACGGGTCTTGTTCGTGGTTCCGACCTCGACCAGTCGCGCGCCGCCTTGGGCGACGACCTCCGGAATCCGGAAGCCCCCGCCGATCTCCACCATCTCCCCGCGCGAGACGATCACCTCACCGCCGGCGGCGAGGCCCGACAGGGCCAGGAGCACCGCCGCGGCGGCGTTGTTCACCGCGAGCGCCGCTTCTGCGCCGGTGAGCTCGCGCAGGAGGGGTTCGACGCCGGCCGCTCGCGCCCCGCGCGCTCCCGCGTCGAGATCGAACTCGAGGTTCGAATAGCCAAGCCCTGCGCGAGCCATGGCCTCCAGCGCCGCCGCGGGAAGGGGCGCGCGGCCGAGATTGGTGTGCAGGATCACGCCCGTGGCGTTGATCACGCGGCCCAGATAGGGGCGCGCGCCTTCGGCGAGCGCATCGCCAGCGCGTCGGGCAAGGGTCTGCGCGTCCGGCGGTTCGGCGCCGCTCCGAAGGTCCGCTCGCGCCGCACCGAGCGCCGCCCGGAGCGCCTCAACGACGGCCGCGTGCGGGTGCGCCTTCAAGAGGGCCTGGACCTCGGGCGTTTCGAGCAGCTTCTGCACCTGCGGCAACGCCCGCAGCCTCCAGGCCGTCGCTCCGCTCGGCCCCCCTCCCTGACCGTCCGGGCTCATCGCGCCGCCGACGCAGAGAACGGCAATTCAGACACCACGCTCACCCATCCGGCGCGACGCGCGTTCGCGCTTTGCGTGCTAGCGTCTGGCGAAGGCGCAGGACCGGACGGTTGGACCATCCCCAAGATATAGCAGAGACGGCGGGCCGCTGTCGGCGAGGTTGTGGACTACCTCGACCCATGAGACTCAAGTCGGGCAGCCGCAGCGGCGAAGTCACCGGGGGTGTTGAGGTTGGCGAAAGCCCCTTCGTCAGGGAACGTCACCCAGCCGCCGCCAAGCTCGTCCACCAGGTGCTGCAGGGGCGCCTGGTCGGGCGACACGGCCAGTTCTGCAAGGCGAGCGGCAAGCTCGACGCGCCAGAGCCCGCAGAGGGGATGGCGGCGAAGCGCCCGAGCGGCGACGACCGGGGCCTCTCCGGCGGCGGCTATCAATCGCTGGCCAAGCTCGGCAGGCAGAAATGGCGTGTCACAGGGGACGGTCAGGCAGTGACTGCACCCCTCGCTGGCCGCCCAGGCGAGGGCGCTGGCGAGGCCCGCCAGCGGGCCGGGCTGCGCCTTGTCCAGGTCGGCGATCGCAGGCAGGTCGAACATCGCCGCCAGCTCCGGGGGACCGTTCACCGCCAGTCGGGCGCAGGCGGAGACCAGGGTCTCGAGACTCCAGGCGATCAGAGGCCGGCCGGCGAGCGGTTCGCGCGCCTTGTCGCGACCAAACCGGCGCGACCGGCCTCCCGCGAGGACAACGCCGGCGACGATCACGGCCCAATCAGCTCGCGCCGCCAACCGTCCGCGGCTAGCGAACTCAGGTCGGAGGTGATCAGATGACGGCCGAAGACCATCCGGCGTCGTTCGCCGCGGAGATGCTGCGCGTGCGCCACGGGCATGCCGCCGCAGACACGCGCGAGGTTCCCGAGGAGGCGCCGGTGGCGATCGTCCATGACGCCTCCACCTACGCCGTGATGATGGCGACGCCCAGGGACCTGGAGGACCTCGCCATCGGGCTCTCGCTGACCGAGGGGGTGATCGCGCATGCCGGCGAGGTTCAAGGGATTGAGATCGTCCATGGCGACCTCGGCATCGAGGCGCGGCTGTGGCTCGAGTCGGGCAGGGCGGCCGCCCTGGCCGTGCGTCGCCGGACCATGGCCGGCCCGACCGGCTGCGGCCTGTGCGGCATCGAGAGCCTCGAGCAACTGCGCGCGGCGCCGCCGCGCGCTCCCGCCAAGATCGCCCCGCTGACGATCGCCCAGGTGCAGGTCACCATGGCCGCGCTCGAACCCGCGCAGACGCTGGGGCGAGCCACCCGCGCGGTGCACGCCGCCGGTTTCTGGACGCCGGACGAGGGGCTCGTCCTTGCTCGCGAGGACGTCGGGCGACACAACGCGCTCGACAAGGTCATCGGGGCGATGGCG
>JAFANN010000012.1 GCA_019232665.1 Caulobacteraceae bacterium | reverse complement strand
CGCACACTGGTGGCTGCGCACGCCATCAGCCAGCAGGCCTTCGAAATCCTGGAGGCCACGGAGCGCCAGGCCTCCGCGGACCTCGTCACGGCCAAGGCCAATGTCGCCGCCCAGGCGCTGAATGTGGAGTTCACCCACGTCACAGCGCCGCTCGCCGGACGCGTTTCCGATCGCCGCGTCGCGCCGGGCAACCTCGTGACCCAGGACACCACGATCCTGACGAACATCACCAGCATCGATCCGATCTGGTTCCAGTTCACCGGATCGGAGGCGCTGTACCTCAAGTACCAGCGCCAGGCTCTCACCGGCGTGCGACGCTCCTCCCGCGTGGCGCCGACGCCTGTGGAAATCCAGCTCCAGGACGAGCCCGGCTACCGCTGGCGCGGACGCATGGACTTCGTCGACAACCAGATCGATCCGGCTTCAGGCGTGATCCGCCAGCGCGCGGTGATCGAGAATCCCAACGCCTTCCTCACCCCCGGCATGTTCGGCCATGTGCGTCTGCTGGGCTCGGGAGCCTATCCGGCCCTGCTGGTTCCGGACGCCGCGATCAGCAGCGATCTCAACCAACGCGTCGTCCTGGTGCTCGGGGCGAACAATGTCCTTCGGCA
Organism: Caulobacteraceae bacterium; assembly: GCA_019232665.1. Classification (GTDB taxonomy): domain Bacteria; phylum Pseudomonadota; class Alphaproteobacteria; order Caulobacterales; family Caulobacteraceae; genus Acaudatibacter. The sequence continues at coordinate 6,259 of JAFANN010000012.1, read as the reverse complement.
GAAAGCGGTGACGGTCGGCCCGCTTTATCGTGGTCTGCGCGTCGTCCGCAGCGGCGTCGGGCCGGACGATCTCATCGTAGTGGACACCCTCGTCCGGACGCGGCCCGGACTGCAGATCACGCCTCGCCGCACAAACATAACGCCCGGCCCGGAGGTCGCCCCGAACCCGGCCGCCCCCGGCTACATCAATCCGGTGCCGACCGCCGCCTCTCCCGCGGCGGACGTCTCGACGGTCAGATGAGGCTCTCGCACTTCTTCATCGACCGGCCGGTGTTCGCCGCGGTCGTGGCCATCATCATCACTCTTATAGGCGCGATCGCCTACCCGACCCTCCCGGTCGGCCAGTACCCGACCATCGCCCCGCCGACGGTGACGATCAACGCCACCTACCCGGGTGCCTCCGCCGAGACCGTCGCCGACACCGTCTCCGATCCGATCGAGGAGCAGGTCAGCGGCGTCGAGAACATGCTCTACATGTCCTCGCAGTCGACCGGCGACGGCAAGATGCAGATCACCTGCACCTTCGCCCTGGGGACCGACCCGAACATCGACCAGGTGCTGGTGACCAACCGGGTCCAGAACGCCACGCCCCTGCTGCCGCCCGCGGTGCAGACGACAGGCGTCACCGTGCGCAAGGCGACCCCCGACATCCTCCTTGCGGTGCACATGTATTCGCCGGACGGATCGCGCGACCAGCAGTACATAGCCAACTACATCAACCTGCACATCAAGGACGAGATCCTGCGGATCCACGGCGTCGGCGACGTCGGCGAGCGGGCCGCGCGGGACTTCGCCATGCGCATCTGGATCGACCCGGACCGCGCGGCCGCTCGCGGGCTGACCGGCGACGACATTGTCAATGCGCTTCGGGCTCACAACATCCAGATCGCCGCCGGCGCGGTGGGCCAGCCGCCTCAGCGCCGTGGGGTAAGCGCCTATCAGCTCAATGTCGAAGCGCTCGGCCGGCTGAGCACGCCCGAGGAGTTCGGCAACATCGTCATCAAGAGCGACCCGACAGGGCGGGTCACCCGGGTGGTGGACGTCGCGCGCGTCGAGCTCGGGGCCTCCGACTACACGACCGACGCGTTCCTCAACGAGCAGCCGGCCACCGCCATCGGCATCCAGCAACTGCCGGGGAGCAACGCCGTCCAGACCGCCCAGGCGATCAAGGACACCATGGCCCGGCTGGGCAAGAACTTCCCGCCGGGCCTCGGCTACAAGATCATCTACAACCCCACCGACTACGTGAACGCCTCGATCGCGGAAGTCTACAAGACCCTTTTCATCGCGCTCGGGCTCGTCGTCCTGGTGGTGATGATCTTCCTGCAGAGCTGGCGCGCAGCGGTCATCCCGATCGTCGCCATTCCCGTCTCTCTGGTCGGCACATTCGCGGTGTTGGGCGCCTTTGGCTTCTCTCTGAACACCCTCTCCCTGTTCGGCCTGGTGCTGGCGATCGGCATCGTCGTCGACGACGCGATCGTCGTGGTCGAAAACATCGAGCGTCACCTGCGTGAGGGCAAAGCGCCCCTCGAGGCTGCGCACATGACGATGGACGAGGTCAGCGGCGCGCTGATCGCCATCGCCCTGGTGCTCTGCTCGGTTTTCGTTCCGGCCGCCTTCATCACGGGCATCTCAGGCCAGTTCTATCGCCAGTTCGCCCTCACAATCGCCACGGCGACGGTGTTCTCGCTGATCGTCTCTCTGACCCTGTCCCCGGCGCTGGCGGCCCTGATCATGGTGCCGCACGAGCTGTATCATGAGGGTGACGAGCTCCCCAGGTGGACGCGGCGCCCGCTCAAGCGCTTCGGCATCCTGTTCAACGGGACCTTCGACCGCGTGAGCCACGGCTATTCCCGGCTCATCCACCGCCTCGTGCGCCTGCTGGTCCTGATGCTTGTCCTCTACGCCGGCTTGCTCGCCCTGACCGGATGGCGGCTCGCGGCGACGCCGCGTGGCTTCATTCCCAACCAGGACCAGGGAAGCGTCATCATCTCTGGCACGTTGCCGCCGGGCGCCTCCCTGACGCGCACGGACCAGGTGGCGCAGGAGATGATCCGGTCGTTCCAGCAGGAGCCGGGCGTCGTGGCCGGCTCGGTCTACGCAGGCGTCGATCCGACGACGAGCGTCACCGCCACCAACGGCATTCAGATCTACCTGATCTTCCAGACGTTCGAGTGGCGTCAGAAGCACCACGTCACCTATCAACACCTTCTGGCGGCCCTGCGGAGGCGCGCGGCGACGTTCACCGACGCCGACGTGCGCGTGATCGAACAACCGCCGGTGCGCGGCATGGGCAACACCGGCGGCTTCAAGATGATCGTCGAGGATCAGTCCGGAGCGAGCCTGCAACAGCTCGAGGCGGCCGCCGACGCCCTGGCCGCGGCGGCCAACAAGGATCCGGCAGTCGACCACGCGTTCACGACCTTCAACACCAAGACGCCGCGCATTTTCGCCGACATCGACCGGATCAAGGCCGAGATGCTCGGCGTCACCGACACGAGCGTCTTCGACACCCTGCAGGTCTATCTTGGCTCTACATTCGTCAACGATTTCAACCTGTTCAACCGCACCTTCCAGGTCTACGCCCAGGCCGACGAGCGATTCCGCGAGAACGAGGCGCAGATCCAGACCCTGCAGACCCGTTCGACTTCCGGCCAGATGGTCGCGCTCGGATCGGTGGTGAACATCCATCACACCACCGGCCCCTGGCGCGTGCTGCGCTACAACCTCTATCCGTCCGCCGAGGTGCTGGGCGACGCCAGGGCCGGCCGCTCCAGCGGCGAGGCCATGGCCGCCATGGAGAAGCTGGCGCAGCAGGTGCTGCCGGCCGGTTTCGGCTATGAATGGACGGAGTTGTCGTACCAGGAGAAGCTGGCCGGCAACACGGGAATGCTCGTGTTCGCCCTCGCCGTGGTCTTCGTCTACCTCGTGCTGGCCGCGCTCTACGAGAGCGTCACCCTGCCCTTCTCCGTCATCCTGATCGTGCCGATGTGCATCCTCGCGGCGATGGTCGGGATCAACATCCGGGGAATGCCCAACGACATCCTCACCCAGGTGGGCCTCATCGTGCTGATCGGCCTGGCCGCCAAGAACGCCATCCTGATCGTCGAGTTCGCGCGCCAGGGCGAGCTGGAGCACGGCCTGGAGCGGCACGAGGCGGCCTCGGAGGCTGGGCGCACGCGCCTGCGCCCGATCCTGATGACCTCGTTCGCCTTCATATTCGGCGTGGCTCCGCTCGCCTTCGCCAGCGGGGCGGGCGCGGAGCTGCGCCGGGCTCTCGGCGTGGCGGTATTCTTCGGGATGATTGGGGTGACGGCCTTCGGCCTGCTCTTCACCCCGGTGTTCTACGTCGTCTTCCGCGACATCGCCGACAAGCTGCCCAAGCCGAGACGTCCGAAGCCGACGCCTCCCGAAGGGGGCGAGCCCGAGAGCCTGCCGTCGTGAAGCGCACCGCCGCCTGCGCCCTAGCCGCGGCGCTCGCCGCCCTCGCCGGCTGCGCGGTCGGCCCCAACTTCAAGTCGCCGTCTGCGCCGCCGAAGTCCGCCGAGCCTTTCGTCGGCGCCCAGGGCGCGACCTATGTGAGCGAGCAACCGCTGCCGCCATACTGGTGGCGTCTCTACAACGACCGTGTCCTCGATCGCCTCGTCATGCAGGCGCTGCAGGAGAACGAGGATCTCAAGACCGCCGCGGCGAATCTGCTCTACGCCCAGTTCCTGCTGCAGGAGGCGCGCGACAGCCGCTTCCCCAGCACCGACATCACCGCCGAAGGACCGGCCTACGGCCGCTCGAACATCGCGACGATCATGAAGTCCGCGCCGTCGAAGTTCTTCTCGGCCGGGTTCACCGCGTCCTACCAGGTGGACATCTTCGGGCGCATCCGCCGCACGATCGAGGCCGCGCGCGCCAATGCGGAGGCGGTTCAGGCGGCGGAGGATGTCGTGCGCGTGACGGTCGCGGCCCAGACCGCCGCGGCCTACGCCAATGTCTGCGGCTACGGCGAGCAGATCGACGTTGCGAAGCAGAACGTCGCCCTGGTGCAGCAGGTCTACGACCTGACCCTGCTTCAGACGAACGCGGGCTACCTGTCCGACTTCGACCTTTCACGCGAGCGGGTGGTGTTAGAGCAGACCCGCGCCGCCATCCCGCCGCTGGAAGGTCAGCGCCGCGCCAACCTGTTCATTCTGGCGGCGCTCATCGGTAAGACGCCCCACGAGATCCCGGCCGATGTCGCGGCCTGCGTGAAGACGCCGACCCTCTCCCAGCCGATCCCTGTGGGCGATGGTAAGGCCCTGCTCCGTCGGCGCCCCGACCTGCGCGAGGCCGAGCGCAACCTCGCCGCCGCCACCGCCCGGATCGGCGTGGCGACAGCCGATCTCTATCCGACGATCAGCATCGGCGGCGGCTACAACGCCTCCGCCGCGACCCCGGCAGGGCTCGGCAAGCTCAGCAACGCCACCTACAGCATCGGCCCCCTGCTCAACTGGACCTTTCCCAACATCCTGATCGCCCGCGACCACATCCACGAAGCGGGCGCCCAGGCGCAGGCCTCTCTGGCGACCTTCGACAGCACGGTGCTCAACGCACTGAGCGAAACCGAGCAGGCGCTTTCCAACTACGCTTCCGAGCTCGATCACAACCGCGACCTCTTGGCCGAGCAAAAGGCGGCCAACGAGGCGTACGGCCTCTCGCACGTGCAGTTCGAGGCGGGCTCCTACAGCTTCCTGGACCTGCTCACGATCCAGTCCACCGTCGTGCAAGCGAACGCGGCCGTCGCCCAGTCCAACACCACCCTCGCCGCCGACCAGATCGGCCTCTTCCAGGAACTCGGCGGCGGCTGGGAAAACGCCCCTGATGTGAAGCCTCCGCCGGGACCCAGGTAGAGGGCTCTTGAGCAACCATGGTAGAATTTCGTGCGCAATGGTAGAATGCGTCATGAGCCTCAACATCAAGGACCCCGAAGCCCACCGCCTCGCCCAGGCCATCGCCGAGGCGACCGGGGATTCCATGACCGCCGTGGTGAGGGAGGCCCTTCGTGATCGATACGCGCGGCTGAAGCAGGCGGAAGGGAAAGCGAGCGTCGAAGAGTTGTTGGCGATCGCCCAACGTGCAGCCGTCCATGTGAAAGGACCCTACTCGGCCCACGGCGACGACCTCTACGACGAGCGCGGCTTACCAAAATGATCGTCGACACCTCGGCGCTTGTCGCCATCCTGTACGGCGAGCCGGAGGGACCGGAATTCACCAGATTGATCCATGACGCCCCGGTCTGCCGCATCAGCGTCGCCAATCTCGTCGAGCTCTCAATGGTCATCGAACGCCAGCTCGGACCCGACGCCGCTCGTCAGGCAGACGCCTTTCTGCGGCGCGCCGGCGTTGTTGTTGAGCCCGTCACAATCGAGCAAGGCCAATTCGCGCGGCAGGCCTTCCTCGACTTCGGCAAGGGCCGTCACCCAGCGGGATTGAATTTCGGCGATCTGTTTTCGTACTCCCTGTCTAAAGCGACGGGTGAGCCGCTGCTGTTCAAAGGCGACGACTTCGGCCGGACGGACGTGGTCGCTGCGACCAACTGAAGTCTATCGGCAGCAATGGCCCAGGCGTTCCCCCAGACACACGTAGCGCCGGCGCCCTCGCCGGTGTGGCGCCGCTACAACTGCGGCGCAGATGATCACGTCGCCCAGCCTGCGGGAAACGACCCACGCCCTGTGAAGGCCAACCTCACTCTCCTCCCACCCCCAACCTGAACCTCGCCAGGCGCTCGTAGATCGGGCGGGCGGCCTCGGCCACGGCGCGGAGGGCGGAGTCGAGGGAGGACGGGGCGACCGGCGGCCTCGGCCGGGCGAAGCCGCTGGAGGCCCAGACGGACTCGTACCAGGCGGGCGCCCAGACGCCGTCGGTGTCGCGGGGGCCAGGCGGCCAGGCGAGCATGGCGGGGTCGAAGGGGATGCCGACCGCCGCACACAGGGCAGTGAGCGGGGCGCGCGGGTCGGCCAGGACGTCGGCGGCATCGATCACTGGCGGCGCCTCGCCCAGCCGGTCGGCCTCGCGGTCGAACAGCTCAGCCTGCTGGACGACGCCGATGTCCTCCAGCGTCACTTCGGAGCGTCGCTCGCGATAGGAGGCGACCACCTCTTCCGGCGCGCGGATCAGGAACACGTTGCGGCAGACGCCCATCCAGGCGAGGTCCATCTCCGGCATGACGTGGTGGGTCATGTGCTTCTGGTAGAACACGGCTCGTCCGCCCGGAACCGGTCCGACCAGC
>JAFANN010000328.1 GCA_019232665.1 Caulobacteraceae bacterium | reverse complement strand
TCGTTGTTGGTCCCCGACGCCGGCGTATTGTTCAGATCGTTCCACATGTAGCCGTCGGAATGATTGTAGACGACGGCTATACGTCCATCGAGGTTGCTGGTGATCGGGCCGCCGACCGCTCCCACCAGGTAGAGCGTATTGAAATTGCCGTACTCGAGGTGGAAGTCGCTGGTGAACTGGTCTGTCGGCTTGTTGGAGGTAAACACCAGGGCGCCGCCGCTCGTGTTGCGCCCGTAGAGGGTGCCCTGCGGCCCCTTGAGGACCTGCACCTGGGCAAGGTCGAACATCGCGAAGGCCTGGGCCGATGGCGCGCTGATGTAGACGTCGTCCGTATAGATGCCGTTGGGCCCGGCGTTGTTGGAATCGAAGTCGTTCAGGCCAATGCCGCGGATCGTGATCAGCGGCTGGTTCCCGGTGCCTTCGGGATTGGCGATGGTGACGTTCGGCGTGAGTTCGCCGAGGTCCTCCGTCTGCTTGATGCCGGCGGCCGCCAGTTCGTGAGACGAGAGCGCCTGCACAGAGACCGGAACGTTCTGGATGTTCTCGGTGCGCCGCTCCGCGGTGACCGTGATCTCCTCGACCTGGGCGACCGGCGTCGTTGGCGGCGCCGACTGTCCATGGGCCGCGCCCACGCCCATGCCGCCCGCAGCCAGCAACGCCCCCGACGCTCCAGCCCTCAACCAGGCGCGCAGCGACTCACCAAACCGTTGACTACCCAATCTTCGAACCCCCGCTGTTCACCGCCACTGGCGGTCGGGCCGCCTCACGCAGCTTCCGTATGTTAGTTTTCGCTATGGCTAGTTTCGACTATGGAAACAAGCCCCGGTTTTTGGAACCGCGGCGATCCACCTCAGCCGTGTGCGGATGATCGGGGTGCGCCGCCCTCCCCCTTAGCCCTCTCATCCCGCGTCGTAGCGAGCTCGGCCTTGCCGGGCGAAGCGACGACCCGGGGCCTAGGGGCCACATCAGGGGTGCTCAGGTGCGCGAACCAAGGCGCCCGCGCCAGTCACGTGGGTCCCGGGTCCTCGCTGCGCTGCGCTCGCTACGGCCGGGAATGACGGAGCATCAAAAGAGGCCGCGCCCTACTCCTTGCCTCTGCCCTGCTGCCCGTAGGTGCGGAATTTCGTCAGCACACGGGTCATCTCGGCTTCGTCCAGCAGGTTGGGTCCGCCGATGGCCAGGGTTCCCCAGTAGATCGCCGCCTGCTCCTCGATCTCCTCGGCGATGGCGAGGGCGCGCGAGAGCGTGCGGGCGATGGCGATCTGGCCGTGATTGGCCAAGAGAGAGGCGAAGCGGCCGCCGAGCGCCTCGACCGTCGCATCGGCCAGTTCCACCGAACCGAAGGTGGCGTAGGGCGCCACCGGCACGCTCGAGCCGCCGCTCACCCCGACCATGTAGTGCATGGAGGGGATCTCGCGGCCGGCGCAGGCGAGGATGGTCGCGTGACGCGAATGGCAATGGACCACCGCATTGATGTCGGTCCGGCGCAGCAGGATCTGGCTGTGCATCTGCCACTCGCTCGAAGGGCGGGCGCCCTCTGCAGCCCACGTCCCATCGGCCCGCACGCGCACGATCTGGTCGGCATGCAGCTGGGCCGGCGGAACGCCGGTCGGGGTGATCAGCATGTCATTGCCGTGACGCACGGAGGCGTTGCCGGAGGTGCCGCGGTTGAGGCCCCGCGCGTCCATCGCCTTCATGATGTGGACAAGCTGGTCCCGAAGTTCGGTCTCGGTGGCGTCCATCAGGCTTCTCCGATCGTCATCGTGCGCATCGCCTCCGCCGTCTCCTCGAACCCTTGGAGCTTGCCAAGCGTCCCCAGGCCCAGGGCCACGAGGGCCGCCGTCGCAGTCGCGAACCGACAGGCCTCCAGCGGCGTCCAGCCGCGACCAAGAGCGGAGATGAAGCCGGCGCAATAGGAATCGCCACAGCTGGTGGTGTCCGCCGGTTCGATCGCATAGGCCGGCAGCCTTCGGCGGGTCCCCGCGAGGGCGACGAGCGATCCGCGCCCGCCGTCCTTGATGATGCAGCCGCCGGCGCCCCAGGCGAGGAACTGCTCGACGGCAGCTTCCAGGTCTTCGGCTCCCGTGAGGAATGTGGCCTCGGCGGCGCTCGGCATGAAATAGTCCACGTACGGCAGCAGGCGTTTGAGCTCATCCGGCGCGGATCGTCGTGGCGAGATCAGGTCGCAGGTGACGATGGCGCCGAAATCCTTGGCGGTCTTCAGCAGCTCGGCGCCCGCGCCGCCGTCCAGGGCTGGTGCGCCGATTCCCCCGTAGTGGACGAAGCGCGCACGGCGCGCGGCGCCAAGGGCGGCTTCATCGACCGCCGCGGTGGAGGCAGCGCCCGGAGCGTGGAAGCTCGAGCGCCGGCCGCTGGCCTCCACCGTGAGCAAAGTCGTGGAGGTCGTCTGTCCGGGACGCGTCGCCAGCAGGCCCGTGTCGACACCGAAGGCCTCGAGGCCTTCGCGCACGAAGCGCCCGTTCAGGTCGTCGCCGACCGCGCCCAGGATCCGCGTCGGCGTCCCCAGGCGCGCGGCGACCATCGCCGCTCCTCCCGCTGTGCCCGCCGGCGCGCAGACGATGCCTTCGATCAGGATCGCCCGTTCAGTCCGGGTCAGGTCCTCGATGGGACGCGCCACGATATCCAGGGTGGTCAGGCCCACCGCCAGCAGTGCAGACTCCACTCGGCCCCCTTTCGCTCACATCCCGCCCGTCGGCCCTTGACTGTCGGGAGCGCGCCCGTAAGGTAGTCGAAACTATCCTAAGGGTGCAACATGGCTTGGACGAACAGCATGGACCGGGCCCTGCGCGAACGGGCCCAGGCCGTCATTCCTAACGGCATGTATGGCCACCAGTCAGTGGCGATCCTTCCCGACGACTATCCGCAGTTCTTCGCCAAGGCCGAGGGCGCCTATCTCTGGGACGTCGACGGCAACCGCTATATCGACTTCATGTGCGGCTACGGGCCAAACCTGTTCGGCTATGGCCACGAGGCGATCAACAAGGCCTATGTCGACCAACTGCAGCGCGGCGATGCGATGACCGGCCCTGGCCCGGCCATCGTCGAACTGGCGGAAGCCATGACCGCGCAGGTGTCCCACGCCGACTGGGCGATGTTCTGCAAGAACGGCACCGACGCCACGACCATGGCGCTGATGACGGCGCGCAATCACACCAGGCGCAACACAATCATCCGCGCCAAGGGCGCCTACCATGGCTCCGCGCCCTGGTGCACGCCGAACCCGCACGGCACGACGCCGGGCGATCACGCCCACCAGATCTTCTGCGAATACAATGATGTGGAAAGCCTGGAAGCGGCGGTGCGTGAGGCCGGCGCTGACCTGGCGGGGATTTTCGCCTCGCCGATCAAGCACGACACCTTCGTCGACCAGGAACTGCCCTCCCCCGAATACGCCCGCCGAGCTCGAGAGCTGTGCGACGAGCACGGCGCCCTGCTCATCGTCGATGACGTGCGCGCGGGCCTTCGCCTGGCGCGCGATTGCAGCTGGTCGCTGGTGGGGGTGAAACCGGACCTGTCGACCTGGGGCAAGTCGATCGCCAACGGCCATGCGATCTCGGCCATGCTCGGCTCCAATGTCTGCCGGCAGGCCGCCGGGACCATCTTCGTCACCGGCTCCTACTGGTTCGCGGCCGCCCCGATGGCCGCCGCGGTGGCGACCATGGGCCTCGTGCGCGACACCGATTACCTCGAGCGCACCGTCGCGCTTGGCGAGCGTCTGCGGCGCGGGCTGGACGAAGCGGCGCAGCGCCACGGCTTTTCCCTGCGCCAGACGGGCCCGGCCCAGACACCGCTGATCATGTTCGACGACGACGCCGGGTATTCGAAGGGCTATCTGTGGAACAACGCCATGCTCAAGCGCGGCGTCTACTTCCACCCCTGGCACAACATGTTCATGTGCGCCGCGATGACCGAAGCGGACATCGACAACACGATCGATCGCGCTGACGACGCCTTCGCCGTGGTGAAGGCGTCCGGACCGCTGGAGCCGGTCGCCAAACTCGCGTGGCGGCGCCGCGCGGCCTGAGGCGCCGCGCAGGCGCGGGAGGACTTCGATGGCGAACGACATCGAGCCGGCGTCCGCGCCATCGTTGGACGCCAAATCGCTCCCCTCCCGCCGCCGGGGCAAGGACACCTTCGAGTCCATCCTCGCGACCGCCGGCGTGCTCCTCGCAGAGGTTGGGTTCGAGAGGCTGACGACGAACCTTGTGTGCGAGCGCGCCGGGCTCACCCCGCCGGCC
>JAFANN010000258.1 GCA_019232665.1 Caulobacteraceae bacterium | reverse complement strand
GAGCCATCTGGTCGGCGAGGCCGCGGATGCGCGTCGTTTCGGGGCCGGACAGCTCGCGCGGCGGATGGGGCAGGATCGCCTTGTGGCCCTGCAGACTAGGCCCGTCGCCGCTGAACACCACCTCCAGGTCGGGCTGCTCCGCCAGCGACCGCGCCGCGTTCGCCAGCGCCCGCTTGAAGCTCTCCCCAGGTGTTTCCTTCTGCGACATGCCCCACCCATAGCGCTTAGTCGCGCCGCCGCAAAAGCGTCTGAGAGCCCGCCACGACGCTCAGGCGCAACGAAAATGAGCCGACGGCGCGCCTGCCGGTACGATCCGCATGCACGAAGGTTGAAGCCGCGGGCAATGTCGCGGCTGGGAATTCGTGTTGTTCGTGAGGTTCGTGGCTAGTCTCGACCCCGACCGGCCGGTCACGGCGCCGAGGATTTTCAACCACGAACCTCACGAACTGCACGAACGGCGAGCGCCAAGGCGAAGGGCAATCTTGGAGCGGTCGCAGCTTCCACAGGGGAGTTTGTTGCGCCTTCGGCTCGTCGTCTTCCCTGCGCTTGCGCTCTGTCTAGCTCGCGCGCGCCCCAGCCGGCAGGCGGCGTTGCCGCATGGCGCCGCCGGCGAGGCCGCAGCCCAGAAGCATCAGGGCCCAGGATCCCGGCTCGGGAACGCCGATGTTGAAGAAGGCTTCCCCGTGCGGAGCGTCCAGCCCACTGACGATCGGCGTGAAGGCGCCGGTGGATAGATTCACCCCGACGACCTCGCCGAGAGCATCGGCGGCGGAGGTTCCGGTTCCAGCGGCAAAGTGACCGACCACTGAGTAGATCACGCCGGCCTTGGTGTCGGCCACCAGCAGCCTCTGGAGGGCGCCCGTCCCAAACACCGTGTCGTCCACCTCGTCGGCCAGGTTCAGCACCGAGACGGACTGACCCTGAGTTCCAACGCCGTTGACGAACACCAGCTGATGGTCGGACTGGCTATCCAGGACCAGCTGCCCGTTCGGGGCGAAGATCATCGAGTCGGGGTCCTGCAGGTTGAGAGTCGTCGTCCCGCCCCCCGGATTGAGCACCGTGGCCGTGGCGTTGGCGAAAACGGCGCCCGTCACGTCCACGACCCCGCCCGAGAGCTTCGCGGACACGATGGCCGGCGCGGTGTTGGGATTGTTCAAGGGGTTGGACGCGCTGATGTAGGTCCCGGTGGAGTTGAAGGCGACGTCATCATAGCCGCCGCCGTGCGGCGTGGCGGAGAACGAATAGGGCGCGCTCATCGTGAGCGTCTTGGGGTTGATCAGCACCAGGTTGGGATTGCCGTCTTCGTTCTGCACCGCCCACAGTTGGCCCGTGTAGGGATCAAGGCGCAGGCCGTCGTTGTGTCCGGTCACCGTCAGCGTCGCCAGCAGAGAGCCCGTGCTGCTGTATTCGGCAATGGTGCTCATGGCGCCGCCCGACCCATCCGGAGCGCCGCCGTTGCCGTAGCCGACGAATACGTCCGGGCCTACGACCGCGATGGAGTCAGGGGCCGAACTGCCACTCAGGGGACCGGCAAACACGCTCAAGGAATATCCTGACGCAGGCGTCGGCGCCGCTATTGTCGTTGTTGCTGCAAGAACTACCGCTGCGACTCCGCTGGTCGCGAGCAAAAACCGAGCGCGCATGGACTCTTCCTCTCTCAGCCTAGCCTGGAGCGGCTTGCCAACACTATGTCCAGCCGCGCGCGTTCGCGTGTGAATGTTCTGTGAATATTATTTAAAGGCGACCTATTTGCCAATTGTACGAACCATTACTTACGAGTTGCATGGCCGCGACTCCGCTCGCGTCATCTCGCGACACGCGCTTCATCCCCGTCGCGAGCCGTCCAACGCCCGCTGCGGCGACCGGTTCCCGGCCCCGCCCTTGTCGAGTTGACCGCAAGCTTCGCCCTGACTAGGTTCCGCGCCCCCCAAAGAGGAAGCGCCGGCCAATGGCCCAGGTCGTCGTCGAAGGCCTGCGAAAGACCTATCGCGTGGCCGTGCGCGAGCCAGGGGCATGGGGCGCGATCCGCGGCCTGGCGCGGCGGCGCTGGCGCGAGATCGAGGCCTTGGCCGGCGTCTCCTTCGCTATCGGGACCGGCGAGCTCGTCGGATTCATCGGCCCGAACGGCGCGGGCAAGTCGACCACGATCAAGATTCTCTCCGGGATCCTGCGGCCCAGCGGCGGCGCCTGCGAGGTGGACGGCCTCGTCCCGTGGCGCGACCGCATCCGCCACGTGGCGCGCATCGGCGTGGTGTTCGGCCAGCGCACTCAGCTGTGGTGGGACCTGCCGGTCATCGACGGCTTCGATCTGCTGCGCGACATCTACCGCGTCGACCCGGCGCGCTATCGCCGCACGCGCGACGAGCTGGTGGGGCTGATGCGGCTCGGACCCCTGCTCGATCAGCCGGTGCGCCAGCTATCCCTTGGCCAACGCATGCGGTGCGAGATCGCCGCGGCGATGCTGCACGAGCCCCGCCTGCTCTTCCTCGACGAGCCGACCATCGGCCTGGACGCCCCAGCCAAGCTGGCCGTGCGCGAGCTGGTGGGGACCCTGAACCGCGAGCGAGGCGTGACCGTGGTCCTCACCACCCACGACATGCAGGACATCGAGGCCCTCGCCCGGCGGGTGATCGTGATCGGCAAGGGCGTGATCCTGGCGGACGAGCCGCTGGACGCCTTCCGCGCCGGCGTGCTGGCCGAGCGGCGGGTGGTGGCGGATTTCGCGGGCGAGGCCCCGCGCATCGCCATCCCGGGAGTCGAGGAGCGGGCGCGCGAGGGCCGCTCGCTCGAACTCGCCTTCGATCCGGCGCGGATCGCCGCCCCCGCCCTGATCGCGGCCATCGCCGCCGATTACCCGCTCGAGGACATCCGAGTGGTCCAGCCGCAGATCGAGGAGGTGATCGCCCGCTTCTACGACCTGCACGGCGCGGGGGAGGCGTGAGCTCCCATGCTGCGGCCCTATCTCGCCGTCCTGTCGGCGCGCTTCCAGCTCGTGCTTCAGTACCGCGCCGCGGCCCTGGCGGGGTTCGCCACCCAGTGTTGGTGGGGCGGCATGAAGGTCCTGATCTACTCGGCCTTCTACGCCGGCGCCCGCGCCGCGCCGATGAGCTTCGCCCACACCGTCAGCTACACCTGGCTTGGCCAGGCCTTCCTGATGTTCCTTCCCTGGTACGCCGATCCGGAGGTGGCCGACATGGTCCGCACCGGCGCGGTGGCCTACGAGCGGCTGCGGCCGGTGGACGCCTGGGGCTGGTGGTACGCTCGGGCGCTGGCCTGGACGGCGGCGCGGATCGCTCCGCGGGCCGGGCTGATGTTCGTCACCGCCGCCGTCATCATGCCGCTGGTCGGCCTCGGCCGCTGGGGCCTGCGCCTGCCGGCCGACGGGGCCGCCGTGGCGCTCTTCTGCGCCGCGATCCTCGCTGCGGCCCTGCTTTCGGCGACCATGACCGTCCTGCTCAACGTCGTGGTAGCGGCCAGCCTGACCGATCGCGGGGCGAACGCCTTCGCCGCGCCGATCTCCATCGTCCTCTCCGGCAGCCTGGTCCCACTCGCCTTCTTCCCCCACGCGTTTGTCCCCTTCCTGCGGCTCCAGCCTTTCGCCGGCCTGATCGACACGCCGTTTCGCGTCTGGAACGGCGAGCTGGCAGGTCTGAACGCAGTCGGCGCGATCGGCCTGCAGCTCGCCTGGACGCTGGTCCTCGGCATCCTCGGCCGCTGCGCGGTGGAGTCGGTGATGTCCCGGGTCCAGGTGCAGGGAGGCTGACGCGGATGAACGGCGTGGCGCTCTATCTGCGGTATGTCGGCGCCTCGGTGCGCGCGCAGATGCAGTATCCGCGCAGCTTCCTCGTCCTGAACACCGCCCAGTTCTTCGGCTCGGCGATCGAGATCCTGGGCGTCGCCGCCCTGTTCGGCGTGTTCGGGCGGATCCGCGGCTGGAGCCTTGGCGAAGTGGCTGTGTTCTACGGCGTGATCAACGCAGCGTTCGCCCTCGCCGATGCGCCCACCCGGGGCTTCGAAGTGTTTGGTCCCGAGTTCGTGCGCACCGGCGCTTTCGATCGGGTCCTTCTGCGCCCCCGTACGACGGCCCTCCAGGTCCTGGGCTACGAGCTGCGCCTGCGGTTCGGCCGTCTGCTGCAGGCGGGGATCGTCTTCGCGGTCGGCGCCTCGGCCGTCCGCCTGTCCTTCACGCCCGCCCAAGTTCTGCTGCTGGCCTGGACCCTGGCGGGCGGAGTCGCCCTTTTCAGCGGAATCCTGGTGCTCCAGGCGACCCTGTCCTTCTGGACGGTGGACGCGCTGGAGGTGGCCAACATCCTCACCTACGGCGGCGTGCAGGCGGGCCAGTATCCCCTGAACGTCTACGCCGCCTGGTTCCGCGATCTGCTGACCTACGTCATTCCGATCGGCTGCGTCGCCTACTTCCCCGTGGTCGCCCTGTTGGGGGCGTCCGATCCGCTCGGCGCGCCGGGCTGGCTGCTGCCCCTGACCCCCGCCTTCGGATTCCTGTTCCTGGCGCTCGCCCTGAGCGTCTGGCGCCTGGGGGTGGCGAAGTACGGCTCTACGGGCAGCTGAAGTCCATCAATTTGAATCTAAAGTCCCGGAGAGAATTCTCCGAGAATTGAAATCTATAGTTGTTGCTCAGCTTCCGAAAGAGCGCTTTCTGACTGCAGGGATTTGTCGGCGGGAAAGCCGAGGGGATGTTTGGGAAATCATCGCTATTTGCGCTGGCGCTAAGCCTGTTCTTCTTCATGTCGGGGGGCGCCTCGGCGCAGATATGCAACGGCCGACCCCTTCGAGGGGCGACCGCATGCGAGGCTCCGGCGCCTAACGCAATCCCGGCGCCTGAGGCGAAGTCCTGGCTGATGATGCTCTGTGGAAGCGGCATCGCCGGCGCGGTCCTTCGCCGACGCCGTTCCCGCGAGGCGGCCACGGCGGCGCAAAGCTGACGCCGACCCACCCTCCTGTTCGCGCATCTCCGCGCTAACCCTTAAGATCCGTCATGGCCGGGCGACAGTCTGTACGGACTGACGCCCGGCCATGACGGTGCTTAGGGGTAACACGCCTAATTCACGGGCTCGGACGCAGACGGTCCAGAGGCAGGCTTCGTCAGCCGCAGCGTCCGGCCTGCGCCGCCTCACGGATGGCGGCGATGTTGCCCCGATAGGCGTCCTTGCCGCCCTTGAACACCGCCGAGCCGGCGACGAAGGCGTCCGCGCCCGCCGCCGCAAGCATCCCCGCGTTGGCAGGTCCGACGCCCCCGTCGACCTCGATGCGGATTGGCCGGTCGGCGGCCATCTGACGGATCGCCTTCACGCGTCCGATCGCCTCCGGGATGAAGGCCTGGCCGCCGAAGCCCGGGTTGACGCTCATCACCAGCACCAGGTCGACCATGCCGATCACGCTCTGGATGTGATCCACGGGCGTCCCGGGATTGAGGGTGACGCCGACCTTGCGGCCGAGCTTGCCGATCGTCTGCAAGGTGCGATGGATGTGTGGCCCGGCCTCGACGTGGGCGATGATGTGGTCGCAGCCGGCTTGCGCGAAAGCCTCCAGGAAGGGGTCCACCGGCGAGATCATCAGGTGCACGTCCATTGGCCTATCCGTCCAGTGGCGGATCCCTTTGATGACGTCCGGTCCGATGGTGATGTTGGGCACAAAGTGGCCATCCATCACGTCGACGTGAATCCAGTCGGCCCCGGCCTCCACGACGTCGCGGATCTCCTCTCCCAACCGCGAGAAGTCGGCGGAGAGGATCGAAGGGGCGACGACGATCGGATTGGGACTCATGCTCGCGCGCCGCTCAGGCCCATGGGTTGGGCGTGGGCGAGTTCCACGTCCTGGTGATAGCGCCGCACGCGTTCGACCTTGTCCGCCGAGCCCATGACCAGCGGCGCGCGCTCGTGCGGGCGATGGGGGACGATGTCGAGGATCGGCCGCTCGCCGTCCGTCGCCGCGCCGCCGGCCTGTTCGGCCAGAAAGGCGATCGGGCTGGCCTCATAGAGCAGGCGAAGCCGCCCCTGGTCGTAGCCTTTGCGGCCGTCCGCCGGATACAGGAAGATCCCGCCGCGGCTGAAGATCCGGAAGGCGTCGGCCACCAGCGATCCCGCCCAACGCATGTTGTAGGTCTTGCCGTGGGGGCCGTCGGCGCCGCGCAGGCAGTCGTCGATGTAGTTGCGCACCGCCTCGCGCCATTGCCGGTGGTTGGAGGCGTTGATCGCGTATTCCGGTGTTCCCTCGGGGATCTTCAGGCTCTGTTCGACCAGTACGAACTCGCCGGCGGTGCGATCGAGCGCGAACACGTCGACCCCGCGCCCGAGGCTCAGGACCAGGGTCGTCTGTGGGCCGTACATGAAGAAGCCGGCGGCAATCTGAGAGCGGCCACTCTGGAAAAAGCTCACGGCCGGATCCGGTCCCCGCGCCGGCAGGACGGAGAAGATCGTGCCGATCACGCCGTTGACGTCGATGTTGGATGAGCCGTCGAGGGGATCGATCGCCACGGCGACGGTTCCCTTTGGGTCGAGACTGACCGGCGCGTCGTTTTCCTCGGATAAGTACGGACCCACGCCAGCGCTCTCGAGGGCGCTGCGGCAGAGGTCCTCGGCGATCAGGTCGAGCTTGCGCTGGGCGTCGCCGTCGACGTTTGCGCCGCCGGTGGTCGTTCCCAGGCGTCCCTCGACGGCGGGGCGCGCGATCACCGCCGAAAGCTCCGCCGCCGCACGAGCCAGGGCCAGCACCGCCCGCGCCGCCGCCTTGGCCGGGGCGCCTTCGACCACTTCCAGCACCGCCGCCAGGCTCGCGCCTTGCCCCATCTCGATCATCTCCGTCCGTAGTCCGCCAAACGCGCGGCGGACGATACTGGCTTTCCCGTCCTTCGCGCCATCCCTCCCCTTTGCTCCCGCCGTGTCGTACAGCCGGCGCCGAACGCCGCCGGAGGGATGATGAGCGAAAAGAGACTGCTGCGGGTGCTGGCTGGCGAGAGGCTCGATCCCCCGCCCGTGTGGATCATGCGCCAGGCCGGGCGCTACCTGCCCGAATACCGTGAGCTGCGGGCCGGGGCGAAGAGCTTCCTCGACTTCTGCTACACCCCGGCCATGGCCTGCGAGGCCGTCCTGCAGCCGCTGCGCCGGTTCGATCTCGACGCGGCGATCCTCTTTTCGGACATCCTGGTCGTACCGGACGCCTTGGGCCGCAAGGTGTGGTTCGTCGAAGGGGAGGGCCCGCGCCTGGAACCGTTGCTGGAGGCGGAGACCTGGTCCCTCGAACCCCCCGAAAGCATCCCGCAACGACTGGCTCCGGTCTACGAGACCGTCAATCGCCTCCGCTCTGCGCTCGATCCGGACCTCACCCTGATCGGTTTCGCCGGCGGGCCGTGGACGGTGGCGACCTACATGATCCAGGGGCAGGGAGGCGACAAGGACCGCTGCCGCCGTTTCGCCTACCAGCGTCCCGCTGACCTCGACGCTCTGCTGGCCGACCTGGTCGAGGCCACCGCCCGCCATCTGGCGGCGCAGGTCGACGCCGGCGCGGAGTGCCTGCAGATCTTCGAGAGTTGGTCGGAGGGGATGCCCGAGCCGCTGTTCCAACGGGCGATCCTCGACCCCACGAAGCGCCTCGTCGCGCGCCTGCGCGAACTGGGCGCGCAGGTCCCGGTGATCGGCTTCCCCCGCGGGGCGGGCGCCCTGCTTGGCCGGTACGCGCGCGAGACGGGCGTGACGGCGCTCGGCGTCGACACCCAGACGCCCGCCGCCTTCGCGCGCCGCGAGGCTCCGGAGGGAATGCCTCTGCAGGGCAACCTCGATCCTCAGCTCCTGATCGTTGGGGGCAAGGCGCTCGAGGACGGCGCCCGCGCCGTGGTTGAAGCCTTCCGCTGTTCCCCGCACATCTTCAACCTCGGCCACGGCATCACCCCCCAAACGTCCCCCGAACACCTCTCCGCCCTGGTGAAGGCGGTGAAGGGGGGCTGACGCCCCCCTTCCAGGATCGCCGGCGTCCGCCGGCCCTTACTGCGGCGACGCCGAGGCGTTGGCGCCTGCCGAGGCGTTCACGCCGCCACCGCGCGAAGCGTTCGCCGACCCGGACGCCGATCCGCCGAGGTTCGGCGAGCTCGAGGCGAGGGTGTTCGCCGCGCTCGAACCCTTCGCGGCCGCACCCTGGCCGGTCGCGCGCGCCTGGCTGGCGGTGGTGGCGGCGGTGTCCTGGGCCTGAGAGCCAGCCGAGGCCGCCGTGCTCTTGGCGGATGCGGCAGTGTTGCGGGCCTTGCTCCGCGCCGCGCCCGCGGTGGACGCGGCGCGGTCGAGGGTCTGGCCGGAACTGAAGCTTCCGCTCGCCGATCCGTTGAAGTTCCCGCTCAGACCGCCGCGGCTGCCCGTGAGACCGCCACCCAGCCCGCCGCCGAGACCACCGCCCATGCCGCCCAGACCACCGCCCAATTCCAGTGGGCCGGCGCTTGCCGTCGACGCCAGGGCGATCGCCCCGACCACGGCCACGGCGGAGATCAGCTTGGTGTTACGCATGTCATTGTTCTCCCTGAGGACGAAGCGTCACAGCGCTTCCTCCTCAGCCAACGACGCGGCCAAGCCGTTTCATCCATCGAGCTTCAAAAAATTCGTCAACCGGCCAATGCGCGACGGCGGCCTTCCCCATCCGTCCCGGCGCTGCGCGCCGGTCCACCTTCCCCGGGAGGGGAAGGAGAGCGCGCTCTCCTCCACCGCGAAGCGGGGGAGGTGGCCGCGGCGAAGCCGCGGACGGAGGGGGAAGGCCGCGACAACGGCACTGCCCGTTCACCGCCCCCGGGCGGCTTCGACCTGGGGCGTCACCAGCCCCTTTCCGTAGCCGGGTCCTTTCCTCGACGCGGCGGCCACGGCGGCGATGGCGGCGGCGGGGGTGCGGCCGCCTTTCGCTTCGGCCAGGGCGAGTCGAGCGGCGACGACCGGCGCGGCGAACGAGGTTCCACGCTCGGTCGCGAAACCGCCGGACAGGCTTGCCGCCGTCACCTCCGCGCCGGGCGCTGCGAAGTCGAGGTGGCTGGCGTGGCCCGCCTCGATCAGGACGCGGCCGCGCCGGTCAACCCCTGTGACCGCCACTACGCCAGGGTAGGAGGCCGGGTAGGCCGGCGGTGCGGCCGGACCGTCGTTGCCAACCGGCGCGACGATCAGGATCCCCCGCGCCTGGACCGCACGCACCGCCGCGCCCAGGACGAGGTTCGGCGGCCCCACGAGGCTCATGTTGATCACTCGCGCGCCGCGTGCGGCTGCCCAGGCGAGGGCCCGGACCAGCAGGTCGCCCGATCCGCCCGTGGGAGAGCGGCCATAGACGTCGGCGACCATTAAGGTCGCCCCGGGAGCGACGCCCTCGAAGCGCCCGTCCTCGCCCACGATCAGCGAGGCGACAGCCGTTCCATGCGCCGCGGGAACGACCTCGGACGAGGCGAAGCCCTTCTGGTCGATGCGGGCGCGGGCGAGCGCCGGATGCGCCACGTCCGCGCCGGTGTCGATGAGGCCGATCCTGACGTCCGCCCTCTGAGCCCCCGCCGCAGGCGTCCGCGCGCCATCTTGCGCCACGTCCTGCAGCCCAGATGGCCCGTAGATCGGATCGAAATCGTAGGCGCCCTGGGGGTCGAGCTTCCTCAGGCGCGCGAGGGCGGCTGCGGCTGACATGCCCTCCGGCGCCTTTACGCGGACGATCTGGAGGTCCAGGGCGTCAGGCAAGCCCTGGGCCGTGAACCCCTCCTCCGCCGCGCGCGCCAGAACGTCGGGCGAGGGCGCCACCGCCAGGATCGCCCCGCGGACAATGAGGTCGCCTGTGGGACCGAGCTCGAGGTCCCGCGGGTGGGCGCGGACCAGGGCGCGCAGGCGCTCGCCCCGCGACGCCAGCAAGGATGGGGGATCGAGCGGAGCGGTCGCATGGTCGAGCGCCCCACGGACATCCGGAAGCTGCGCGGCGGGGAGCGCCAGGGGCCCTCCCAGCCCGTGGCCCAGCAACTGGGCGTCAGCGGGCGTCGCGACCGCCACCGAAAAGGCTGCAATCACGGCGGACTGCAAGGCTGCAAGCCGTTTGCGCGATTCGACCATCTCGTCTCTATTGTCGATCTCAACTGGGGATGGAACGCCGGTGTCCGAGCGTTCCATCCGTATGAAGTCGGAAACGCCCTTTGGACGCCTTTCAGCGCGAGCTGATCGATCTGTTGCCTCGCCTCAGGCGATTCGCCCGCAACCTCACGGGCGACCCTGCGGACGCGGACGATCTTGTGCAGACGGGGCTCGAGCGCGCGCTTGGGAAGCGCCAGACATTCACGCCTGGCACTCGGCTGGATTCCTGGATGTTCGCCATCCTTCGCAACGCCTGGGTCGACGAGGCCCGGGCGCGCTCCCGCCGCCTCCGCGTCGTTGGCGCGACGGACGATGCGGAGGCGGTGGCCGACGCGCACGCCCCGGACTTCGACCGTCGGCTTGCCGCGACGGCGGTGGAGCGGGCCATGGCCGCCCTGCCGGAAGACCAGCGGACGGCGGTGTTTCTGGTGCTGGTGGAGGGGCTCTCCTATGCGGAGGCGGCCCGGGTGATCGGCGCGCCGATCGGCACACTGACCAGCCGGCTCGTCCGTGGACGGACGGCCTTGATGACGCAGCTCGACGGTTTGGGAGGATAGGCCATGATCGATGATGCGACGCTTCTGGCCTATGTCGACGGCGAACTCGACGCCGGTCGGTCCAACGAGATCGAGCAGGCGCTCGCCCGCTCTCCCGAGCTCTCCGCGCGGGTCGCCGCTCATCGCGCGGTCCGCAAACGCGTCGCCGGCGCCTGGTCCAGCGCGCTGGTCGAGCCGGTCCCCGGCCGCCTGCTCAGCGTGGTGGCCGGCGCGAAGTCGTATGAGGCGCCAGAGGTGGTGGACCTCGCCGCCGTCCGGCGCCAGCGGCGCCAGGCCACGGCGCGGCCCGCTCCCGGCTCCGCAGGGCTCCTGGCGGCGGCCTGCTTGGCGGCGGGTCTGGTGATCGGCTTCGGCGGCGCTGCGCTGCGTTCCGTTCCCGCCGTCGCGACCGAGGGCGGAGCCCTGGTGGCGCAGGACGGCCTCGCTCGGGCGTTGAATAACCAGCTGGCGGCGGAGCAGTCCCCAAATCAGGCGATCCGGATCGGCTTCACCATCCGCGCCGACGATGGCCGC
>JAFANN010000248.1 GCA_019232665.1 Caulobacteraceae bacterium | reverse complement strand
TTACACGACGGCGCGAGCCTTTGGCTGCGCCTGTCGGGGGCTCCAGCGGCGGTCGAGGCGACGGCCAGGGCCATCGGAGGCGAAATGACAGACGGAACGGTCTGGGATCGGGCGAGACGCCTGGACCTGCCCGTGCTGGCCGCGCCGCGGCTGTGGCGCCTGTCGCTGCCCAGGACGTGTCGTCTTCACGACCTGCCCGGAGATGCGGTGCGTGACTGGGCCGGAAGCCAGGTGTGGCTCGCGAGCGAGGCGACTGCCGAGACGATCCGGCGCTTGGCCAGGGAAGCCGGCGGCCACGCCGTCCTCTTCCGCGGCGCCGGCCCAGATGAGGACGTGTTCGAGCCTCTGCCTGGCGCCCTCCTCGCCCTGCACCGCAGGATAAAGGCGGCGTTCGACCCGGCGGGGATCTTCAACCCTGGCCGCATGTACGAGGGGCTCTGAGATGCGCGCGAAGATCGCGGGCCCGCTCGCCAACACCGCCGCCGGCGCCATCGCCGAGCAAGTGCTGAGGGCCTGCGTCCACTGCGGCATGTGCAACGCCACCTGCCCGACCTATCAGCTGACCGGCGACGAGCTCGACGGTCCGCGGGGCCGGATCTACCTGATGAAGCAGGTCCTGGAGGGCGAACCGGCGGGGCGCCTCAGCCAGACGCACCTCGATCGCTGCCTCGGCTGCCGGGCGTGCGAGACGACCTGCCCGTCGGGGGTCGACTACCACTCGCTCTACGACGTCGCGAGACCGGCGGTCGACCAAGCCGCGCCACGGCCCTGGAAGGAACGCCTCGTTCGCTGGGCGATCCGCGCCGCTTTCGTGCATCCTCGCCGCCTCTCGATCCTCATGTCTCTGGCCCGGCGCGTCCGGTTCGCCGCGCCTTCGAGTCTGCGCGGCAAGCTCGCCGCGCCGCGCTCTCCCGGTCCAACGCCGGCGCCGCGCCACGGCCGACGCATGAGCCTGCTTCATGGATGCGTTCAGGCGGCCGCCGCCCCCGCGATCAACGCCGCCAACCGCCGGGTGTTCGACTCCGTCGGCATCGATCTCGTGGAGACCCCCGCAGTCGGTTGTTGCGGCGCGTTGAGCTTCCACAACGGCTCGCAGGCGGAAGGCCGCGCGATCGCCCGCCGCAACATCGACGCCTGGTGCGCGGAGCTGGACGCAGGGTCCGAAGCGATTGTCGCCAACGCGAGTGGGTGCGCCGCCTTCATCCGCGACTACGGCGATATCCTCGCCGACGACCCCCACTACGCCGCGCGGGCCCGTCGGGTGGCGGGGGCCGTGAAGGATCCCGTGGAGATCCTGAAGGCCAATCCGCCCAAGGCCGTGCGAGCCCCGCTCAGCGCACGCGTGGCGGTCCATCCGCCCTGCACTCTGCGCAATGGCCCGGAGCTCGCCGATGCTCCGGCGGAGCTCCTCGCGACGCTCGGCTTCGAGCCCCAGCCGATCCGCGACGCGCACCTCTGCTGCGGATCAGCCGGCGCCTATTCGCTGCTTCAGCCGAAATTCGCCAACGAGCTGCGCAAGGCGAAGGTCGAGGCGCTCACCGGCGGCGAGCCACAGGAAATCCTCACCGCGAACATCGGCTGCATGATGCACCTGGCTGAGGCCTCGCCGGTCCCCGTCCGCCACTGGATCGAAGCGGTGGACGAGGTCGTCAGCCGCTGAACCCGTGACGGCTATGCGATCGTCAGCCCGTGCATGCCCTCGTCGCGCCAGGCGTGGATCAGCTCGAAGAACTTGACCGGCCCCGGCCCATACAGCCCGGCGAAGAGGCCATCGTTCGCACCGGCCCGGCCTTCGCCGTTGTAGTAGCCGGGCGTGCAGGCCTGGCGGAATTCGAGGTTCAGCCGGGCGGTGTCGACGATCGTCTGGACCCAGGCGGCCTCCGCCTCCGCTGTCGGCTCGACCAGCGAAGCCTGGCGTAGGTTCGCCTCCCGGATCACGTGCGCGATGTGATGGGCCTGCTCGTCCAGCAGGTGCGGGAAGTTGGGCGTCAGGGTCGATTGGTTCACGCCCATGTGGAAGCAGTTTGGGAAGCCGGCGCTGTAGAAGCCGTGCAGCGTGCGAAGACCGTTCGCCCAGTGCTCACTCAGCTCCCGGCCGCCGCGGCCATAGATCTCGAAGCCCGCGCGACGGGTATAGGCGGTGCCGACCTCGAAGCCGGTGGCGAAGATCAGGCAGTCGATCTCGTACTCCCGCCCGGCCACGACGAGGCCGGTCTCGGTGATCCGCTCCACGCCCTGGCCGTCCGTGTCCACCAGGGTGACGTTCGGACGGTTGAAGGTCGGCAGGTAGTCGTCGTTGAAGGTCGGCCGCTTGCAGAACTGCCGGTACCAAGGCTTCAGCGCCTCGGCCGCGGTCGGATCGCCGACGGTGGCGTCCACGCGGGCGCGGATCTGGTTCATCTTGCGGAAGTCCGCCATCTCCATCGTCTCGGCGATCTCTTCCATGGTCATGGGCTTGTCGCCCCGCACGGCGGCGATAGAGATCAGGTTGCGGATGATGTCGGTCCAGCCGTCGCTGACCAGGTCCTCGTCCTGCACGCCGCCGGAGACGAGGATGTTGAAGTTCTCCCTCCGCCGCTTCTGCCAGCCCGGCTCCAGCGAAGCGGCCCACTGCGGATCGGTCGGGCGGTTGCCACGCAGGTCCACCGACGAGGGCGTGCGCTGGAAGACGTAGAGCTGTTTCGCCCAGCGGCCGAGGTGTGGCACGGACTGGATTGCCGTGGCTCCAGTGCCGATGATGCCGACACGCTTGTCGGTCAGCCCGGTCAACTCGCCCGTCGAATTGCCGCCGGTATAGTCATAGTCCCAGCGGCTGGTGTGGAAGGAATGACCCCGGAAGCGGTCGATGCCCGGGATGCCGGGTAGCTTCGGCCGATTCAGCGGCCCGTTGGACATCACGACGTAGCGCGCCTTCATGGCGTCGCCGCGGGTGGTCGAGATCAGCCAGAGGTTCTCGTCGTCGAGCCAGCGAAGGTCGCGGATCTCGGTCTGGAAGCAGGCGTCCTCGTAAAGGCCGTAATGCTCGCCGATGCGCCGCGCATGCTCGCGGATTTCGGCCGCGAACGAGTACTTCTCCTTCGGGACGTAGCCGGTCTCTTCGAGCAGCGGCAGGTAGATGTAGCTCTCGATATCGCACTGGGCGCCCGGATAGCGGTTCCAATACCAGGTGCCGCCAAAGTCGCCGCCCTTCTCGACGATGCGGATCTTGCCGGCGCCCGCCTCGCGTAGCCTCGCCGCGGCCAGGAGACCTCCAAATCCGCCGCCGATCACGAGCACGTCCACCGTGTCGGTCAGCGGATCGCGAGTGAAGCCTGGTTCGACGTAGGGGTCGTCAATGTAGTGCCGGAAGTCGCCCTTTACCTCGACGTACTGATCGTTGCCGTCGGCCCGCAGTCGCTTGTCCCGCTCGGCGCGGTACTTTTCCCGCAGGGCGGCAGGATCGAATTCCAGATCGGCGGCGTCGAGCGGCATGACTGTACCTCGCAGTCGTTTCCCTCACGCCGTTCGCCGGCTTCTCGCTGGCCGGTCGGGCGCGGGCCAATCATGGCCCGATCAGGACCGAACGATCAACTGCGGCGGTCGCAAAAAGCAGAACGCGTTTCAACCATGCCCGAAGGGTCGCCCGCCCGCGGCCGCTCGTGATCCAAGCGCGGATGAGGGTGCGGCGTTCGCTGGCTTAGCGGAACTTCACCCAGATCTCCCCGCCGATGGTCCGCGGGGCGGTGTAGCTGGCGAGCCTGTCGATGATCTGGCCCGGACCAGGATTCGTGACAGGGATGCCTGTCGCCGTATCCAAAGCGAGCGTATTGGCGATGTTGTCGACAAATAAGACCAAGGTGTATCGGTCCTTGGCGTCCTTCCACATCATTCGAAGATTCGCCTGAGTGTAGGACGGCGCAAGGTTGTACCAACGGTTGAACGGCGACCCGTACTGGTCCGCCTTCCAGATGAAGGCGCCTGAGAAGGTCAACGTACCTGTCTCGAATGGAATATTGTAAGCGGCCGTCAGCGAGATCTTGTTCTTTGGCGCCTGCGGCACGTATTGACCAGTCAGGTTCTGCAGTCCGGAGCCTACCGGACAACCCTTGGTGTTGGCGCCGGGCGCGATCGCCAAGGGATCGGCGGTGTCCTGGATGCACTGACCATCCATGTTCGCGATCACCGCGTGCAGATAGGCGTAGTTCAGACCCAGGGTCAGGTTGCGCGTGGGCTGCCAGATGTTCTCAAGCTCTATGCCCTCAACGTGCACGTCCGGCAGGTTGGTGATCAGCGTAGTGACCACACCGTTGGTTTCCACGCCCAGTGGTTGCTGGTCATTCTTGTAGTCATAGTAGAAGGCCGCGGCGTTCACCTGGAACGTGCGGGCGAACGTGTTCTTGTACCCGACTTCCCACGCATTCACGAATTCAGGCTGGGTCATGGGAAAAATCGTGACGAGTCCTGAATTGAATCCGCCCGTCTTATAGCCCCGACTATAACGGGCGTAGACCAAGGTCTCAGGCGTCGGCGTCCACGAAATATTCGTGGTGCCTGTAAAAGCCTGCCAGTGGGCGTCGAGGTGGCGCTGGATTCCACCGGCCGGATTCTGCACGCAGGGCCCAGCGCCAGGATACAGACCGCCCGTAAGCGGGCCGGGCGCAGGACAGGCGGTCGCGTCGAACGCCGGCGTGTTCGCGCCGAAGGTGTTCACACCGAGGCCGAAATCCTCGAGGTTGAACAGGACCACGCGGAAATATTCCTCACCATCCTTGCGGTCAGACGTGTACCGCGCGCCTCCGGTGAGCTTCAGCGTGTCCGTCATCTTCCAGTCGAGCTGGAAGAAAGCCCCGCCCGAATTTTCAACCAATCGGGTGTCCGTGTCGTACACCCCCCTGCCCGGATTCGGCGCGGCCGGCGCGAAGCTGGGGAGCAACAGCGGACTCGCGACCTGCGGCTGGTTCGGGTCGAGGACGTTGACCGGCTGACTGTAGTTCTCGTGGTACCAGTAAAGTCCGGCCAACCATTGCAAACGTCCGTTCCCGGTCGACCTGATATCGATCTCGTGGCTGAAGAAACTCTCGTCCTCGACGAAGGTGAACTGCGTCTGAGCCGGGTGAACCGTCAGATTTCCGGTACATCCCGCGGGATTAGCCGCGAATATCAAGCCGCAAAGGAATGTGGGCGACGACGGACCCTGCAGTACATAGGATTCAACCCCGCTGGAGATTCCTTGCGAATACAGCCACGGCGCTGTCAAATAATACTTGAAACTCTGGAATCCACCTAGATACTCCACATCGAAACTATCGGCGTGGTATGTACCGGTGAAGTTGAGGATTATGTTGTTCCGCTCGCGCGAACGGGAGCGGAAATCCGCGTCGAAGGTGCGCGGATCAAGGTTGCTCGGATTGTAGGCCGGCGTGTTCGGCAGTGTCGTCACGCTCAGGAGCTTGTCCGGATTGCCAGCTGAGGGCGAACACCCTGGATTCACGCCGGATCCCGGCAGCAGGCAAAGCCCGTAGTTCTGGTTCGGGAACAGCGGATCGTAGAATTCGCGCGTGTCGAGCGGGCCGATCAGAGACTCCGTGTGGAAGCTGACGTCATATTCATTCGTCGCCACCTTCGACCACCAGTCGAACTTGGGACCCAGATCCCCCTCGAATTGAATCTCGGCATGGTAGGAGTGCCCGTTGCCCCCTTGGGCGACACCGCCGCCTTCGCGCGGCCCATCAAGGTTTTGGTAGTAACCTCCGTCCCTCTGCTCCGTATAATTTCCGCCGATCAGAATCCGCAGGTGATCGTTGATCGGACCGGACATCGATCCTTCGATAAAACCCTTCTCGTAATTTGCGTAACCCGCCCTGGCTTCCGCCTGGAAATCGTGAGTTGGACGCCGCGAGACGTAGTTGATCGCGCCGCCGTCGGAGTTGCGCCCGTAGAGGGTGCTTTGGGGTCCGCGGAGAACGTCAATGCGGTCGATGAACAAGGTGTCGAGTTGCAGGATGGTCGAGGCGTTCGCGCCGAAATAGATCCCATCCTGGTAGACCGCGACGCCGGATTCGACGGCGAGGTTGTCGGACTGTCGGCCGATCCCCCGGATGTACGGGCGGTTATCGTACGTCGAATAGGTGAGGCCAGGCGTGTAGTCGGTGAGGTCCTGCACCGAGGAGATGCCCAAGAGATCTCGGGCCTGTTGCGTGAACGCCGTCACGGCCACGGGCGTCGTCTCGAGGTTTTCGGCCCGCTTCTCGGCAGTGACAACGATTTCGGCGACTGTCGCACCCGTTGCTGCGCCCGCCGGCGCGGCCGGCGCCGCCGGAGCGGGCGCGGCCGCATCCTCGGCCTTCACCGTGGTCGAGACGAGACACATCGCCAGCGCCAACGCCATGGGCGAGGCGCCGCAGACGAGGCTGCGAGCCATTTGTTTCTTCCTCCCCAATTCGGGATTTCGCTCTTTAGACGGCGAAATCTTCCTCTTGAGTCATGTCGACGGTGACATGAAACAGACGGATGTCAACGTAGCGGCAACATGACTTCGCCGTGGTGTGTCCGAATTCCATCAATCCCCCGGTGCTCAGCAGGACAGATTTTCCTGCACCGCACCAACACCCGCGATTCAGGGCACGTGCATCCGAAAAGGCGCCAGGACTTCCAGAAGAGGCTGCATTTGATTTTCGTACCGGCGCCAACGTCCGTGCACGGAGATGCTTGGCGGGCGCCGAACCTGCACCGCGCTTGCCGTCTGGACCGCCCGCTCGGCCGTCCAGAAACGTAAGGTCGCCGGGTCCCAGAGCAGCCCGCAGATCTCGGTGACCAGGGTTCGTATCTGGCGGTCCGGATCGGACGTCAGCTCTTCCAGGGAGACGGGAACAATCCCTTCTCCCGTCGACTGCCAATGCTTCATGAGCCGCGCGAAGATCGCGTATTCCGCGGCGATTTCGCGAAGGTCGTAGAGGGTTTCCGATCCGCGGTTGAACAGTTGGCGCCAACAGCCGACGCAGATGTCCGCCGGATCCCTCCGGCTCTCGAGGATGATGGCTCGTGGGAACATCCGCCGGATCGCACCAACGTGCAGGAAGTTTTCGAGCGTCTTGTCGACGAAGCGGCGTCGTCCGTCCCATCCGCGGTCCCTCAGCGCGCCGAGGTAGGCCGCGCGGATCTCCGCGAGTCGCGGCGCGAACTCCTGCCCTGCCGAGATGGGATAGGCGCGCTCGAGCAACTGGGGGAGAACCGCCGTCTCGCCGAGGCCGACGACGTCGCGATGGCTGGCGAGGATCTGCTCGATCAGGCTCGAGCCCGATCGCGGCATGCCGATGATGAAGATCGGCGCAATGTCGGCGGCGTCGGGTTTCTCGGATCTTACCACATAGGCGGCCATGACCTTCGCCACATGCTCCGCAGCCTTTGCATGGTCGCGGAGAATGTCCTGCGGTCGTTGTCCTGGCGGCGCGCCTTCTAGTGCTTCACGTTTGAGGGCATTGCCAGCGGCGAAGGCGTCAAACGCCTCCGTGTCCCGTCCCTGCGCCTCCCGCACGCCTCCCAATGCGAACCACAGGGCAATTCGCGTCTCCGACGGGACAGCCTCGTTCGATGCGGCCGCTGACATCTCGTCTGCTTCGTCGCCCGTCAGGCTCGAGGAGTCGATGATGGCCATGCGCGATAGCGCCCGGAGTCGGTGCGCCGGCTCCTTAGCGAGTTCGCGAAGGCGCTTGATGGCTGCCCTCTCGCGGCCCAGCGCGACCAGCGCCGCGGCGAGGCCGAAGCGCGCCTCGGGGTCGGCGGGCGCCAGGTCGATCGCCCGACGAAGGGCGGTCGCCGCCTCGTCCCAGCGCCCAAGCTCCTGACAGACGGCCGCGAGGTTGCGCCAGGCGTGCGGCAGCTTCGGATCAAGCGTGACCACGCGGCGCAGGCGTTCCCGGGCGGAAGCCGTCTGGCCGCGCCGTGCTTCGATGACAGCAAGGGAGGACAGCGGCCGGACATCTGTCGGAGCGAGCGCCGCGGCGTCGCCGTACGCGCGCGCCGCTTCGTCGAACCGGCCGGCGCTGTAGGCGGCGCCTCCGGTGTTCAGCAGATGCTCAACCGCCTGCGGGTTGTTGGCCGAAAGCGGCTTTCGCCCGACGTTTGAAGGCGTCCGCGAGCGTTTTGCCCTGCCCTCATCCGAATTGATGACGAGTCTCCGCCTCGAAAATGTGGGAAGCCGTCAGGGACGACCTGACGGCTCTCATTCTCCGATCAAGTATAGACTCAGTTGAAGCCGAGGTCCCGGGCCACCGCGGGGTGGGTGATGCGGCCATCTTTGATGTTCAGTCCTTCGGCGAAGCCGGGATCCTCCGCGAGAGCCGCCTCCGGCCCCTTGTCGGCGAGGGCGGAGATATAGGGAGCGGTGGCGGCGCTGAGCGCATAGGTCGAGGTCAGCGGAGCGGCCCCCGGCATGTTCGCCACGCAGTAGTGGATCACGTCTTCGACGACGAAGGTCGGATCCGCGTGAGTGGTCGGGTGGCTGGTCTCGAAGCAGCCGCCCTGGTCGATCGCCACGTCCACGAGCACCGAGCCCGCGCGCATGCTCTTGAGATCCTCGCGCCGGACCAGCTTGGGCGCCGCTGCGCCCGGGATGAGCACGCAGCCGATCACCAGATCGGCGGTCGGCAGCGCCTCGGCCACGAGGTCGTGGGTCGAGTAACAAGTCTTCAGACGGCCTCCGAACTGATCGTCCAGTTGCTCGAGGCGCTGGGCGTTGATGTCGTAGAGGGTGACGTCGGCGCCATGGCCCACCGCCATCTCCGCCGCGTGCTTGCCCGAGACGCCGCCGCCCAGGATGAGCACCCGGGCCGGAAGCACGCCCGGGGCGCCGCCTAGCAGCATGCCGCGCCCACCGGCCGGCTTGAGGAGGTTGTAGGCGCCCACGTCCACGGCCATCCGACCTGCGACCTGGCTCATCGGCGCAAGCAGGGGCAGGCGACCCCAGCGGTCGGAGATGGTCTCGTAGGCGATGGCCGTACAGCCCGACGTCATCAGGCCTTTGGCCTGGGCGGGATCGGCCGCGAGGTGGAGGTAGGTGAAGAGGACGTGCCGTGGCTTGAGGCGAGCGATCTCGACCGCCTGCGGCTCCTTCACCTTCACGATCATGTCCGCGGCGTCGAAAACCGCGTCAGCATTCGGCAGGATCTCCGCGCCGACGTCGCGATAGGCCTGGTCGGCGATGCCGATCCCCGCCGCAGCCCCAGTCTCGATGAAAACCTGATGTCCTTCGCGCACCAGCCGCTGCACGACCCCCGGAGTGGCTCCGACCCTGAATTCCAGGGTCTTGATCTCCTTGGGAACACCGATGCGCATGGGAAACCTCTGTTACGATCTCAGTCGAGCCGCCCCGCGACGCGCGGGCCGTGCGGCGAGGCGCCCTATAGCCCAACTCTGCGAGCAAGCGAACGATGGTTCCGTTGATCGCCGATCTTTTGTCACAGCCATGCCCCGGATAGGCTCAGACAAGAATAAAGGATGCCCCCTATGAGCCAACGCTTCACTCCCGAGCACCTCGACAGTTGGCGACGGGATGGGGGCGTCCTGATCGAGGACTTCTTCGCGCCCGAAGAGGTCGCCGCCGTGGTCCGGGATTTTGACGCGGTGTTCGGCCGCACCGAGGGCGATCAAGAGGCGCTCGATCGAAAAGGGAGCGGCGAGATCGGCCGTTTCCACCCCGCCCAGTTCAAGGGGGTCGCGCCGGTGCCGCTGGACTGCTCGCAAGCACTCAATCTGATCGGAGTGCACCCGGCGCTGATCCAGTTCGCCAAGTCGGCGCTGGAGACGGACGACGTGCATGTCTACCAATGCCAGGCTTGGGCGAAGTTCACCGGCGAGGCCGATTACGATCAGCCCCTGCACACCGACTTCTCGAACCACACCCTCGTCGCTCCGGCGGAGGACGCAGCGCTCAACTCGGTGACGATCCTCTGTTACTTCACAGACGTCACCGACGCCCATGGCCCGATGCGCTACGTTCGTCGTTCCGACAGTGAGAAGATCGCGGGCCCCGAAGCCTCGCTCGACCGCGATCCGGAGGCGCACGCCCGCCTGCAGCAGGCGCTGCGACCATACGAGCGTTCGAGCGCGGCGCGCGCCGGCTCGGTCTTCCCCTACTCCATCGACGTCTACCACCGCGGCTCCAACCTCACCGCGCCTGGCGGCCGCCGCTACGCCCTGATGACCTGCTTCAAGCGGGCCGGGAACGACTCCATCGGCTTCCATGCCTGGGCGTTCCACCACACCAAGCCCTGGAATCGGATCTTCGATCACGCCACGCCTGAGCAACTCGCCTGTTTTGGCGTGCCGCGGCCGGGTCACCCCTACTGGACGGCGCTGACGCTGGAGCGCGCCCAGATCCGTTACCCGAACTGGGATCTCACTCCCTACCGCGAGGCCATCGCCGTCAGCGCGTGAGGCGCCAGGGCGGCGGCGGTCCCGGCAAGCTCAGGGATGACAAGAGCCGCATCGGCCCGCCGCGCCAGTCGGCGGGCGGCCTGGAGTGGGGTGGGCCGTCCCAGGTGGAACCCCTGCCCCGTCGGCACCCCAAGTCCGCGGAGCGTGTCCAGCTCGGCCCACGTCTCGATGCCTTCGGCGACGAGCACGATGTGGGTCTTCGAACAGAAAATGGACATCGCCGAAGCGAGGGCCTGCCGCGACGGGTCGGCGTCGACGTGCCGCGTGAGGCTCATGTCCAGCTTCACGATGTCCGGCTTGAGCCTGACGATGTGGCGAAGGCTGGCGTAGCCGGCCCCAGCGTCGTCGATGGCGATGCGAAGGCCCTCCGCCCGCAATGGCGCAAGCGCGTCGTCGAGCGCGGCATAGTCCTGGACGGCGTCGTGTTCGGTGAGCTCCAGGACCAGCCGGTGCAGGGGAACCGCGCCTTTCAGGGCGGCCAGGGCGCCTGACACGACCGTTCCCGGCGAAGCGTTCACCGCCAGATAGAATTCATCTTCCAGCACACTCAGGGTTTCGACGGCGCGTCGGATGACGGCGACCTCGAGTTCCGTCTCGCAGCCGAGCTCGGCGGCCTCCCTGAAGATCGGCTCGGGAGAAGACGTCGCGTCTTCGGCGAAGCGGCAAAGGGCTTCGAACCCCATGACGCGCCTCGCCCCCAGGTCCCAGATCGGCTGGTAGGCGAGAGAAAACGCCCCTTCCGCGATCAGACTCTGGAAGCGGGCGCGCCGGGCCTTGAGGTGGCGCTCGCCCTCCATGCGCCGGCGGACGTGCGTCGCCGCCACGTCGGCGAAGACGCGCATGACCTGCAGCTCGCGATCGCTCAAAGCGGGATTGGCGGCCAGGCTCAGACAGCCGAACACGCCCAACCGCTCACCATTCTCGCCGAGGATGGGAACGCCCAGGTGCGCGCCGATCGGAACGCTCGTGGTGATCGGCAGGCTCTGCGCCAGTTCGAAGGCCGTCGTATCGGCCATCAGCTCGGGCAGATGGCCTTCGAGGATGTGCCGGCAATAGATTTCGCTAGCGGCGATCGGAGCTTCCAGACCCGGCGCGTCGACATCGCGCAAGGCGCAACTCCCCTCTGCGATCTCCGAGATGTAGGCCACGTCCATGCCGAGATGCTTCCTGACCGACGTCAGGGCGTTGCGGAGCATCTCATCCCCGCCTCGCGAGACGTCGATGAAAGCGAGATCCGCCGGCGCGCCAGGCGCGCTCTCCGCCACCTCGCCGTGAAGCATGTCGTGAACCCCCTGACCTGCGGGCGCCGTGGACCGGAGGGGTCCCTGGCGCTATCGATTCGTCGACTTGGAAATATCGAGCGTCACTATGCGCTCGTGCAATATCGAAGCGAAATTACTGAAAATTTAATTCTGTAAATCAGGGCAATCCGGGGCACGCCCTTGCAAGCGGGATCAGCCACGATTCAGAGCGCGTTCCGCAAAAGTGGGAACTGGTTTTGCGATGAGAACGCGCTCAAGCTTTTGAATCTAGAGCACGTTGATCCCGTTCAGGCGAAGCCGCCTGAACGAGACGTGCTCTAGGGGCGCGTTCCGCAAAAGTGGGAACTGGTTTTGCGATGAGAACGCGCTCAATCTCTTGAATCTAGAGCACGTTGATCCCGTTCAGGCGATTCCGCCTGAACGGGACGTGCTCTAGGCGTCGCGCTTGCGGAACCTGGGCTCCTCGACCTTGGTGAGCAGCACCAGCAGCGAGGTGGCGAGCATCACCGCCGATGCGCCGAACAGCGCCTCGAAGCCGAGCGTCTGCGCCACAAGACCGCCGATGATGGGTCCGGCGGCGTTCATGGTTCCCTGGGCCGTAGCCGTGAGGGCCAATCGCATGGGGATATCCTCCCGGGAGCCGAACTCCAGAACCATGGTCTGTGAGCTCATCAGGAAGCCCGACTGCGATGCGCCCAGGGCGAAGAAGGCGACGAAGATCAGCAGGCGCGTCCCGGGCGTGAACCCGTCGATAGAGAAGTGCGCGAGCCCCGGCGCGGCCATCAGCAGCAAGGTGCCCGCCACCCAGACGACCAGGGCGAGGATGAAGGTGAAGCGGAAACCGAAGCGATCGCCGGCAAGCCCCCAGCCGAGGTTGGTCAGCGTGTCGGAGCCTAGCGAGATGAGCGACAGAAGGCCGATGTTCTCGCCGTTCAGCTTCATCGAGTGGCCCGCGTAGAGGATGTAGAACGGCGCGGCGACCCGGCCCGCTGTGGCAAGGGTCTGGGCGATCATGAAGAAGAGGAAGCCGGGATCCTGACGGAACAGGGCGGGGAACTCCCGCACCCGCGCCATCAGTCGGGCCTTGGTCCGTACGGTCGGCGGGATCGGTTCGCGCATCAGCAGCGCCAGGGCGGACAGCCCGGCGCTGGTCAGGAAGAAAGCGACCAGGAAGGTCACGCCGTATCCGTTTCCAAAGATGTTCTTCTGGATCAGGTAGGCGCCGGCCCACCACGCCAGGGCCGCGGCGATCGCCCCGCCCGTCACGTTGCGCAGGGCCTGCAAGGCGCCGCGACGGGTGATCGGGATCACCTTGGCCAGGAGCAGCTGGAAAGCGACCCCCTGCGCGCCCTGGAAGATTCCGAGGAGGAACAGGAAGGCGAGCGTCACGATGAGCAGCGGCTGGCCGTGCAGGAAGAAGCCGGCGACGCCCATGCCGAGGATCTGCACCCGCATCAGGGTGCCCATCCACATCGAGACCGGCAGCACTCGCTTGCGGTGCTCGATCTCGGTCGCTCCGATGACCGGAGAGACGATGCCGCCCAGCTGCTGCAGCGACTGCCCCAGCCCCACCACCAGAGCCGAGCCGCCCGACAACATGCTCAGATAGGCCGGCATGATGGTGAGGCTGTTGACCAGGCGAAAGCCAGTCATCCCCAGCATGCCGTGCAGGAAGTGGCCTGCGAAATTGCGGGGAAGGTTGTCCCAGACGAACTTGTCGTAGGCGGCTTCAGCCTCCGCCAGCGCCTGGCCGTCTTGCCCCACCGGGGTCTCTGGCGTCAGCTCCAAGGCGGCATCGGACACGCTTCACGCTCTCCCAGGGAATGTAAGGTTCCCTAACCACGATTCACCTGAGTGGGAAGCCGCTTGGCGCCGCAATGCGGAAACGCGAGCGCAACCTTGCGGTCCGCCGGCGGCGGAACAGTCAGATCGGAAGACAAAAAAAGAGCCGGCGGGAACGCCGGCCGACTTGAGGGACCGGAGACGGAGGGGGCGAGCCCCTCCGCCTCCGTATCACCTGGCGGATCAGAAGACCTCGAAGAGGCCCGCGCCGCCCATGCCGCCGCCGATGCACATGGTGACGACCGCGTGCTTCACGTTGCCCCGGCGCTGGCCTTCCTGCAGGACGTGGCCCGCGAGGCGCGCGCCGGTCATGCCGTAGGGGTGACCGATGGCGATCGAGCCGCCGTTGACGTTGTACTTCTCAGGATCGATGCCGAGGGTGTCGCGGGCGTAGAGGCACTGGCTGGCGAAAGCCTCGTTCAGCTCCCACAGGTCGATGTCCTCGACCTTCAGGCCGTGACGCTCGAGCAGGCGCGGCACGGCGAAGACAGGACCGATGCCCATCTCGTCGGGCTTGCAGCCGGCGACGGCCCAGCCCTTGAACACCCCAAGCGGCTTCAGGCCCCGGCGCTCGGCTTCCTTGGCTTCCATGATCACCACGGCGGCGGCGCCGTCGGAAAGCTGCGAGGCGTTACCCGCGGTGATGTACTTGCCCGGGCCGCGCACCGGCTGCAGCTTGGCGAGACCTTCGTAGGTCGTGTCCGGACGATTGCACTCGTCGCGATCGACCGTGTAGTCGACGATGGATTCTTCCTTCGTCTCCTTGTCGACCAGTTTCATCTTAGTCTTCATGGGGACGATCTCATCGCGGAACTTGCCCGCCTGCTGAGCAGCGGCCATGCGACGCTGGGATTCGAGCGAATACTCGTCCTGGTACTCCCGGCTGACCTTGTAGCGCTCGGCCACCACGTCGGCGGTGTCGATCATCGGCATGAAGATGTCGGGGTACATCTCGGTCAGGTGCGGATCGTTGTTGCCCTGACCGACGCCACCGCCGGGGAAGCTGATCGACTCCACGCCGCCGGCGACGACGACGTTGGCCTGGTCTTCGCGGACGTAGTTGGCGGCCATGGCGATCGTCTGCAGGCCCGAGGAGCAGAAGCGGTTCACGGTCACGCCGGAGGTGGTGATCGGCAGGCCAGCGAGCAGCGCCGCCTGACGGCCCAGGTTGCCCGAACCGTGGGCGACGTTGCCGATGAAGCAGTCTTCCACCGCCTCCTTCTCGACGCCCGAGCGCTCAACGGCGTGCTTCACCGCATGCGAGGCCATGGAAACAGTGGGAGTGATGTTGAACCCGCCCCGTCCGGACTTGGCCAGGCCGGTCCGGGCATAAGAAACGATTACGGCTTCACGCATGGGGCATTTCTCCCTTTGAGGCTCTAATTCTGGGAAATCCCGTACACGTTCCCCCGCGGCGCCGCCAGAGGCGCCACGACTCAGGTCGTCCGCGCCCGCCGAGGGAGAATTGCGACCGCCGCGCAGGCCATGACTCCCACGAAGATTACGGCCGCAGGCGCCAGCACCGGCCGCACGTTCGTGTCGGTGGCGAACAGGCCGGTGAGCATGGGCCCTGCGCTGCCGCCTAGCAGCTGAGCCCCCGCGGCCAGCATCGCCGCGCGCCGGGTCGGATCGATCTGGATCAGAAGCGGAGTCGAGATCGACAGGGCGATGTTCCACAGGAAGCCCAGCATCAGGGCGGCGACCATGAAGGCGGCGCCGCTGTGGGCCCAAGCCATCAACGCCAGGACGAGAAGATATCCGGCGGCCACGCCGATGTAGGTCCGGCCGGGCGGCGCCTTGGGTCCCACGGCGACCATGAACACGGCCCCACCCACCTGCATAGCGAGCGACGCGGCGATGGCGGCGGACGCCAGGGCCGGGCTTGCGCCGGCCATGCGGGCCAGCTCGTCGGCGAACACCCAGACTCCGACGATGCCGGCCATCATCAGGAACGCAGCCATGAGGCCGAACACCCCCGCAACGCTGAGCGCTCCACGGCCCGGCTCGGGCTTGGCGAGGTCGGGGAGGTCTGCCGGGATGATCAGCAGCAGCGGGACGCAGAGGGCGATGCAGACCGCCAGCGCTGCGACGCCTGCGTTGGCGCCAAGGGCCGTTGCGATGAAGGGAAGCGCAGCGGCCAGCGCGGCCTGGCTGATCGACTGCGCGCCTGCGAACAGGGCGGCCAGGCGCACGGCCGTCGGATGTCGCGCGATCACGCCGCTGACGATCCACACAAGGATCCCCCCGGCCACGCCAGCCACGCCACGGCAGGCCACGAACGCCTCGCCGCTGGCGGCGAAGCCGGCGAGGTTGGCGGCGACGAGACCCAGACACCCGGCCGCGCCCCAGAGGCGCAGGCGGCGGTGCTGCAGGAAGCCGGCCATGATCCCCGAGACGACCCCCAGGGCGAGCATCTCCACCGTGGCCGCCTGGGTCAGCTGGCCGACAGTGAGGCGGTGGGCCGACAGCAGCGCCCCCAGCACCGCGGGCTGGACGCCCAGCATCAGAAGGGCGGCGCAGCCCAGGGCGAGCGCGGCGAACACCGCGCCGGGCGGCATGGGGCGCGGCGCCGGGTCGGCGAGCACGAGAGGTTCGAACCGCGTCTCGAGTTCGGGCGCGACGGCCCCCGGCCTGCCAGTCACGATGCTCGCACCTCCCGCTCCGTTCGCACGATGCTAGTAGTGGTAGTTCAGCTCGACCCCGAACGTCCGCGGCTTGCCCAGCACCGGCGTGAGCAGGCCGAACGGACTGGTGAGATCCGTCGAAGTCAGGGCGTACTCGGTGTTGGTCAGGTTGCGGATGTAGACCCCCGCCGACCAACCCTTGCGGCTCTGGTAGTCGATGTTGAGGTTGTGCACCCAGTAGCCGTTCTGTTGGATATAGGGATCGTTGGTCGAGTCGAAGAACTCGTGACTGCGGTAATCCGAGTTCCAGCGGAAGCCGACATCGTCGCCGTTCGCCAGCGGGACACGGTACTCGGCGGTCGCCACGAAGGTGAAGTGCGGCGCGTTGGCCAGCTGCTTGCCATCCAGGGGCGTCGATCCCGAGAACTCGGGAAGGCCGGCGTGGTCGATCTTCGCCTGTAGCAAGGCCGGCTGCAGCTCGATGGTCAGGCCGCGGATCGGCCGCGCCGTCGCATCGATCTCCAGGCCTTCGGTGTGCGCCTTGTGAGCGTTCGCCAGGATCTGGGTCGTTTCTTCGATCGGACCCAGGGACGTGTTGATCAGCTGCGGCACGCTCGCGAAGATCTGCTCGTCTCGATAGTCGTTGTAGAACAACGCCGCATCGAACACGACGCGATGGTCGAAGAAGGCGGTCTTGGCGCCGATCTCGTAGGCCGTGACGTATTCCGGCTTCACCGGCTGCAACTGTAGCAGCGCCTGCTGCTCGATGTTGCTCAGGAAGCTTCCGTTGAAGTCGCCGCTCTTGAAGCCGGTCGCGGCGCTGGCGTAACCCATGATGGCGTCGGTGAAGTGGTAGGCCAGGGCCGCGCGCCAGGTGAAGTTGGCGGCCGACTGCGCCTCCTGGGCCAGGATGATGTCCTGGAGCGGCCCATAGTTCCCGATCCCGTTGTCCTGGAACTGGGTCGAACCATCATAGTCGAAGGTCTTGCGCTCGTAGGTGAAACGGCCGCCGAGCGTGAGGGTCAGCCGGCCAAGGTTGTAGTCGCCCTGACCGTAGACGGCGGCCGAGTTCGTCACCTGAAGGCTGTTGTCGAACGAGCGCTGTGCGACGCCGTCGAAGGCGCCGGGACCGGGCGGTATCCCGAAGCCGCCGAAATTGTCCCCGTAGTAGAAGAGATACAGCGGCTGGTTCTGACGCAGGTGCTCGTGCAGGTAATAGACGCCCAGCACCCAGTTATAATTCTGCTCGTTCTCAGCAGCCCTGAACTCCTGGGTCCAGGTCGCCGAGCGGACGCCGTAATCGACGGCCAGCACCTGGTCGGGGCCGCCATCGCTGTTCTCGGGGAAGAACTTCCAGTTGTATTGGTATGAGGAGATCGATGTCAGGGTGATCCGGCCGAGCGTATAGTCGGCCCGCAGCATGTCGATGTTATTGAGAACCTGCAGGTCCTCGGTGCGGCTCCACTCGCCGTGCCAGAAGCTCTTTGGAGTGCCGTATCCATAGAGGTCGACGCAGTCGCCGGCGAACGCCTGGCTCACGGAGCACACCGTAGGAGACGGGGTATTCTGGGTCCCGGGCACAAACGTGCCGATGTGGCCGTACTCCGTCGGCAGGTTGCGTTCGTAGCCGGTCGTCGAGATGAACGAGACTTTCAGGTTATCGGTCGGCTTATAGAGGAGCGAAAGCCGGAGCGCTTCG
>JAFANN010000130.1 GCA_019232665.1 Caulobacteraceae bacterium | reverse complement strand
CGGCAAAACACACGCCGATGGTTGCGATCAGGCCCAACACAATGGCCTCGACCTGGCGGAAACCCTTGCCCTGCAAGCCCAACACCAACAAGGTGTCGAGGGCGGTGATGGCAATGCCGGTGAGCGTGGACACGCGCAGTAGCAGGTGCAGGGCCAGTGCGCTGCCGAGCACTTCGGCCAGATCGCACGCCACGATGGCGATCTCGGCTGTGATCCATAAGAAGCGGTTGACCGGAACGGAATATCGTTGGCGGCAGGCTCGGGCCAGGTCCACGCGTGCCACCAGGCCCAGGCGCAAGCTCAGAGTCTGAAGGAGCATCGCAGCAATGCTGGAGGCGACAACGACCCATAGCAGGGTGAAGCCATAGCGCGAGCCCGCTTCGATGTCGGTCGCCCAGTTTCCCGGATCCATGTAGCCCACGGCGACCAGAAGGCCTGGGCCGAGAAACACGAGCGCTCGCTTGAGCAGGGACGCGCCCAGGGGAACCTGGACGGAGCCCTCCACCTCGCCCGGGCAGAACGGCGCCGTGGCGATGGTCGGAAGGCCCAGGCGCGCAAGAACGCCGGCCTTCGAAGGCAGTCGGCCGTGCATGGCAGAACCGCCTATCTCATTGCGGCATCGAGCGCGATGTATTCCCGCGGATTTCCAGAACGCAGCGGGCGGGTCCCGCCGAAGCCCGGATGCTCCGGCGGACCCCAACGCCCTTCGGTCAGTAGCGGCTCGCCTCGGTGAGGAACCACACGCGGTGCTCGGCCTCATCGACCCAGTTCTCGATCAGGCTGGCGGTGGCCACATCCCCGTGCTCGTCGCACAAGGCGTGAGCGTCCCGCAGTCGGGCCGTGACGGCCGAGTTGTCCTCGATCAATTCGGCCAGCATCTCTCGAGCCGACAGGGCGTCGGTCTCGCTGTCGGTGACGCGCTGCAGGCTCGCGACCTGGCCGATGGAGCGCAGGGTTGGCCGTCCAAGCTTCCTCACCCGCTCGGCCATCGGATCGGTCGACGCGAGGATCTGGGTCGCCTGCTCGTCCAGCAGCAGGTGATAGTCCCGGAAATGCGCCCCCGACACATGCCAGTGGAAATTCTTGGTCTTCAGGTAGAGGGCGAACAGGTCCGCGAGGAGATTGTTCAGGGATTGGGCGATTCGATCGACGCCGACTGCGTGCAATCCTGCCGGGGGCGCGGCCAGGCTTGATGATGGACGATCTGTGACGAGTGTATTCATAGCGACATTCTCCTTCGTGCAGCGGCGGCCGCAAGGATCGTCCTTGGCCCCGATTGGCGGAAACGTGCGCCGCATGGATCCATTTATGAAGTTCATTTTTGCAATCTGACTGATAGGTAACGCCTATTAGTGACGTCTCATCATCGGACGCATCGCGCGAGGCGCCGGGATCGCGAATGTTTGTTAGGCGGCGTTTATAGATCGGGCACCAAAATTGTATTTCTCTCTATGGAGGTCCCAGCCCTACATTCCACGGGTCGACGCCTGCATATCGCCAAGGCATCGCATCGCGCTGCTCTGGGCGCTGGTTGAGGAAAACGCGAATGGCCGCCGATGACCGAAGCCTGCAGCGCCCGGCGAGTGCGCCCGATGCGCCCGCCGGCGCGGGGGCGACCGGCGGCCGGATCGGCGTGCTTCTCAGCAACCTCGGCACCCCGGACGGGACGACCTATTGGCCGATGCGGCGGTATCTCGCCGAGTTCTTGTCCGACCGGCGGGTGATCGAAGCTCCGCGGCTCGTCTGGTTCTTCATCTTGAACGGACTGATCCTGACGACGCGGCCTGCGCGCAGAGGCCGGGACTATGCGTCCATCTGGAACAAGGAGCTGGACGAGAGCCCGCTCAAGACGATCACCCGAGGCCAGACGGAGAAGCTGCAGGCTTCGATCGACCAGGGTCTCTTGGGTTCGAATCCCTCGCAGGTCATCGTCGAATGGGGGATGCGCTACGGAAATCCGTCCCTGGAGAGCGCGGTCACACGCCTAACCGACCGGGGATGCGAGCGCATCCTCCTGGTCCCGCTCTACCCGCAGTATTCCGCGGCCACGACCGCCACGGCCTGCGACAAGGTCTTCCAGATCCTCTCGAAGATGCGCCGCCAGCCGACACTGCGGGTCGCCGCGCCCTACTTCGACGAGCCCGCCTACATCGACGAGATCGCGCGCTCCATCGAGCGTCGCCTCGCCGCCGAAGGGCGGGAGCCGGAGGTGATCCTCGCCTCTTTCCACGGCATGCCGCAGGCCACCTCGGCCAAGGGCGATCCCTACTACGATCAATGCCGGCAGACGGTGGAGGCGCTGCGACAGAGGCTCGGCACGGGACCTGAGAAACTCAGGCTCACCTTCCAGTCCCGTTTCGGCGGGGCCCCGTGGTTGCAACCGTACACCGACGTCATGGTCAAGGCGCTTGCCGCCGAGGGCGTCAAGCGGATCGCCGTGGTGACGCCCGGCTTCTCTGCCGACTGCCTCGAGACGATCGAGGAGATCGGAGTCGAGAACGCAGCCTACTTCCTCGAGGGCGGCGGCGAGGATTTCACGCGCATCGACTGTCTCAATGACAGCGAGGGCGGGATGCGGGTGATCGAGACCGTGGTCCGGCGGGAA
Source organism: Caulobacteraceae bacterium (assembly GCA_019232665.1). Lineage (GTDB taxonomy): Bacteria > Pseudomonadota > Alphaproteobacteria > Caulobacterales > Caulobacteraceae > Acaudatibacter. The sequence goes on along the minus strand of JAFANN010000130.1, from coordinate 4,082 downwards.
CTACAGGGCTGGATATGAACCCCGCGGGGCCGCCCGGCAAAGCTCGATAGACGGGCGCCTCGGACGTGCCTTCCGCCACTCTTAACCGGAGCCTATCTGAGGGGCGGATGAACGTCTCCGGCCTGTCTCTTCGCGATCTGGAATACGCGGTCGCCGTCGCCGAACTGGGCAGCTTCGTCAAGGCGGCGGAGAGATGCCATGTCTCGCAGCCTTCGCTCTCGGTGCAGATCGGCAAGCTGGAGGCGCGGCTTGGAGCGCTCCTGTTCGAGCGGACGACGCGGCGGCTGATCGTGACGCCCCAGGGCCGGGTCCTGATCGAGCAGATGCGCAGGATCCTGCTCGAGGCGGGAAACCTGCTTGCCCTGTGCAGCGAGGCGACCCAGCCGTTCGGGGGCGCCCTTCGCCTGTCGGCGATCGCGACTCTCGGCCCCTACTACTTCCCGCGCGTCCTGCAGGGCCTGCGAGCGCGATACCCCGAGCTCTCCCTCGTCCTCGGCGAAGGCCGGACCGACGATCTGACCGGCGCGCTGCTGCGCGGCGATCTCGACGCCGTGCTTGTGGCCGCCCCTATCGAAGATCCTGGGCTGGCCTCTGCGGCCCTGTTCCACGAGCCGTTCCTGATGGCCTGTCCGAAAGGTCATTCGGCGGCCTCTCGCAAGGACCTCGGCTGGAGCGGGCTTCAGCCTCGCGAGCGTCTGCTGCTCGAGGAAGGTCACTGCCTGCGCGACCAGGCGATCGCCGCGTGCGCCGAGGTCCATCCGGGCGCGCGCCACGCAACCAGCCTGGAGACGCTGAAGTACATGGTCGCCGCAGGCGAGGGCTGCACCCTCGTCCCTGCCTTGGCCGCCGGCCAGGAAGCCGGGGTCGACTATGCGTCCCTGAGGGGCGCCGAATACCGCCGGACCATCGTCCTGGCCTGGCGGGCCAGCGATCCCCGCAACGAGGCTTTCGCGGATCTCGCACAGCGCCTGCGCGATCTGTCGCCGGACGGGGTCGAGTCGGCCAGTTGACCGGCCGGGCCTGAAAGCGGCCGGCACATTGCCGTGTTCAGATCATGAGCTCGGAGAGCCGGTGCTCGAGCTCCGCCTCCGACTCCCTCGTCAGGTCCTTCTGGATCTCGCCGACGATGACTTTTCGCGAACGTTCGCCAAGTTGCGCGCGTACTTCGTTCAGCAGTCGCGACGGCGCCGCGAGCACCAGACACTTCACCGTCCCTCTCGCCACGGCGGCGTCTACGGCTTCCGCGATCTCGCGGGCGAAGGCGCGGCGGTGCTCGTCGGCGCGACCCATGCGCGGCGCAAGCGCATGACGGGCGGACGTCGCGCTCTCGAACACCCGGCCTCGCGTGTCATGGATGAAGCGAGGCTCGCCCTCTCGCGAGAGCGCCTGGATCGGCTCCATGCCTCCGCCGTTGTGGCGTAGCAGGATCCGGGCGCGGCGGGAGTCCGCCAGAACAACACCAAGGTTGGGGCGATGCATAGGCGCCTCCACATACTGAACGCGCAACATCGGTCGTCGCCCGCGCGACGCCCTTGAGGAGAATCAAGGGAGACGGCGAGCCGCCCGCAAGGACCTCAGTGCTTGGGCGCGGGCGCGAAGAGTTGGCACCAGCCCTTGGGCTCGATGGAGCCGGCGACCAGCTTGCACTCGCCAGCCGCCGCCGGTTTGCCGGCCTTGGGGACATAGTAGGCGCAGGCGTCGCAGGTCTGGCCATTCGGACCCGGCTTGACCTGATATTTTGCAGTCGCCTGAGGCAGGGTCCCGGCCGCCTGCGCGCCCCCAGCCGCGACCAGCAGCGGCAGGCCCGTCAACGCGGCGGCGCGGATCAGAATGGTGCGTCGGCTAGCGGGCGCGGACCGGTGGCTCATCTGGATTTTCCTTCCTGTTTGGGACTTGTGCGACCGGGTCTTAAGCTGCCGGTTCAGCCGAGCGTTGCCGATGCATCGCTAAAATCGGGCGCCGACTCAAGGCCCGGTCGGTGCGCCGCACCGCCCGTCTGCGCACGATGGCGCAGAAACGCGTCGGCAAGTACACAGGCTGTCATCGCCTCGACCACCGGCACGGCGCGGATGCCCACGCAGGGATCATGACGGCCCTTCGTGCGCAGTTCGATTTCCCTGCCGTCCTCGTCGATCGAGCGCCGCGGAGTGAGGATTGACGAGGTGGGCTTGAACGCCACGCGGGCGACCACCGCCTGACCGGTGCTGATGCCGCCAAGGACCCCGCCGGCCTTGTTGGAAAGGAACAGCGGCCCGTCGTTGCCGGCGCGCATCTCGTCGGCGTTCTCCTCGCCGCTGAGCTCGGCGGCGGCGAAGCCGGCGCCGATCTCCACCCCCTTTGCGGCGTTGATCGACATCAGGGCGCTGGCGAGCTCGGCGTCGAGCTTGCCATAGACCGGCGCGCCCCACCCCGGCGGCACGCCCGTCGCCTCCACTTCGACCACTGCGCCGGTGGAAGAGCCGGCCTTCCGCACCTGTTCGAGATGCGCCTCCCAGACCGGAACCATCTCCGGATCCGGCGACCAGAATGGGTTTTTCAGGGTCTCCGCCCAGTCCCACCGCGCGCGATCGACCCGGTGCGGACCAATCTGCACCAGGGCTCCGCGGATCGTGACCCCCGGCATGATCTTGCGGGCGACCGCGCCGGCCGCGACGCGAGAGGCGGTCTCGCGAGCCGACTGGCGCCCACCGCCGCGATAGTCCCGCACCCCGTACTTGGCGAAGTAAGCGTAGTCCGCATGGCCCGGTCGAAACGCGCGGGCGATATCGGAATAGTCGCGCGAGCGCTGGTCGACATTTTCGATGAGCAGCGAGAGCGGCGTTCCGGTGGTGACCTGGCCGCCGAAACGCTCCCGCGCCGCGTCATCCTCGAACACCCCCGAGAGGATGCGCACGGCGTCCGGCTCCTGACGCTGGGTTACGAATTTCCCGGCCCCGGGACGGCGCTTGTCCAGCCAGACCTGGATATCCGCAGCGTCAAGCCGGATACCTGGAGGGCAGCCATCGACGACGCAGCCGATCGCCGGGCCGTGGCTTTCGCCCCAGGTGGTCACGCGGAAGAGATGGCCGAAGCTGTTATGGGACATGCAGAACGATCTAAATCGTCGCCGAGACAGGGAGGCAAGACATGCGTTCGCCCGATTATCTGACCGCCGTGGGGATTGGCGTCTCCGACCTCGCCCGTTCGGCTGATTTCTACAGCCGGGTCCTGGGGATGAAGGAGACCCAACGGTTCCATCTCGACTACATGGACGAGATCGTCCTGGCGCACGAGGGACGCAACGCCGTCGTCCTGATGCACTGGACCGACGGCTCTTCCCCCAACTACGCCGGCAATCCGGTCAAGCTGGTGTTCAACGTGACCGATCCTGCGACCCTGGCCGAACGCATCCGCGCCGAGGGCCTGGAGATCACCCGGGAGCCGGAGGCCATCCCCGGCCTCGGCGGCGCGATCGTCTGCCTCGCCAAAGACCCCGACGGCTACGTCATCGAACTCCTCAAGCTTCCCGTCGCCGCCAACGCCTGACCATCGCCTCAGGCCTGCAGGAACTCGACGATCGCCGGGTTCGCCGCGCGGTCCTGCAGCATGAACATGTGACCGCCGTCGAAGAAACGCAGCTCGGCGCCCCGGATGCGCGAGGCCAGGTTCTCCTGCGTCTTCGGCAGGGCGATCCCGTCGTAGCGGCCCGCGGCTATGAGAACCGGGCAGGCGATTTGCTTGAGCCGATCCCACGTATCGTGCTTCGCCCGCGCCTCGATTTGCCGCCAGGCTCCCTCACGATGGCCCGGTTCGTCGGCATACGGATCGGCCGCGCCCATCGCGACGAACTGGGCGTACAGGTCTGGATTTGCGGCCGCCCAGGCAGCGTCCTGTCGCGTGTCCGACACCGGGATCAGATGGCGGACCCGCGCCTCGCCCTCGAGGTGGCGGATCTCGTGGAAGGGGTATGACGCCCCTCCCGCACCGCCAGGCGAGGTGCAGGCGAGGACCAGTCGCTCGACCCGGTGCGGATGACGAAGCACAAGTTCCTGGGCCACCATGCCCCCGAACGAGACCCCGATCACGCGCGCCGTCGGCCATCC
>JAFANN010000113.1 GCA_019232665.1 Caulobacteraceae bacterium | reverse complement strand
CGCTCGACGAACTCGGGCGTGTACATCGCCACGTGCTCCCTTAGCAGGTTCCACACGCAGCGCGGGTCCGACAGGGTCATGTCGACCTTGGCGAATCCGTCAGGTCCGATCTGGTAGTCCCACTCGGAGGTGTCGTACTTGCGGGCCTGCGCGTCGTAACCGTTGAACAGCCCGTCTTGGTAGCTGAATCCCTCCTTCACGATGAACGCGGCGTTGGTGAAGTTCTTGACGTACTCCACCTGCACCTTGTTGTTGTCGATGCAGTACTTGATCACGCCGAGCAGGAAGGCGATGTCGGTGCCCTGGCGGATCGGCACGTAGAGATCGGACACCGAGGCGGTGCGCGTGTAGCGGGGATCGATCACGATCAGCCGCGCCCCGCGATGGGCCTTGGCTTCGACGACCCACTTGAACCCGCAGGGATGGGCTTCGGCGGCATTGCCGCCCATCACGACGGCCAGATCCGTATTACGGATGTCCGTCCAGGAGTTTGTCATCGCGCCGCGACCGAACGTAGGGCCCAAACTGGACACCGTAGGTCCGTGTCAGACGCGCGCCTGATTATCGAACGCCAGAATTCCCGTACTGCGAACGACCTTCCAGGTGAGCCAGGCCGTCTCGTTGGTGGTGGCCGAGGCGGCCAGGAAGCCGACGCTCGTCCACCGGTTCACCGCAAGGCCCGCGGCGTTCTTGGCCACGAACTGCTTGTCGCGGTCGTCCTTCATCAGCCGCGCGATGCGGTTCAAGGCGTCGTCCCATGAGACGCGTTCGAACTCTTTCGAGCCGGGCTTGCGGATCCGCGGATAGAGCAGGCGGGTGTCCGAATGGACGAAGTTCTTCAACGCCGCGCCCTTGGGGCACAGGGTCCCGCGGTTGGTGGGGTGGTCGGCGTCGCCCTCGATATGGGTGATCTCGGCGGTCTCGCCCTTTCGAAGATCGCCCTTCGAATAGAGGATGATGCCGCAGGCGACCGAGCAATAAGGGCAGGTGTTGCGGGTCTCGGTGGTTCTGGCCAGCTTGAACGCCCGAACGTGAGCGGCCGTGGCCGCCTCCGCCGCGCCGAACCCAAGCGCGCCCAACGCCGTTCCCGCCGCCCCTGCGCCCGCGACCCTCAGCAGGCCGCGTCGAGAGACTTCTATGTTCATTCCCCTCCTCCGCAGTTTCAGGGTGGAGAGCGGGGCCGACGGCGACTCGCGCCGTACGCCGACCGAGCTTGACGATGAGGCTACGCCGCAAGCGACTAGCTGTCACGCTACACCTTGGAACTACGAAGTCTTGGCTTGCCTCATCTTGGCGATTTCTGCGCTTGGGGCGGTCGAGCCGCCGTGGACGAGCTCTCCTTCCCCATGAAGAAGGGGAAGGAGAGCGCAGAGAGGCGTCGCTACGTCCGGCCGAACTTACGCACGCCGGCAGGCCAGCGAGACTCGCGAGGGACGCTGGCGGCTTCGCCGGCGAGGGCGGCCTGGGCTTCGGCCTCGGAGGCGAACGGCTCGCCAGTCACCGGATTGCGAAGGCCCCCCAGCGGCCATTCACGGCCGCGGATCGGCGCCCCGCGGTCCTGCTCGTCCTGCGGCTCGCGCAGCATCACCGGCTTGGCCGGCGGCGGCCCGCTCTGGGGGCCATCGTTCGACCGCGCGTGGCGGGCGAAGTCGGACAGGCGCTTGTGGGCGGCCGCGACCATATTGGCCTTGTCGCCGTAGAGATCCTCAAGCGCCGACTCGAAGATCTCGAAGGCGTCGAGCAGGGTCGGCCAGTCGACTTCCCCGCCGTGGGCGCGCGAGTCGCCCAGCGTCCGCAACGCGCTGAAGGTGTCGGCATGGGTGCGCGCGGCCATGTTCGTTTCGCCGAAGAGGCTGATCCGGCGGTCGACGGTCATCCTCTGTCCGCTGACGATCTCGGGAATGCCGAAGTCGTCCATGATGTATTCGGCGCTCACCTGCAGCCGGTGGGCGGCGGCGTTGGGGTCGATCCAGGCGATGGAAAAGGCGTTGCGGATCTCGCGGATCACGCTGGGCGGCGTGTTGTTCGGGATCGCGATCAGAGCCGGCGCCGGGAAAAAGGTCTTTGGCTCGAGCAGCTCAACGGCGAGCGATCCGCCGGCTTCATGATCGGCCAAATAGCGGACCGCGCCCATCATTCCCACGACCTGGCCGCATTCGGCGCTCTCGCAGATCAGGGCGGTATGGAACTCGTCCTCGATCTGCGCGATGTCGGACCAGGCCTGGTTCGCGATCCACGCCGTCGCCGCCGACCGGTGGATCTTCACCTCGCCGGCCAGGCGCAGCCGGCCCTCGCAGTGAGGGCAGGGGAATCGGGGGATCTCCTCCGCGCGGAACCGCGTCTTGAGGACGTCTCGCTTCATTGTGCTCCCAAACTCTCCCACGGCGCGGCCGGCGCGGAGTCCATCGACATCGTCCCGGCGATGTCTCGGGTGTAAGCGGCGGGCGCCGGGCCGAATGCGGCCGGATCTTGAACAGGAACGCGAACTCTGAAGGAGGCTCGCCGCCCGGCTGACGCCGGCGGCTTGACGCACGCGAACACCGCTTCAACGAGCCCCCTCGTGATTTCCGGGAGCCTAATCGGGCCGCCAGGGCGACGCTAGAATTTAGCGAAATCCGTAACAAAGGGCGCCATTTGACGTCCGAAGGCGTTCGTTGTTCGCGGCGATGCCCGCGGATTTCGCCGGGATATTCGAGGGTTGTCGCGCATGGCCGTCAGGCCTTGCCGGACAACAGTGCGTAAACGCACTTCGACAGCTAGACCGACTCCGAATCAGCCGTGCGCGGTACTCGAAGACTCCAGCCACCGAGCTGCGGCTTCCCCCAGAGAATCTCCAAGCGCCTGCAGCCAATTTCGAGCCGCGCCGCCGTTGCCAGGCGCCAGAACCCCGCGCACACTGAGTTGGAAAACAGAACTCACTAGCACGGAGTCCTCGATGCCCCTGTGGAACGTCTATCATCCCCCGGGCGCCTACAGCCCCGAGGACAAGCAGGCGATCGCTCAGGCGCTCACTGGGGTCTATGGCCGGATCATGCCGAAGTTCTACGTCGGCGTGGTCTTCCAGGAGATCCCCGCCCACTCCTTCTACGTGGGCGGGGAGCCGGCTGAGCGGTTCGTCCGCATCACCGTCGACCATATCGCCCGGAGCTTCCAGTCGGACGAGCGAAAGCTGGGTTTCTTCAAGCTGATCAATAAGATCCTTGCCCCGTGGGTCGCCGACCGCGGTTTCGACTGGGAGATGCATGTCGACGAGACGCCCTTCGACCTTTGGACCATCCAGGGCCATTTCCCGCCCAAGGAGGGCACCGAGGACGAGAAACGGTGGATGGCCGAGAACCGCGCTTCCGCCCGAACCCACGCCTGACAGGAGAGTCCCAATGACCTCTCTTCCCACCGGTCGCGCCGCGATCACCGGCGCCTCGTCCGGCATCGGCGCCGTCTATGCCGAACGCCTCGCCAACCGTGGCCACGACCTGCTGTTGATCGCGCGCCGCGCCGATCGGCTCGAGACCCTCGCGGCCGCCCTCAGGAAGGCGCACCGCGTCAACGTCGAGACGCTGCTCGCCGACCTCGAGGATCCCGCGGCTCTCGCAGTAGTGGAATCGCGTGTTGGCCAGCCCGACATCTCGATCCTGGTGAACAACGCTGGGGCAGGGGGGCTTGGCCCCACCGCCAACGTCACGGCCGACCAGATCGAACGGACGATTCGGCTCAATGTGGTGGCCCTGTCGCGCCTCTCCCACGCCGCCCTCGCGAAATTCCGCGCCGACGGCCGGGGCCTGCTGGTCAACATCGGGTCGGTCATCGCCCACGCCCCATCGCCGAGCGGCGCGGTCTACAGCGGCTCAAAGGCCTATGTGTTGAACTTCACCCGCTCGCTGCAGGCCGAGTACAAGGCGCAGCCCGGCGTGCGGATCCAGCTCGTCATGCCTGGCCCGATCCGCACGGAGTTCTTCTCCTCCCAGGGTCTCAGCGACTCCGTCTTCCCCGACTCCTCCTACCTCACGGCCGACCAGCTGGTGGACGCAGCGATCGCAGGCGCCGAGGCGGATGAACTCGTCACGGTCCCTTCCATGGCCGACCCGGCCACCTGGGACCGCCTGGAGGAAACCCGCCTCGCCTTTCTCTCCGCCGTCCATGCCGGCGCCGTCGCGCCGCGATATCTCGAGCAAGAGGCGGTGACGGCGTAGGAGGATCCTTCTTCCGCGCCGCTCCTGCGACGCTGGCGCCTCCGAGAGAATCTCCCATCGACCTTAGGCGAATTCGCCCTCGACCGAGGCTGGGGGGAATTGCGATGCGCCCAGCCCGCACCCAGATTCAGCCTCAATCCCGAATCTTCACTGCCTATAGGAGCGGAGGCAGAGAAGCGGTGAATGGCCGAAATCCGAGCCTCCGCCTGTACTTGCACGTGAGAGGAAAGCTCAGATGACCTCGCTTCCCATCGGTCGGGCGGCGATCAGCGGCGCCTCGTCTGGCATCGGCGCGGCCTACGCCGATCGTCTCGCTCGCCGTGGATTCGACCTGCTTTTGATCGCCCGTCGCGCGGACCGCCTCGAATCCCTCGCCAGCACCCTGGTCGAGGCGTACGGCGTGGACGTCCAGACCTTCGCAGCCGATCTCGAGAATCCCGCCTCTCTCGCGGCGGCAGCGGCTCGTGTGCGCGAGCCCGACGTCTCCATCCTCATCAATACCGCGGGGGCAGCGGGCCCCGACCCAACGGCCGAGGTCACTGCGGGTCAGATCGAACGGATGTTCCGTCTCAACGTCGTCGCTCTTTCGCGGCTTTCCCACGCCGCCCTCGCCAACTTCCGCGCCGACGGTCGGGGCCTGCTCGTCAACATCGGCTCGGTGGCGCATTCGGCTTCGCCCAACACCGCGGCCTACAGCGGGTCGAGGGCGTATGTGCTGAACTTCACCCACTCCCTGCGGGCAGAGCACGCGACCCATCCGGGCGTGCAGATCCAGCTCGTCTTGACCGGCCCGAGCGGGCCGGAGCTCTTCTCCTCAGACCGCGCCGACTTCACCCCTGAGCAACTCGTCGACGCCGCCCTGGCGGGCGCCGAGGCCGGCGAACTCGTCACCTTCCCCGCCATGGCCGATCCGGCCCTCTGGGAGCGCCTGGAAGGCGCGCAAGTCACGACCCCCACCGCCCGCGGCGCCGGGACGAAGAGGCGCCCGCGGTCGGAACCCATGACGGCGTAGAGAGAGAACACCGCGCGCCCCAAGGCTTACACGGAGCGCCGGCGCCCTCGCCGGCGTACGGCCTTTCCGCCGCCGAAGCGCCCGAAGTCGTTCTCCAAGCGAGGTTGTCGCGGAGCCACGCCGGCGAGGGCGCCGGCGCTCCGTGTGCAATCCACAGACGCCTCTTCCCGCACTGCCGTTGCACGTCCGTCGCTTAGAAGCGATTGTCGCCTCTCTGGGGGTGGATACGATGGCCGAACGCGGCTTGCTTGGCAGAATCCTCGGCGACGACGAGGGCGGCAACGCCGGAGAGGGCGACGCGCCGGCGTCTGGACTGGATCCTGCGGCCGCGGCGGCGGCCATGCTTCGGGCCGACGCCAACCCGGCGCTGGCGCGGAAGGCGGGCGCCTATTTCGACAAGCAGGCGCGTCTCGTCGAGATCCAGACCGAGCACCTGCATGAGCAGCGCGCGGTCCAGCTCTCGCACTTGAAGCTGCGTCGCTTCGGCGAGCGGCTGAAGGTGGCGACCCAGGTGTTCATCATCCTGGTGGCGACCGTCATCGGCCTCGGCTTCGCGGGAATGCTCTACGACGCCTTCAAATCCCGCTTGGTGATCGTCGAGCCGTTCGACTCCCCGCCGGCCCTGGCCGCGCGCGGGCTCACCGGCAAAGTCGTGGCCGGCGGCGTGCTGGACGAGCTCACACGGCTGCAGGCCGCGGTCCACAGCTCGATCATCGCCTCGCGCAAGCTCTCCAGCGCCTGGAGCGGTGATATCAAGGTCGAGGTGCCGGAGACGGGCATTTCCATCGGCGACGTCGACCGGATGCTGAAGGCGCGGTTCGGCCACGACGTGCACATCGGCGGCGATCTCGTGCAGACGGCCAGCGGCGACCTGGCTCTAACTGTTCGCGGTGACGGCGTGCTGCCTAAGACCTTCACCGGCGGAGCGGCGGACCTCGATAAGCTGGCCGCTCAGGCGGCCGGATATGTCTTCGGCCAGTCCCAGCCCTTGCTCTATTCGGCGTACCTTTACCAGGCCGGCCGCAGCGCCGAGGCGGTGACCTTCATCAAGGCCAACTTCGCCAGGAGCGCGCCCGAGGACCGGCCGGGCCTGCTCAACACCTGGGGCAACTCGCTGCTCGCTATGGGCGCGAAGCCCCAGGACGCGCTGCCCCTCTACCAGGAGGCGATCCGGCTCAATCACCGGTTTTGGGTCGCCTACAACAACTTGATGAACGCGACCTGGGATTTGGCAGACGAGGAAGGAGCCTGGCGGATCGGTTTGGCGCTCAGCAAGGCCGCAGGTGGACGACCGGGCCCCGCGCCCGAAAGCGACTACGCCAACTGGGACACTCTGACCTGGAACCTACAAGCCTGGCGGGCCGCGCTAATCGTCGACATCGCGGCCCAGGGTGGAGTTGGGACCGGGTCTGCTTCCGAAGGACCTCAGGTCGCAGACGTCGACGTCCGCCTTCATGACGGCCAGGATGCGGAACTGCAGCTCCAGACGGCGCAGGCGGCCGCCGCCGATCCGAGCATCGGGGCCATGGCCCACTTCGTACACGGGCGCCTGGCCTCCGAAGCGGGTGACGTTCAGCGAGCGGCCAACGAAATGGAGGCCTTCGGCGCCACCTACGCCGACCCTGTCGTCTCGAGCAATTATCCGGGCTACGCCTGCTGGATCGCACCGGCAGAGGAGATGGCCGGCCATCCGGACAAGGCGGACGCCGCCCTGAAGGCGGGAGGCCATTTCGTCGACTGCTACCGCTTCCGCGGCGACATCCTCGACCACCGCGGCGACTGGGCAGGAGCTCAGCAGGCCTATGCCGCGGCCGTCGCCCTCACACCCGACCTTCCAGCAGCCTACTACTCTTGGGGCCTTGCCCTGGCCCGCCACGGCGACCTCGTCGGCGCCGCGGCAAAGCTACAGTCCGCCAACGAGCGCGGACCCCATTGGGCCGACCCGCTCAAAGCCTGGGGAGACGTCCTCGTCCGTCAGGGTCGGCGGAAGGATGCGCTCGCCAAGTATGACCAGGCGATCAGGTACGCTCCCGCCTGGACCGACCTTCGCCACGCCCGCGATGCCGCCGCGCACGCGGCGTGAAGTAGGAGAAAGAGACCGGCGAGGATTCCGGCGCTCCGTGTGCGTACTGCCAATGCCTCGCAGGTCCCTGACGGCAGACGTCTCACTGGACCTCCGCGCCACGATGTGGGTTTTTTCGCATGCAGAGCCTGCTGACGGCTAGCTCGCCGGCCAGCGGGTTTTTCCGCCACGCTACGTCGGCCACACGCCCCTTGGGCCGTCCTAGTGCATGCGCGCATACTCCCAGCGACAGCTCTGATCCGGAGGTTTCCATGACCACCCTCGAGCAACCCAGGGCCGGCGACACCGCCCTTCCGGCCCACCCGATCGTCTCGCCCAAGGACTGGGAAGCCGCCCGCCAGGCGCTGCTCGTGAAGGAAAAGGCCTTCACCCGCGCCCGCGACGCCATGGCCGCCCAGCGTCGGCAGATGCCGTGGATGGCGGTGGAGAAGTCCTACGTGTTCGAAGGCCCCAGCGGGCGGGCAAGTCTGCTTGATCTGTTCGAAGGTCGCCGCCAGCTGATCGTCTGCCGCGCTTTCTTCGAGCCCGGAGTGCACGGCTGGCCGGAGCACGCCTGCATGGGTTGCTCCCTGGGCGCGGACCAGGTCTCACACCTCAGCCATCTGAACGCCCGCGACACGACCCTCGCCTATGTCTCGCGCGCGCCCCAGGCCGACATCGTGCGGCTGAAAGCGCGGATGGGCTGGGACATGCCCTGGTACACGATCACCGACAGCTTCGACGCCGATTTTGGCGTCGACGAGTGGCACGGCCACAACGTCTTCATCCGCGAGGGCCATCGCATCTTCCGCACCTACTTCATCAACAACCGCGGCGACGAGCCGATGGGCTCCCTCTGGTGGTACCTCGACCACACCGCTCTGGGCCGCCAGGAAACCTGGGAAGACTCCCCCGAGGGCTATCCGCAGAGCGAGCCCTACAAGTGGTGGAACTGGCACGACTGCTACGGGAAGGAGTAGGCAGCGCGACCGAAGGACGTGGGTGATCGTATCCGCCCACGCCACGGCGTCTGATTTCGGGAATAAACTGCGGCGCTGCACCGTCCTGGTTCTCGATGTCAGATCGCCGCGACACCTTCGAAGCGCGAGCGCTGCCGCACCTCGACGCCGCCTATAACCTGGCGCGGTGGCTCAGCCGCTCGCCCAGTGACGCCGAAGACGTCGTGCAGGACGCCATGCTGCGCGCCTTCAGGGCCTTCGACCAGCTTCGTGGCGAAGACGTACGTCCCTGGCTGATGCGCATCGTCCGCAACTGTTGGCGCGACCGGCGCGACCGCCCGCACAGGCGCCACGACGTGCCCTTGCCCGGAGGGCGAGAGGGCCCGGAGTTGGTGGACGAAGGGCCGGATGCAGAGGCGCAGGCCATGCGCGCCAGCGAGGGGCGCAGGGTGCGGGCGATGATCGCGGCCCTGCCTGAAGCCTTCCGGGAGGTGCTGATCCTGAGGGAGATGGAGGACTTGAGCTATCGCGAGATCGCCGAGGTGAGCGGGATTCCGATCGGCACGGTGATGTCGCGGCTCGCCCGCGCCCGCGCGCTCCTGAAGGATCAGTGGGTGGCGGAGGATCAGCATGGATTGCGTTGAGCTTCTCACCACCCAGGCCTTCCTCGACGGCGAATTGGCGAACGGCGAGGCGAAAGCCGCCGAGCTGCACATCGCCGGCTGCGCGGAGTGCCAGGCCTTCTGCGAGGACGCGGTTTCGATACGAAGCGACCTGCGCAGTTATGCCCAGCGGTATGCTGCGCCCGACCGCGTGAAGCTTCGGGTGCGCGAGGCGATCGCCGCCGCCGACGTCGACCTGGCCGCCAAGGACGCGCCGGCGCCCGCACCGCGCCGCGGCAGACTCGGAACCTTCTTTGGCGGTTTCCTGGGCGGAGTCGGCGTGAGCGGCCTGGCCGCAGCGCTGTGGCTGCTGGCGCTGGCGCCGCCGACCCCCGCCACCATGGCCGACCGTATCGTCCGGGCCCACACCCAGGCCCTGATATCCGGCAATATGATCCAGGTGGCGTCGGGCGACCACCACACCGTCAAACCCTGGTTCGCCGGCAAGATCGACCTCTCCCCACCGGTGCATGACTTCGCGGCCGAAGGGTTCAAGCTGACAGGTGGACGGATCGACAGGATCGCCGGTCGGCCTGCCGCGGTGGTGGTCTACCAACATGGCTTCCACTGGATCGACCTGTTCGTCTGGGCCGATCGCGGCGAGCCGATGCCTGCGGCTGGCGCACGCCGCGGTTACAATGAGCTCTTCTGGAAGCAGGGGGACCTGGATTTCGCGGCGGTCTCCGACATGCAGGCCGACGAACTGGCGAATTTCGTAGATCTCGTTCGCACGACGGGGGAATAAATCGGCCGACTGTCGGGTCATGTCCTCCAGAAGCTTCCGGAGGACTTCTTCATGGATCACGAGACCACTCGCCGCGGCGCCCTCAAATGCCTGGGCGTCGGGACAGGAACTGTGTTCGTGCTCTCGGGCGGAGTGCTGAATGCATTCGGCCTGGCGCAGGCCGCGGAGCCCGAAACCGCCGCCGCGATGGGGACGCCGCTCTTCGTCCAGCTGAGCGACAGTCATATCGGTTTCGACAAGCCCGCCAACCCCGACGTCGCCGGTACGTTCAGGCGCGCCATCGGCCTCGTCAACGCCCTGCCGACGCCGCCGGCTTTCGTGCTTCACACCGGCGACATCACCCACCTTTCCAAGGCCTCGGAATTCGATGAGGCCGATCAGCTGTTGAAGCAGCTCAGGGTCGCGGAGATCCACACGACGCCCGGCGAGCACGACGTCACCGACGGGGTCGGCGCCGAATACTTCAGCCGATTTGGCGCGGCCTCGAACGGCAAGGGCTACTACAGCTTCGACCACAAGGGCTTGCATCTGGTCGGTCTGGTCAACGTGATGCAGTTCAAGGCTGGCGGCCTGGCGTCGCTTGGCCAGGACCAGATGGACTGGCTGAAGCAAGATCTCGCCGGCCGTCCCTCAAGTCAGCCGATCGTGCTCTTCGCCCACATGCCGATGTGGAGCGTCTACGATCCCTGGGGCTGGGGCTCGAGCGACCATGAGCAGCTGATGGCCCTGATCGGGCGCTTCGGTTCGGTGACGGTCCTGAACGGCCATATCCACCAGGTCGTCTCGAAGGTGGAGGGCCGCGTGACCTTCCACACCGCGCGGGCCACCGCCTATCCGCAGCCCCCAGCCGGCGCGGCTCCTGGCCCAGGTCCGATGCTCGTGCCCGCCGATCAGCTCCCAAGATTGACCGGCGTGACCAGTGTCAGGGTCGCTTCGCTGCACGAGCCGCTGCGGCTGACCGACACGACCCTCGCCTGACCGGTCCTACGAAAGGTGACTCCCTTGAAGACGATCCCTTTCCGGGCCTGCGTCATCGCGGCGAATCTAGTTCTCACGGGCGTAGGCCTCGTTGCGGCCGCAGACGCGGCGGGCCCGCCCGACGCGGTGCAGGTGACGATCAAGAACTTCGACTTCCACCCGATGGCGGTCACCGTGCCCATCGGCGGGTCGGTGACCTGGAAAAACCTCGACGGGGAGCCGCATACCGTCACCAGCACCGACGGCAGCTTCCGCTCGCAGGCCCTGGACGAGGACGACTCCTACACCGTCAAGTTCGCCAAGCCTGGCGTCTACAGCTACCTCTGCACCATCCATCCGAGGATGCGGGCGAGGGTGACGGTCAAATAGCATGGAGGGCGGCGCATCTCGTACAGCGCTTGTCGCGACGATCGCATCGGTGATAGCGCGCCGCGCGTGTCCCTTCCGGTCCGCATCTGGCTCGAGATCGCCCACCACGGCGCGTTCCGCATCGGCGGTTGGGCCTTCGTACGGGAGAACGCCGGCGCGGTGAGCGGCGCCGCCGGCGGAGCACGCCGGATCGATCTGGAAGGAGCGGCGCTCAGGGCCATGGCCACGGCAGTTGCGAGCCTGCCGCCTGCAGAGGCTGTGCAACTCCACACGTCCTCATCCGCGGTGCTTGCCATCCCCGGTCGCCTCTCCGCGGCCGAGGCCGGGACCGAACCGCCCACCGAGCACCTTGCCCTCTGGGCCCAGGTCGCCACGGCGCTGCGCCGACCGGGCCTTGTGGTGATCCCGGCGAGCGCCGCACCCGGCACCCCGAGCGCTTTCGCCACCGCCTGGGCTGATCTCGCGTACGAGCGTGCGAAGACCAAGGGGGAATTCGCCGCTCCGATCCCGAAGGGCAACTTGGCGAAAGCCGGAGTTTAGGTCGCCAGATCGCGTCTCGTCAGGACCCAGGCCGGCCGGCCACGTAACTTCGGGCCGGTCGTGTGGCGGGGGCTGGCGCGCATGACGAGATGGAGACCACAGGGGCAGGGGCGCAGCTCGATTTCACAGCCGACGCCTCCTTCTGCGGGTGGAGAAAGACGAACGGGAGCATGGCGAAGAACAGGCTGACGGCCGCAACAATGGCGCCCGTCAGCGACCAGTAGATGCAGTCGCCGGCGAATTCGCGTGCGTCCTGCACCCCCTTCTCCAACTTCGTCCGTTCGTCGCTGGCGAGAGTGTGGTCATCGAGCCGTTCGGCCCGTCGACCGATGTTGTGCGCCGAATTTGCGCCGATCAACGCCGCGATGCCGCTGACCGCCGAAATTACCAGCGGGATCAGCAGCAAGGCCCGCGCCCACCAGGGCATTTGCGACGCCCTGTCGCTCGCCAGAACCGTCGCCGAAGCGGCCACGACCAAGCCGATGAAAACAAGATAACCACTGCTTATCGTGACGATAAGTTGCGGTTGTTGAGATTGGCTCACCCGGTTATTCCTTGTCCAGGTGAATCCTGTTCAATATCGGAAATCGTTGCGCGAGATTGCTGATGAGCCGCAGGCTCTGCAAAGCGTGGACGAGCGAGACTGCCCTTATCTGATATCCGCGCTGCTCATTTGTTAGGAACGTATAAAGGAGGTTATCCTTCGCCAGAGACCTTAGTTCTTCGGGCAGACCGACTTCATCGCCTATGGCCTCTTCCCAGGTCCGTATCAGGGCATCCAGAAGTATCGTGGCTGTCGGGGAGAGCGGATAGGCCCCGAAAGCCGCGACGACAGCCTCCCGTTCTTCGTCGGTCACGGCCTGCCTCCCTCTCCAGCCAAGTATCCGCCTTCGATCGGAGGCCGGCAAGGTTCGCCCTGTGGGCAAGGGCTAAAAGAACGCTGAGACCGTGAAGCGCGCCGAGATAGGCTCCAGGCGGTGAATCTGCGGGCCGGCCACCGGGGCGGAGGTCGGCGTGAGCTGGGAGGCGTAGTCGAAAGCCGCGGCGTTGGCGTGGCTGTTGGTCAGGTTGAAGATGTCGACCCGCACGTGGAGGTCGGGGCGCACCTTGTAGCCGACGCCAAGGTTGACCTCGCTGTAGCCCTTGTCCCGCGGGTACGGGCTGCCGTCCGCGATCGGATAGGCGCCTAGGCGCCGCCACTGCAGGTCGCCGAACCAGCGGCCGAGGTTGTCCACCAGTATGCCGGCGGAGCCGACGAAGCTGGGCGCATAGGCTATTGTGTTGCCTGACAGCTGGTAGACGTCAGCCAACTCGGCGAGGGAGCCCTGGTAGCGCGCCTTGACGAAAGCCAGGTCGGTGTTGAGCTCCAGCCAGGGTAGGGGACGGTACTGGCCGGAGACCTCGACGCCTTGGCGGCGGGTAGGGGCAGTGGGCTGGTCCTGGCCCTGATCTTCGTCGAACAGCAGTTCCGAACTGAAGTCCTCGCGGAAGAGGGCGAGCTGCACCGCCAGATTGGGAATGATCCGGCTGCGGAGGCCCACTTCTTCCCCGTTCGTGGGGGCCAGCAGGGGCGTCGGTCCAGCCGTAGCCGTGAGCCCCTCAAGCCCGACCGTGCCGAACACGCCGCGCACGTCGTTCGAATGGAAGCCGCGTCCGCCGCTGACGTAGAACTCAGTGTCGAACCACGGTCCGAAGATCAGGCTTCCCTTTGGCTGCGGCAGGGTCTGGGTCGTCGATCCTGAGAAGGTGGGCGAGAGCGTCAGGCTGCGGTCGTAGGCGTAGAAGACTTCTTCGCGGAAGCCGATCACCGAGCGCAGCCAGGGAGTCCAGTGGACGGTCGACTGCACATAGGCGCCCAGGTCATTGAGGTGGACGCGGTCGGCGTTGCAGGCGCCGTTCACTGCCGCGTAGGCCAAGGCCTGGCCTCCGTCGTTGAGCGCGCCCGCGGGCGTCCCGGGCGGGGGTGGCAGGAGGCCGCTCGGCAGGACGCCGCCCGGCACGAAGGGGACCTCGCAGTAGTCCAGGGCCGTGTCGCCGTCCCGGGTATGCCGGCGGTCGACATAGATGTTGTCGAAGCGGTCCTGCAAACCGATCACCGTCTCGGTCGGCAGTCCCAGAACCTTTCGGTCTAAAGTGAAGGCCGCGTCGCCGCCGAAGACGTCGCGCGTCTCATCCTGCTGCTCCTGGTCGCCGTTGACCGGGTCGAGCAGGAAATGGGTGAAGTCGTTTACCAGGTACATCGTGCTGTGAACGACGTAGGCGTGGGAGGAGAAGGCCCAGCCGTCGCCCGTGGCGCCGTAGTGCCCGGACAGACTCCAGCGGGACGAGGCGGCGTGATCGCTGGGATCGAGCACGCCATAGCGCCCGATCAGGCCGTCCTGAACGGCGAAGATCGACTGGTCGGTCGAGAGACGCCCGGCGCTCTGGTAGTACATGCCGGTCAGGCTGAATCCGTTGGCCTCGTCGCCGTGGCTGTAGCGGACGACGGCGTTGACCTTGTTGAAGTCGCTGGGCGGATCCCACGGCCCGTCGAGGTGGTCGATCTCCAGCGCGCCCCAGATGCGGTTGTCGGCGTCGATGTGGTGCGTGCCGCCGATATAGATCTCGTCGTCATTGAGCGTGCCGGCGCTGAGGGAGACTTCGCCCGGCAGTTCGTCGACAAGGTTGACTCGCGCCGAGCCCACGGCGCTGAAGTCGCCGTTCTGCGCGTAGTAGGGGCCCTTGGTGTAGTCGAGGCTGCCGGCAGTCTGCGGGATCAGGAAGTTCTGGTCCGAATAGCCCTGGCCGTGGGCGTTGGTTCCCCGGTTCACTGGCATCCCATCGACGAAGCTGGCGAAATCAGTGCCGTGGTCGAGGTCGAAGCCGCGCAGGAAGTACTGGTTGGCCTTGCTCTCGCCGGAGTGGACCGTGACGACCAGGCCGGGAACCTCCTCGTAGACCTGGCCAACGCGGAAGGCCGGGCGAAGCTGGATCGCCTCGCGGGTCACCACACCCTGACTGGCGGTGACGGCGATCCCCAGCAGGTCCCGGCGCGAGGCCGTGACCACGACTTCCGAAAGCTTGCGGGGGCGGGGCGGCGCCGTGGGCGCTGGATTGTTCTGGGGCGGCGGTGCGGTCGCCGACTGGGCGAGGGCCGCCTGAGGGTCGATCGTGAGGGCCAACGCCGCGACGCCAGCCATGTAGAGTCTCTTCATTTGTTCATTGCCCCGTTGGGGAGCGGACACGCCGCGCCTCCGATCACGCATGGGCGCCGCCGGCGTGGGCGGCGCGGTTCAGGCGGTGAGGGGGAAGAGAGGGGGACCACGGGCGCGGGGCTCGCGCGCGGGCGGCCCGCGCGGGCCCAGGCTGGCTAGAGGACGGAAGGCGACGAAGACGACTGTCGAGGGGGCTGGCGCAAGGATCGGGGCGCCTGTCATCGGCGGGTTGGCCGCGGAGGCGCAGAAGGGACAGGCGGCGTGGTCGGCCTGATGGGCGGGCGCCTTGCCGGCGCCGTCGCGGGTGGGCGAGGCGGCGGCCATCGCCATGCCCGCCATGTGATCCATGCCGCAGATCGGCGCGGCGGGGGTCGGCGAAGCGGCGGCCGCCTGCATCACCGTGGACTGGACGAAGGCGTAGGACAGCAGCAGGACGGCGACCATCGCCGCCCCTGTCGCTCCCATGCCTCGCCAGATCCGCGTCATCGGCCGTGACGGATCAATGTATTCCCATGTCCATGCCGGCGGGCCCACCGGCGGCCTCGGGCGCCGCCTCCTGCACGTTGAACTCCACCTTCACCTTGCCCGCGCGCTTGAAACGCAGGGTCGCCGGGATGTGGTCCCCGACGGCGAAGGGCTTCCTCGGACCGACGAACATGAAGTGGTAGCCGCCAGGCTCCAGCTTCACCGTCTGTCCGGGCGCGATGACGACGCCGCCGGTCACGGGCCGCATGCGCATCACGCCGCCGGCCATGGTCGATTGATGCAGGTCCAGGGTGGTCGCCTCGGGGCTCGCGCCGCCGAGGAGGGTTTCCGGCATGCGGCCAGTGTTGGTGAGGGTCAGGTATCCCGCGGCGGTCGGCGCGCCGGGCGGGGTGGGGCGGCTCCAGGGTTGGCCGATCTTGAGGTCGCCCGCCGTGTAACCATGCGCGCTCGCCGCCAGGGGGGCGGTCGTCATGGCGAGGGCCAGGGCAGCCGTGCTCGCGAATTTCAGCATTTCGTATCTTCCGGTCGATCTTGGCCGCACACGCGGCGACGCCCGCGCCGGGGCGCGGGGACGAAGGGGGATCAGACCAGGGAAGGGGGACCTATGGCCGGGGGCGGCGGCGCAGCCAAGCCGCGGCCGGGGGACTGGTCGTCGACCGTCGTCGACGGCGCCATGGCGAAGGTCGCGGAAGCATGGGCGAGAGCGATGGGCGCGGGCAGCGGCGGCGCGGCGGTCGCCGAGAACGGGCAGGGCGCCCCGGCTTTGGATTTCTGCGCTGGCGCCTGACGATCACCCGCCACGCCGATCTGCATTGGCCCATGACCTGTGCAGATCACCACCGCTAGCCCTGCGCCATCCGGTGAGCGTGCGGGCATGAAGCCGGGCGGAACGATCACCGTGTAGGCAAGCGCGACCATCGTTGCGACAGCCATCATGCCGCGCAGCCAGGATCCACGCTCTGCCACCCAGTGCTTCACGCGCCGCGTGCTAGCGCCGCCCGCGGATTTTGTCGCGCCAATTCGCCGTTCGGCGCTGGCGCCGCACGACCAATGGACAGGCCGACGGCTCGCGAGGAGACTGTGTACACAAGCGGTTCATCGTGTCGCCCCAGAGCGAGACTCCAATGCCGAACCAATCCCCGCTTCCCTACGAATCCTCGATTGAGGTGGTTCCACACGACGAGGCCCAGACGACGCAGGGCTTGATCGAGACCATGCGCCAAATCTCCGAGATCACCCTGAAGGACGAGGGTCACCCGATCCGCAGCGTCCACGCCAAGAGCCACGCGCTGTTGCAGGGCGAGTTGGAGGTGCTCGCGGGCTTCGATCCGACCCTGGCCCAGGGCCTTTTCACCGCGCCCGGCCGCTATCCGGCCGTCCTGCGATTTTCGACCATTCCCGGCGATCTGCTCGACGACAGCGTCTCGGCGCCGCGGGCCGTGGCGGTCAAGCTGATCGGCGTGCCGGGCGAACGCCTCTCCGGCGAGGAAGAGGAGGCGACGCAGGACTTCATCATGATCAACGGGCCGGCCTTCGGCGCGCCCACTCCGAAGGCGTTCCTGGCCAATCTCAAGCTCCTGGCCGGCACGACCGACAAGGCGCAGGGCCTCAAGAAGATCCTCTCGGCCGTGATGCAGGGCGTGCAGGCGGCCATCGTCGCGGCGGGCGGCAAGCCGAGCCCGCTGGTCGCCACCCTGGGCGGCCAGCCCGAGACGCACATCCTGGGCGAGACCTTCTTCAGCCAGACGCCGCTGCGGTGGGGCGACTATGTCGCCAAGGTGCGACTGATGCCGGTCTCGCCCGAGTTGACCGCCCTCACCAACAAGCATCTGAAGATCAACGGCGTCCCCAACGCGCTCCGCGACGCGTGTATCGCCTTCTTCCGTGATCACGCAGGCGTCTGGGAGCTGCAGGCCCAGCTCTGGACCGATCGGGACAGGATGCCGATCGAGGACGCGTCCAAGGTGTGGGACGAGGCGATCAGCCCGTATGTGACCGTGGCCCGCCTGTCCGTCGGACCTCAGGTCGCGTGGAGCGAGGCGCGCTCGCAGGCGGTCGACGATGGAATGTCCTTCAGCGCCTGGCACTGCCTCGCCGCGCATCGGCCGCTTGGAGGGGTCAATCGCGCCCGCCGCACGACCTACGAAGCGGGCCGAAGATTCCGCGCCGAGCACGGGCGCCCGATCCTCGAACCCCGCGACGCCACGCTCCCGTCCTGACGACGCACATCGGCGGCTCGCCGCCAGGTAGGCGGCCCTGGCAGGAGGGGGTCCGGCCGCCCCCGCGGAGGGGCGGCCGTCGCGTCGCTGGGCCAGGGTCAGGCCAGCGCCGCTCCCCATCGGCGGTTCAACTCTACTCTGACGCCGCCGATGCCCGCAGTCATCGCCTCAGGTCCTGGACGATCGCCGCAACATACGGTTCGATAAGGCGCAATCGCCAAGGGGGGTGCTGGCGTCATGCCTCGTCCTGGATCGGAGCCTTCGTCTTCCGCGACCAATCGCGGCGTAAACGTGACAGGTCGACTGCAGCCACGCTTCCCCCGTTTGGGGGTAGGTCGCTTGGTCGTCTCCGGCGGGGAGGGCCGCTCTGCGGACGGGCATGAACCCCTCTGAGCCGGAGGGGGAGCTCAGCGACACCTTCCAGGCCGGAATCGAGGCGCTCGGCGGCGTCTGGCCGGCTTCCGCCGAAGCCCGAGAGGAAGAATTCCACCTGGATACGGTGGTGCGGAGCCTCGGGGGCCTTGCGCTGCACGAGGCGCCGTTCGACGCGCCGCCCCCCGGCGCACTCTCGTTCGCGGTCCTCGATGGCGACGGATGCGCTCGCGCCGCCGACGCGGACTTCGTCTCCCTGTTCCCTGACGACCTGCGCACGCCTCGACTGAAGGCTCTGCTACGCCGGGCGGAGGATGGAGGACCGAGCGTCGGGCTGATCGAGGACCGCGCGGGTCGACCCGCTGCGGTCTGCCTCGCGCCGCCCAAGGATGCGTCGCACTGGCCCCTCGATGCGCGCCTGCAGGACGAGCTGAAGCGCCCCGGCCGGCGGTGGGTGTTGATGGCCTTCGTTCCAACAGCTTCGCCGAACCTCAATGAGCAAGCGGCGGCGGCGTTCGGTCTCTCCAGGCTGCAGGCCGCAGTCGCTGTCGCCATGCTGGAGGCGCCGACCCTGGAGATCGCCGCCGAGAGGCTCGGCGTGAAACACGGCACGGCGAAGGACGCACTGCGGGACGCGATGCGAAAGATCGGGGTGGCGCGGACACCTGCCTTGGTGCGGAGCCTCACCGATCTGATCTGCAATCGACCGGGCGACGACGACGTCGCGACGCTGGCGGCCGCTCTGAGCGTCACGCCGGGGGAGGCGCGCGTGGCGCAGCTCGCGTCCGGGGGCATTACGGCCGCAGAGGCCGCCCAGACCCTCGGCGTCGGCCGAGAGACGGTGAAGGCGCATTTGAAATCCACCTTCTCCAAGGTCGGGGTCGGGCGCGTGAAGGACCTGGGACGCATCAGCGTTGAACTGGCCGCATTGGGTCGAATGGCGCGGGCCTCGGAACTCGCGTCCTCGGCCGGAGATGGGGAAGGCCGCCTTCGCATCGTCCCGCGCGAAGACGGCCGCCGTGTCGCCTTCCTCGACTATGGGCCGGCGGGCGCACGGCCGCTGCTGTTTTGTCACGCGCTTTCCAGCGGCCGGACGCTCCCGCCCCGGCTCCGGACCACACTGCGCGAGGCCGGGTTTCGGCCGATCATTCCCCAGCGACCAGGTTATGGCCTGACCGATCCGGATCGCGGCGACTACCTGGCTGCAGCAGGGGACGACATGGCGGCCGTCCTCGACGCCCTGAACGTGCATGAGGCCGATGTCTTCGCCCGCGACATCGCCACCGCGGCGGCGCTCGCCTTCACCGAGCGCTTTCCAGACCGAGTGGGCAGGGTCCTTCTACTCAATCCCGAGGGCCCGCCGAGTTCGGGACGGCCGCGATACGCGATCACGGCGGCGGCCTCGCTGCTGCGACGGCATCCGGAGGTGACGAGCGTCTTCTTCGAACTGCTCCGCCGCCAGCTGCGAACTGCGCGGCTGGCTGTGCTCGTGCGGCAGAGCTTCGAGGGAGGCGCTCCAAGCGACATCGCGGCGCTCGAGTATGCGCAGGGGCTCGCATGGATCGTGGCCGACATCCAGGCCCTGACGGCCCGCAGCGCGCGAGGGGTCGTTCGTGAACGACTCGCTTATTCGGCTGGCTGGCGGCCGCCCGCCGCGGTGGGGGGGCGTAGCTGGACCGTCGCCCATTGCGTCGAGTTGGGTGGCGGCGACCGGCGCAGTTGGTGGTCCCACTTTCCGGATGTGCGGTTCGTCAACGTCGAAGAGGGCGGCCTGCTCCTCCAGCTCTCGCACCCGGAGATTCTCACGCGACTGTTGGCGGATACTGACCGGTCCCAGAGCCAAGAGGCCTCCGCTTCGCCGCGGGGCGAGAAGACGATTACCCGATCGCCGCTGCGCCGGTAAGCGCTACCAGACCCAGCAGGGCCGTCACCAGCCAGAAGGCGCCGGTGAGACCCACGGCGTGACCGATGAAGCCCAGGATGGGCGGGCCTGCTAGAATGCCGACGTAGCCTGTCGAGGCGACGGCGGCGACCGCGAGCGTGGGCGGCATGTCTCGCTGCCGGGCCGCCGCGCTGAAGAGGACCGGCACGATGTTCGCTGCGCCCAGTCCGACCAGGAAGAAGCCGCCGATCGCGACCGGGGCGAGGGGACAGATGAGCACAATGAGAAAACCGGCGGCCGCCGTCAGAGCGCCGACTTGGACGACACGACGTCCGCCGAGGCGTTTCACCAGTCGGTCGCCCACCAGCCTCCCTGCCGTCATCGCGACCGAGAATAGAATGAATCCGACGCCCGCCTCCGACTGACTCGCCAGCCGGCGCTCCAGCAGCAGCAAGGCGCTCCAGTCGAAGACGGCGCCCTCGGAGAGGAACATCGTCGCCGCCAGCGCCGCGATGAGCAGGACCAGGCCGGTGGGCCAGACCAGCAGCTTGTGAGGAGCCTCCGGTCGTGTGGCGATCAGGCCGATGGCGCCGACCGTCACCAGGCCCAGCGCTACAGCGGCGGCTATCAGGGCCGATGTCTGCGGCGACAGATGCGAGCGCAGAGCAAGCGTCATCCAGCCCGCGCCTGCGGCTCCGCCCAAGCTGTAGAGCGCGTGGAAGCCCGACATCAGCGGCGCGCCCGCCGCCGCCTCCACCTGCACCCCGTGGGCGTTCATCGCCACGTCCAGCGCGCCCAGGCAGGCGCCGAAGGCCAGAAGGGTAGAGCCAAGGGTCAGCGGCGAGCCAGACGCGGCGAGGGCCGGAAGCAGTGCGCACAGGCCGACTCCGGTGCAAATGACGACCGGCCGGGCGCCTACCCGGGCCGACAGCAACCCTGCTGCGCTCACACCCACCAGCGACCCGACGCCCGTGCACAGCAGGAGCAGGCCGAGCTGAGCGTCGTTCACCCCCAACCGGGCCTTTGCGAAGGGGATCAGAGGCGCCCAGCAAGCGGTCAAGAACCCGTCGACGGCAAACGCAAGTCGCGTGGCGAGGCGCGGGTCACGCAACATTCGCCCATCCTCGCAAGGGCTTACGGCGACGACAAGTCGGTCAAGCCAGCCCGCCCATCTCTGGGTCGCTGATCGAGTCGCGGCCGGTCTCGATCCGGCCGGCGAGACGGCGGCTCCAGACTGGGTCGCGGTCAACGTGGGCCATGAGCTCGTACCAGCCTCCGCTTGCTTGCGTCGGCCATTCACGCTCGGCGTGACCTCCGGGAGCCAGAGTCGCGGTCCAAGGTCCGGGACCTGCGCCATAGGCGACCTGCTCCACCGTGACAGTTCGTGGCGCGGCGGTCGGGTTGATCAGCCCCAGCCGAAACTTCCCTTCCGTGACGTCCGCGTAGATCCGCGGCCCGCCCGGCGATTCGCCCACGAAATGACGGTGGAAGCCTCCCGGTCCCAGCACCCAGAGGTCATAGGGCCAGGCTGGCCATGTATCGGCGAGCCGCTTGCCACCCCGCTCGACGGTGTACCGGCGCGGAGGCAGGTCGAGCCGAAGCCGATCGTAGACGTGGAAGACCGCCCCGGCCTGGCCATCGTTGACGAAGGTCAGCCGGACTGCGCCGTCCTTCTCGTCATCGTCGACGGCCAGCGCATAGGGCAGGGGGCGGGAGGGCCGCACCCCACGCGCCTGGGCCAACGTACCGGGCTCGGCCGGCGTCGGCGGGGTGGTCCGGCCGGGCAGGGCGGCTGCTCGCGTGGCGGCGGCCCTGGTGGCGGGAAGGCCGGCCACGAATGGGCGGGCGTTGGGCGAGCGGAAGTCGAAGGCGCTGGTGAGGTCGCCGCAGACCGCCCTGCGCCAGGGCGAGATGTTCGGCTCCGTCACCCCGAAGCGTCGTTCGAGGAACCGGATCACCGAGGTGTGGTCGTAGACCTGGGAGTCGACCCAACCGCCGCGGCTCCAGGGCGAGATCACGTACATCGGCGCGCGGGGCCCCAGACCGTAGGGCCGTCCCATCAGGTCGTCGCGTTCGGCCTTGGCTTCGCTCGCCGCGCGCACGAGATGGTATTCGCCCGTGGTGTCGACGGTCGAGCCGCCATGGAAGGCGTCAGGCCGCTTGGGGTCGCGAGAAGGCGGGGCGGGCGGGGGCATGTGGTCGAAGAAGCCGTCGTTTTCGTCGAACATGACGAACAGGGCCGTGCGCGCCCACACCCTCGGATCGGCGGTGAGGGCGTCGAGCACCCGGGCGGTGTAGTCCGCGCCCTGGGCCGGGCTCGAAGGACCGGGATGCTCGCTGTCCGCCGCCGGGGCGACGATCCAGCTCACCTTGGGCAGGGCGCCCGCGAGCACGTCCTCGCGCAGCCCGTCCAGCTTGCGCGTGCCAAGGCCCAGCTTCACCAGCACCGGGTCCGCGCCCGGTTTGCCGGCATGGCTGTCGCGCCAGGAGGCGAAGCCGGCGCCCGGGTTGTCGCTGAAGTTGTCGGCCATGTCCTGGTAGATGCGCCAGCTCACTCCGGCCGTCTGCAGGCGCTCGGGATAGGTCATCCAGCGGTAGCCCTCCGCGGCGCCCCCGGCGGCGGGCAGGCTGTCGTGGGAGTTGCTGATCGAGGGGCCGCCGAACTTGCCGGTCGGATCGTTGGTCCCGCTCCAGAGGAACAGGCGGTTGGTGTTCGTCCCTCCCTGGAACGAGCAGTGGTAGGCGTCGCAGATCGTGAACGTGTCGGCGAGCGCGAACTGGAAGGGGATGTCCTCGCGGCGGTAGTGGGCCATGGCCCGCGGGGTCTTGATGGTCGGCCAGCGGTTCATCCGGCCTTCCGCCCATGCGTCCTGCGCGTCGGTCCAGTTGTGCGGCGTGCCCTCCACCCGCATCAGCTCGAAGTGTTCCTCGGTGTCGAGTGCGAAGGGCGAGACGAAGGTCAGTTGGTCGCCAGGCCGTTCGAGTCGCTGCATCCAGACTTTGCCGGGCTGACTCGCGTCGCCCTGCACGGGCATGGGGAAGCGGTCGCCGAAGCCCCGGACGCCGGCCATGGTCCCGAAGTAGTGGTCGAAGGCGCGGTTCTCCTGCATCAGGATCACCACGTGGGCGACGTCCTCGATCGTGCCGGCGCGCACGTCGGGGTCGATCGCTGCAGCGCGCCCGATCGCCGGCGGCAGAGCCAGCCCCGCCGCCGCGCCCTTCAGGAACCCTCGCCGCCCAATCCGCATCCCCGCCCCCAATCCCACGCGATATTGTGCCGTGGCAGGGCAGTTTTTCAACGCCAAGCGCGCCAAGGACGCCAAGCGCGCCAAGATCAATTTTCCGCCTTCGGCAGGCTATCCCCGCGTCCGCCAAGTCTTCGCGCGAAGCGCTTTCAAACCTTGGCGTTCGTGGAGTCCTTGGCGCGCTTGGTGTTAGGGTCGGACGGCACAGCTGCTCATCGTCACGAGATCATAGCCCCCGCCACGTCGGCACGTCCGAGCCGGGCCAGGCCGTGGCTTCGTAGACGGCGCGGGCGATGGCGCGGGCGAGGGTGTCGGCGGCCAGAGCGCCGAGGCGGGCGGTGATCGCGGCGCGCGGCTCGGGGACGTCGACCTTGCCGGTGGCCATGGCGAAGACGATGTCGCCGTCGAAAGGACTGTGCGAGGGGCGGATGGCGCGGGCCATGCCGTCCTGCGCCATGATCGCCATCCGCTTGGCTTCGTCCGTGGTCAGCTTCGCGTCCGTGGCAACTACCGCAAGAGTGGTGTTCTCGCGCCCCCCCGGGTGGGGCTTGGGCCGACCCCAGTCGTCCGGTCCTGCGTGAAGCTGCGAGGTCCCCAGGCCCCCGAACTCGCGCCCGATCTCGAAGGGCGTCGCCCAAAACTGTTTCGTCCCTGGCGCGACGACCGAACCTGCGGAGTTCACCGCCACGAGGGCGCCGACAGTGAAACCATCGGCGGTGACGATGGAGGCGGAGCCGAGGCCGCCCTTGAGCGATCCGGCCATGGCGCCGTATCCGGCGCCAGCCGTGCCGAGTTCGAACTTGTCGGAGACGGCCTG
>JAFANN010000088.1 GCA_019232665.1 Caulobacteraceae bacterium | reverse complement strand
CGACCCTCAAGGACCTGGAAGGCCGCATGCGCGAGGCCGCCGCCAACCTCGAATTCGAGGAGGCCGCGCGTCTTCGCGACGAGATCAAGCGCCTCAAGCTCCTCGACCTCGAATTCGCCGCCGAGGTCCTCGCCCCCGCCGGCGAAGGTCCCGACCGCGAAGCGGTCAAATCGATCCGCGCCGAGGCCCGCGCCCAGAAAGCGGAAGAGTTCCGCCGCGGCGGACGCCGACGGCGGGGACCGTAACCCCGGTCCCTCCCTGGGAGGGGACTGTTGCGAAACCTGCAATTTCCTCTGTCATCCCGGGTCCTCGCTTCGCCCGGCTACACCGAGCTCGCTACGGCCGGGGATGACTGCAAGAAAAGGAGGCGAGTTTCGCAACAGTCCCCAGAAGGGGAGGGACAGGTCGTTCACACCAGGGCGAGATCCTTCGGCTTCGCGCCCGGGAACACCCGGTCCAGCGTCGCTGGCTGGAGGCCGTAGATGCGGGCGAAGAGACCGCCAAGGACAGCGCGGTACTCGTTGAGCACCGGATAGTCGCGGTTCTGGAACAGCGTAGCCTGGGTCACCGCGACCTGCTCTCCGGCCAGGCGACCGCCGCGAACCTTGCCGCCCATCACCCAGTAGACGGTGCCGTGGCCGTGGTCGGTCCCCTTGTCGCCGTTCTCACGGAAGGTGCGGCCGAATTCGCTGATCACCACCACTACGGTGTCGTCCCAGGCCGGACCGCTCTCGTCCGCCAGGGCCGCCAGCCCGCGTCCAAGCTCGGCCAGGCGGGCGGCCAGATAGCCCTGGGCGCCGCCCTGGTTCACATGCGTGTCCCAGCCCCCCACGTCGATGAAGCCCAGGTTGAAGCGCGCGTTCATCAGCCGCGCCACGCGACGGGCGGATAGCTCGAAGCCCTTCGGACTCACCGCGCCGCGGCTGGCGGCGGCCATCTCGCCTGAAAGACTGTCGTAGACCTCGTCCCGCACGGTGAAGCCCTCCGCGACCTGCGGCGCAAGCGGATCGCCCTTGTACATGGCCTGGATCAGAGCGGATTGGCGACGGTCGACGCCGGGCTTGGCGACGCTGTTCACGGCCATGTTCGGGATCACCATGGGACCGCGGAAGCTGAGTGGCAGCTGGTCGGTGAAGGCGATCGGCGTCGAACCCGCCAGGGAGCCGGCCAGGCGGTTCATGAACCCGGAACCGAAATCGCGGCGCCCGGTCAGGGGCTGGCCCATCTCGATGGAGTCCTGGGTCTCGAAATGGCTGCGGCTGAGGTCGTCCGTGCCGGCGAAAGGGACGAAGACGACCTGCCGCTTCGCCCAC
This sequence comes from Caulobacteraceae bacterium, assembly GCA_019232665.1. GTDB lineage: Bacteria > Pseudomonadota > Alphaproteobacteria > Caulobacterales > Caulobacteraceae > Acaudatibacter. The sequence continues at coordinate 9,178 of JAFANN010000088.1, read as the reverse complement.
AGGGGATAGATGGACTCCTTCAGCGCCGGGTGGAGGGCGTAGTCCCGGTCCAGCGGCAGGGCGGCGTTGGGATCGTCGGGCTTGGGCCTGGGCACCGCCAGGCTCGGTCGCGACTGGTAGTAGAAGTCGCTGGAGACCGGGACCACCACATTGGACGCGTCATAGGCGCCGCGCAGGAACACCAGCAGCAGCCGGGTCCGCGTCTGAGGCGCGGCGTAGAGACGTCCCGCGATGGTCAAGGGTCCGGCCAAGGCTGCGGCCTGAAGGACTCGGCGGCGGCTGAGACTGGATGTCATGGCGGGGGGCCTTCAGCGATACATGAACTCGGGCGAGGCGAGATAGAGAGTCGCCCAGTCCTGGGGGGAGGCGGCCGCGCCAAGCGCCTGGCGCGTGGGGGCGCCAAGCGGCGGCGCGGCGGCGCGGTGATACAGGGCGAGGTCGGCCCGTGGCGCCGGTGTTGGCGGCGTTGGCGCCGAGATCTTGGTCGCCAACGGCGGACCGCCGGGCGGCGTCGGCGCGGCGGGCGGAATATAGAGGGCGCGCGCGCCGCTCCCGATCTGACGGGCGATCTCGAAGCGCACGGCCAGGGCCCCTGGGCCCGACCAGGCGCTGCGGGTCATGGCGTAGCCGTCCGGCGTCTCGTGCCCGTAGAGCGGTTCGCCCATGCGCCCAAGCCAGCCTTGCAGGGGCTGGGTGTTGACGATCACCCGATCGCCATAGGCGGCGCGCACGGCGGACACCGCATAGTGCATCGGGTCTTTGAACTTCTCGCCGAGGGAAGCGGCGAACTCGGGCGAGCGGAACATGGTGTCCAGGATCTTGGCGATGTCGCCGTCTGTCCGCAGGTACGTAGCGCTCATCCGATCGACCAGGGCCGGCGGCGGATCGTCGGCGACGAAGTAGACGGCGAGTTCGCGGCTGAGGTGGCGTGCGGTGTCCGGCGAGTGCGCCAGCAGATCCAACGCCTGGTTCGTCTCCGCCAGGCCCGCGCCCTTGATCTTGTGGCCGAGCAGGACCTTGTCCCCGTATTCGTGCCGGTTGGGATTGAACTCGAAGAGGTCCTGGCGGACGTACTGGGCCTGCAGCTCCGGTTTCACTTTCGGCGGAACGCCGGTCAGGTTCACCCCGACGCCCGTGAGGATGTGCGCCAGTTGCTGCACGTCGGCCTGGCTGTATCCCGAGCCAACGCCCAAGGTGTGCAGCTCCATGATCTCACGGGCATAGTTTTCGTTGATGTGGCCGACGGCGTTCTGGTCGTTGTCGAGGTATCGGAGCATCGCCGGGCTGCACAGAGTGGCGCCAAGGAGGTCGCGGAAGCGGCCCAGGGCGTGAGCACGGATCGCCTCCTCGTAGCCCGGCAGGAACAGGCCCACGTTGTTCTTGTAGCGGAACACGTTGAAGTGGTTCAGCCAGAACCAGGTCATCTGCTCCTGCAACTGGTTTGGCGAATAGAGGTCGCGCAGGAGCGAACGGTCCGCGGTCTGGGCGATCAGGTCCTTCACCGCCTGGTTGGCGGCCTGGGCCGCCTTCTGCTTGGCCTCCGGATCGGCGATGTCCTTCAGCGCGACACGGCGCGCGTGGTCTTCCGCCACCAGCTGGGCGTCGGTTTCGTGCGAGATCGGCAGGGCGGCGATCTGGGCCTGGACGGCTGGCGGCAGGGCCTCGCCCGGATGCAGTTGCTGCTGCAGCCATGCGGAGAGCCCCATCCGCTCCACGCGGCGCACGGCGGCGTCGTCGGCGCCCCAGGTCACCCGGTTCACCACCGCAAGGTCATGCGCCGAGATGTCCTGCGCCTTGGCCGCGGCCGCGCCGCTCAGGGCGGCTGCGATCACCAGGAGAAGGCGCTTGTGATCTGGCCGGCGCATGGCGGGGTCCATTCAATCTTCTGCTCGGAAGATGATCCTGGCGCCCTGAACCGTCGCTGAACACGCGCTCCATGTCACAGGCAGGGCCTCTCCCGCGTCCTCGCATCAGACAGGGAGATGTCGATGATTCAACGAAGTCTCGCCGGCGCTCTTGGCGCCCTGCTCGCCGCCGACGGTCTGGCGATGCTCATCTTCCCGCTTGCCTGGTATGGCGCGGTCCCGGGCGTGATCACGACCGGTCCATTCAATCCGCATTTCGTCGCCGATATCGGCGTGGCCTATCTCACGACAGCGACCGCCCTGGCCTGGTTCGCCCTGGACCCCGCCGTCGCCTGGTCGGCCCTGGCGATCGGCTCCCTCTTCCTCGACGCCCACGCGGCAATTCACGTGGTCGGCGCCGTGACCAGCCCCGCCTGCGGATCCCTTATCCTGCGCGACCTGCCAGGGGTGTTCGTTCCCGCTCTCCTGGCGAGCGCCCTCGTCCTCCTTCCACCCGTCCGTCAAGGAGCGCCGCAATGATCAGACGTCTGCTGTCCGGCTGGATCGACCGGTTCGAGAAGACCTGGAGCTATGACGCGAGCTATCTTCGCCGCATGCTGGCCGCGAGCCCGTCCTCCATGCTGAAGTTCTCCTTCGTCAGCGGCATGGTCCAGCGCCGCGACGTGCCCACAGCGGCCCTGGCCGCGGCGGGGATCGCCGGGACGCTGGCCGAAGACTGCGGGCCGTGCCTGCAGCTCACGGTGGACATGGCGGCCCGCAATGGCGTCGATCCGGCGGTGCTGCGCGCGATCCTCGCCGGGAACGAAGCCGCCATGGGCGAAGACGCCGCCATAGGCTGGCGCTTCGCCACTTCGGTCCTGGAAAGGCGCCTCGATGCCGTCGACGCCGCTCGCGACGCGGTCCTCGCCCACTGGGGCGAGAGGGGCCTGGTCGCCCTCTCCCTCACTCTGACGGCCGCGCGCATGTATCCGACCGTGAAGTACGCCATGGGCTACGGGCGGGCGTGCTCGCGCGTGATCGTGGCGGGCGAAGCGGCGCCGGCCATCCGCGCGCCGGTCCTGGCGGCGTGAGCGACCCCGGCGCGTTTGAGGCGCAGAGGCCGCGTCTCACGCGCCTCGCCTACCGCATGCTGGGCTCCCTCGCCGACGCGGAGGACGCGGTGCAGGACGCCTGGCTGCGATGGACGCGGGTCGCCCAGAACGAGGTGCGCGATCCGGCGGGATGGCTCGTTCGCGCCACCACCCGTCTGTGCGTGGATCGCCTGCGCGCCGCCAGGGCCGCGCGGAAGGCCTACAAGGGACCTTGGCTGCCCGAGCCCCTGATCGAGGACCCAGTCGATCCCGTGGAGCGCGCCGAGGACATCTCCGTCGCCTTCCTCGTGTCCCTCGAGCGCCTTTCTCCCCTCGAGCGCGCAGTGCTGATCCTCCACGACGTGCTCGACGAGGACTATGACGCCATCGCCGAGACCCTCGGGCGCGAGGAAGCCGCCTGCCGCCAGCTCCTCTCGCGCGCCCGCGCCCACGTCCGGCAGGCGCGTCCGCGTTTTGGCGTCACGCAGGACGAGGTGAAGCGGCTGGCCAACGCATTCATGGATGCCATGAGCCGCAACGATCCCGCCGCCCTCTCCGATCTGCTGGCTGAGGACGCCCTCATGGTCACCGACGGCGGCGGCAAGCGCGCGGCGGCCTTGCGGCCCCTGGTCGGACGCGACGACATCCTGCGTCTGCTCGAGCGGCTGCTCTGGCGCGGGACCTGGAAAGCGCCGACCAAGGTGCGCATCGCCCGGGTCAACGGCCAGCTCGGCGCGGTGCTCGCCGACGCCGAGGGCCTGACGACCTTCGTCGCCGAGGTCGACGCCGACGGCCGGCTCGCCGCCATCTATGTCCAGCGCAATCCTGCAAAACTGGGCCGGGCGGCCGAATGGCTCGATCGGGCCTGACCCGCTGGTTCGACGGGCTTGAAATTAGAAGTATATCTAATTAGACGGTCGTCGCAGGAGGCTGGCCATGACCGAGACCCTGCTCGACTTCTTCAAGGCCCTCGCCCACGAGAGCCGGCTGCGCATCGTCGGCCTGCTGGCCCAACGCGAATACAGCGTGCAGGAGCTGGCCGCCCTTCTCGATCTCAAGGAGCCGACCGTCTCGCACCACCTGGCGATCCTGAAGGCGCAGGGACTGGTGACGGTCAGAGCCGAGGGTACGACGCGCTGGCACGCCCTCGATACGGCGGCGCTGGAAAGCCTTTCGCGTCGCGTGCTCGAAGCGACGGAGGCCGCCGCGCCCCTCGCCGCCGACGAGAACGAGGCCCGCATCCTGGCCGGCTTCGTCGACGCCGACGAACGGCTCAAGGAGATCCCCGCCAGCCGCCGCAAGCGCGCAGTCGTCCTGCGCTGGCTGATGCGGATGTTCGAACCCGGCCAGCGCTACACCGAGGCGGAGATCAACGGCTATCTGAAGAGCCGTCATTGGGACTGCGCGACGCTCCGCCGCGAACTCGTAGGTCATCGCATGCTCGCCCGAGACGCCGGGATCTATTGGCGCCTGCCGAAGGCCCAGTGGCGAGACGAGACGATCGGACCCTGACCGTCACGCGAACCGCTTCCAGGCCGCCTGGCGCGTCACTCCCAGCGCTTCGCCGATCTGCGACCAGCTCACTTCGCGCTCACGCAGGATGTCGACGATGTCCTGCATCGCCTTGCCGACAGACTCGAACGCCCCGTCGTGCAGCTTCAGGCTGTGCAGTAACTGGTCCGTCGACCGGTGATCCTGGAACATCGTTTGCGGAGATCTTGGCTTTCCCTGGGTCTCGGCGATCACGTTAGCGGCAAGTTCAACACATTCGTTGCAGATCTTCACTCCCGGGCCAGCCACGATCATGTCCACATCCACCTGCGACTTCCCGCAGAAGGAGCAGTGGATTTCCCGGTGTGCCCGCTCGGGTGTTTCCGATTCTGACACGGCGACTCTCCGTCAACGTCAGGTTGACAGTTGATGCCGGCCCGGCTCCCGCGTCAACCAAAAGTTGACGCGGCCGAGCTGGGACTTGCCGATGCGGCCGCGCCGTGCCTCTGCTGTACGGACGAGGAGCTCGGAATGACCGGACTCTACGAGCCATCCCGCCATGAAACGCTGGCGGGGGTCGCATGGGACGCCGGCGCCGCCCAGGCGGCGATCGGGAGGATCGTTGCCGACACGAGGAAAGCGTTTGCTGCCCAGGCGCTCTGGCCAATCCATCCGGACGACGGTCCGGCCGAGTGGGGCGCTCTGGCCGGCCTCTACTTCGGGGCGGCGGGGGTGATCTGGGCCCTAGACTACCTCCAGCGCCAGGGAGCCGCGCCCGAAGGGCAGAATTTCACCGAGACCCTCTCGGACATCCAGGGACGGAACGCGCGCTTCATCGCCGCCTTTGGGAACATGACATCCGGCTACATGCTGGGCGACACAGGCGTGCTGCTCGTCCGCTGGCGGATCGAAGGAGATCAGGCGATCCTTGACCGCCTGGAGAGCCTCATCACCTCGAACACCGAGGCTCCGGCCCAGGAACTGATGTGGGGTTCGCCGGGCACGATGCTCGCGGCCCTGACACTGCACAAGGCCACCGGCGAACCGCGTTGGGGCGAGTTGTTCCGCGCCAGCGCCACGTCTCTGCGGACCATGTTCCGGCAGGACCGCACGCTTCGCGCCCGCATCTGGACTCAAGACCTCTATGGCCAGTGCCAACGGTTCATCGGCGCCCTGCACGGGCTGGCCGGAAACGCTTACGTCCTCTGGCGCGGACGCGACCTCCTGGGCCCGCACGCCTGGCGAACCTGGGAGCGCGAAATCGCCGAAACGGTGAGGGTCACGGCAACTCGCGAAGGCGAGCTGGCCAACTGGCCGCAGCAGTTGGGGGAACGAAGCGGAGGAAATCCCGGCGTGATGCTGGTGCAGCACTGCCATGGCTCCCCCGGCATGATCACCTCGCTCGCAGGCTTCGGCCCAGAGCTCGACGAGTTGCTCGCGGCGGCCGGCGAGCTGACCTGGCGCGCTGGCCCGCTCACGAAGGGGGCCAATCTTTGCCACGGCACCGCGGGGAACGGCTACGCGTTGCTCAAGCTGTACGAGCGCACCGGAAGCGACCTCTGGCTGGAGCGCGCCCGCGCGCTCGCCATGCATGCGATCGCCCAGAGCGAGACGCGCGCCGCGCAGGTCGGGCGACGTCGCTACTCGCTGTGGACCGGTGATCTGGGGCTGGCCTGCTATCTTTGGGACTGCATCCAGGCCCAGGCGCGGTTCCCCACGCTTGATGTCCTTTGAGCCCGGCTGCGTAATCGCGGCATGGGGGACCACCACGAAACACCAGACGACAACGCCACGCGCCAGTTCGAGCGCGTCGTCTTCTTCAGCGACGCTGTCTTCGCCATCGCCATCACCCTGCTCGTCCTGACCCTCAAGGCGCCCGTCGGCGCGCACGGCGAACCGCGCCTGGACCTGGTGATCCCAAACATTCTCGGCTTCCTGCTCAGCTTCTACGTCATCGGGATCTTCTGGCAGGGGCACCACACCCTGTTCGGCCTCCTTGAGCGAGAGGATCAAACGCTGCGTCGGACCAATCTCGTCCTGCTCTCGACCATCGTCTTCCTGCCTTTCCCCACCAGCGTCCTTTCCGAGTTCCCGAACTCCACGACGACCATCGTCTTCTACGCGGCGAGCGCGGCGACCGTAGGACTGGCGCAGGCGGGGCTGATCCTCGCGGCAAGGCGACCGGGGATCATGAGGCCGGAGGAGCTTGCGCTCGGCGCGGGCCGAATGATCAGCCGCCCGCTCTCTGCGTCGCTGGTGTTCCTGGCCAGCATCCCCCTGGCTTTCGTGGATTCCCGTCGCGCGCCACTGTTCTGGATCCTGATCGTTCCCGTGCGCGGCTTGATCAGCCGCATCTGGGACCGCGTCGATCAGCGGAAGCTGACCCCGGCGAGTTGAGCGTGCGGCTCGTCAACAGCGCCGGGTGCGTTATAGCCTCTGGGCCATGCTCGACCGCTTCGATCCGCGCCTGGATGCGCAATTCCCGCCGGTCGATCGCCGCCGCCTTCTCGAAGAGCTCGCCGGCGTGCTGCCGGCTGACGGACTGATCGCAAAGACCGAGGGCATGCGGGTCTACGAGAGCGACGGCCTCGCCGCCTATCGAGGCATGCCCGCAGCGGTCGCCCTGCCGCGCACGGCCGAAGAAGCAGCCGCAGTGCTCGGCGTTTGCCGGACCCTTGGTGTCCCGGTCGTCGCCCGCGGCGCGGGCACGGGACTTTCCGGCGGCGCCCTACCCTTCCCCGGCTGCGTGCTGCTGACCCTGTCGCGGATGAACCGCATCCTGGCCGTCCACCCCGAGGCAATGACCGCCCGCGTCCAGCCTGGCGTACGCAACCTCGCGATCTCCGAGGCGGTCGCGCCTCACGGTCTCTTTTACGCGCCGGATCCCTCTTCCCAGCTCGCCTGCAGCATCGGCGGCAATGTCGCCGAGAACGCCGGGGGCGTGCACTGCCTGAAGTACGGACTGACGGTGCACAACATCCAGGAACTGGAAGTCCTCACGATCGACGGAGAGCAGCTGAGAATCGGCGGCGAATCCCTGGACTCGCCGGGCTTCGACCTTCTGGCGCTGTTGACCGGATCGGAAGGTCTGTTGGGCGTCGTCACGGAAATCACCGTGCGCCTGCTGCCCATTCCCGCCCATACCCGCGTGATGCTCGCCGCCTTCGCCGACGTCCGCCACGCCGGCGAGGCAGTGGCCGCCATCATAGCCGGCGGCATCATCCCTGCAGGGCTGGAGATGATGGACCGCCTCGCCCTGCGGGCGGCGGAAGCGCACACCCACGCGGGCTACCCGGTGGAAGCCGCCGCGATCCTTTTGTGCGAGCTCGACGGCGAGACGGCGGACGTCGCCGAGGACATCGCCCGCGTCGCCGCGATCTGCGAGGGCGCCGGCGCGACCCTGGTGCGACTCGCGCGCGACGAGGCCGAGCGCGCCCGATTCTGGGCCGGCCGCAAGGGCGCCTTTCCCGCCATGGGTCGTCTCGCCCCCGATTACTACTGCATCGACGGGACGATCCCGCGCCGGCGCCTCCCCGAGGTTTTGGAAGCGATCGAGCGCCTTTCGACTGAGTACGGACTGCCGGTGGCCAACGTCTTCCACGCCGGGGACGGCAACCTGCATCCGCTCATCCTCTATGACGCGAACGCTCCGGGTCAGATCGAACGGGCCGAGGCGCTCGGCGGAGCGATCCTCGAGCTGTGCGTGGAGGTCGGCGGGGCGATCACCGGCGAACACGGCGTCGGGCGCGAGAAGATCAACCAGATGTGCGCTCAGTTCGGCGAGGACGAGCTCAGATTGTTCGGCCGGATAAAGTCGGCGTTCGACCCGGCGGGACTGCTCAATCCTGGCAAGGCGATCCCCACCCTGGCCCGCTGCGTCGACCACGGCGCCATGCACGTCCACGCCGCCTCCGGGACGGCGTTCGATCACCTGGAGCGGTTCTGACGCGCGTGAAGGTCCAATCCGAACAGCCGGCCGAGGGTTCGCCCGCCCGCGGCGCCGACCTTTCCGCATCCCTCGCGGAGACCGTGCGGGCCGCCTCCGCAAGCGGACGCCCGCTCGAGATCGTGGGCGGCGGGACGAAGCGATTCTATGGGCGGCCGGTCCGCGGCGAGCCGCTCGACATCGCCGGACACGCCGGGATCATCGACTATGAACCGAGCGAATTGGTGATCACCGCGCGCGCGGGCACGCGCCTCGCAGAGATCGAGGCCCGGCTGGCCGAGCACGGCCAGATCCTCGCCTTCGAGCCGCTCGACTTCGGGACCACCAGCACCCTCGGCGGCGTCGTCGCCGCGGGTCTGTCGGGGCCGCGTCGGCCGTTCGCCGGGGCCGTGCGCGACTCCATCCTTGGCGTCACGGTCCTTGACGGCGAAGGGCGCGCCAATCGCCTGGGCGGAACGGTGTTCAAGAACGTGGCCGGCTTCGACGCCTTTCGGTTGCAGGCGGGGGCGCTTGGCGCGCTTGGCGTGCTGCTCGACATCTCGCTGCGGGTCTCTCCTCGACCTGCGTCAGAGGCGACCCTTCGCCTGGAAGAACCGTGGCCGGCGGCGGCGGCGCGACTTGCCGATTTGATGCGCCAGCCCACGCCGCTCTCGGGGGCCTTACACGACGGCGCGAGCCTTTGGCTGCGCCTGTCGGGGGCTCCAGCGGCGGTCGAGGCGACGGCCAGGGCCATCGGAGGCGAAATGACAGACGGAACGGTCTGGGATCGGGCGAGACGCCTGGACCTGCCCGTGCTGGCCGCGCCG
>JAFANN010000086.1 GCA_019232665.1 Caulobacteraceae bacterium | reverse complement strand
CACCTGCTCGAACGTACCCAGCGGCGAAGGCGCCTGCGACGGCGCGGCGTGGGGTGTCGGCGGCAGCAGGGCCCACGCCGGCGTCGCGGCGAGCAGGGCGAGGACGGCGCACAGAGCGGCAGTTTTCATGGTTCCCCCGCCTCGGGTGGTGAAGGTCAGGAGCGGTAGTCACCGTTGATGGCGACGTACTGCTTGGTGAGGTCGCAGGTCCACATTATGGCCTGGGCGCGGCCGGCGCCGACATTGACGGTGACCTCGAGCTCGCGGTTTTTCATGTAGGCGCTCATCGCCGCCTCGGAGTAGTCGTGGGCCACTGCGCCTTTGCGGGCGGCAACGTGCGGGCCGAAGGCTACGGCCATGTTCTCGCGGCGCACGGGCTCGTCAGCCTTGCCCGCGGCCATGACGATGCGCCCCCAGTTCGCGTCCTCGCCGGCGAAGGCGGTCTTCACCAGAGGGCTCTCGGCGATGGCGCGGGCGATCTTCCGCGCCGAGGCCGGAGTCTTGGCGCCCTCGACGGTGATCTTCACGAACTTGCTGGCGCCCTCGCCGTCGCGCACGAGCTGAAGCGCGAGGTCAAGGAGCACGCCCTCCAGCTTCTGCGAGAAGTCGGCAAGACGCGGGTCGCTCGCTCGCGAAATGGCGGGACCGGTCCTCTGGGTCGAGAACACCAGCAGGGTGTCGTTGGTGGAGCGGTCGCCGTCCACCGTGACGCTGTTGAAGGTGCGCACGGTCATCGCCTCGACCAGGGTCTGCAACGCGCCCGGCGCGATCCTGGCGTCGGTGACCACGAAGGCGAGCATGGTGGCCATGTCCGGGGCGATCATGCCCGACCCCTTGGCGATGCCTGCGATGCGGACGGTCTGGCCGTCGATCTGGGCCTCGGCGAAGGCGCCCTTGGGAAAGGTGTCGGTGGTGGAGATGGCGCGGGCGGCCTGTTCCCAGCTAGCGCGGGCGCGCGCCAGGGCGGGAATGTGCGGCGTGATCTTCTTGTCTTCGAGAATCTGGCCGATGACGCCGGTGGAAGCGAGCATCACCTCGGTGCGCGCGCAGCCGACCGCGCGCGCGGCCGCGGCGGCGACGTGCGCCGCGGCCTTTGCGCCCGCTTTGCCGGTGAAGGAGTTGGCGCAGCCGGCGTTGACCACGAGGGCGCAGGCGGCCGGGCCCTTCTTCAGCTTGGCCTTGCACCAGTCGACCGGGGCCGAGCCGACGCCATGGCGTGTGAAGACCCCGGCGACCACGGTGCCGCGATCGAAATGCATCAGCAGGACGTCGTCTCGCACCCGCGGATAAAGACCGGCGTGGCCCACGCCCATCGTGACCCCCGGTACGTCGGGAATGGCGGGAAAGGGGACCGCCAGCGGCGAGACGGGCAGAGGCGACGAACTCATGGCCGCGCGCTCCGCGCCGGCGTCGGATGGAACCTTGCCATCATCCCTATCCCCGTCCAAAGGGTCGCCCCAATCGCGCCATGTTGCGGTTTTGGGGTGCGCGTCAAGCGAGGAGGAACGGGAAAATGAAGCTCTACGAGTCGATCGGGCCAAATCCGCGTGTGGTGAAGATGTTCATCCACGAAAAGGGTATCCAGATCCCCCGCCAGCAGGTGGACCTGATGGCCGGGGAGAACCGCAAGGAGCCGTACACAAAGCTCAATCCGAGCGGCACGACGCCGGCGCTGGAGACCGACGAGGGCGTGATCCTCGCCGAGATCACCACCATCTGCGAGTACCTGGAGGAACTGCACCCCAATCCTCCGCTGATCGGCACGACGCCCATGCAGCGGGCGGAAACGCGCATGTGGGTGCGCCGCATCGACCTGGGCATCCTGGAGCCGATGGCCAACGGCTTCCGCTTTTCCCAGGGTCTGCAGATGTTCCAGGACCGGCTGCGCTGCATTCCGCAAGCGGCCGACGACCTGAAGACCTGCGCGCGCGAGAAGCTGGAGTGGCTGGACGACAAGATCGCCGGCCGCGAGTGGATCGTGGGCGACCGCTTCACCCTCGCCGACATCATGCTTTACGCCTTCCTCGAGTTCGGCGCGCAGGTGGGACAGCCGCTCGATGCGAAGAACAAGAACCTCACCGCCTGGTTTGATCGCGTGAAGGCGCGCGAGAGCGTCAAGGTGGCGGCTTAAGGGGTAGAAGTCGTCCCTCCCCTTCTGGACCAGAAGGGGAGGGACACGCATTTGACACGCCCACGGCGGGCGCCCATCTGGCCATGAGCGGGCGGCTGCGCCTAAGCGCGCCTCGTCAGGGCCGAAAAGACCCGCTAGACGTCAATTTTCATTTTCGGACGCCGCCGCCAAAAACGATGCTCGACCTGAAGAAACTGTTCGGCTCCTCCAATGACCGCAAGGTCAGGTCGATGATGGGCAAGGTCTCCCAGATCAACGCCCTGGAGCCCCAGATGGAGGCCCTCTCCGACGAGGCGCTCCGCGACAAGACCGACGAGTTCAGGCAGCGCCTGGCCAATGGCGAGAGCCTCGAGCACCTCATGAACGAGGCGTTCGCGGTAGTGCGCGAAGCGGCCAAGCGGACGCTCGGCCAAAGGCACTACGACGTGCAGATGGTCGGCGGGATGGTGTTGCACAAAGGCGGCATCGCCGAGATGCGCACCGGCGAGGGCAAGACGCTCGTCGGCACTCTCCCGGTCTATCTGAACGCCCTGGCCGGCAAGGGCGTGCACGTGATCACGGTCAACGACTACCTGGCCTCGCGCGACTCCGAATGGATGGGCCGGATCTATCGGTTCCTGGGCCTCTCAGTGGGCGTGATCATCAACGGCCTCTCGCAGAGCGAGCGTCAGCGCGCCTATCGCAGCGACATCACCTACGGCACCAACAACGAGTTCGGCTTCGACTACCTGCGCGACAACCTCGCCTATGACGTGAACGAGATGGTCCAGCGCGGCCACAATTTCGCGATCGTCGACGAGGTGGACTCGATCCTGATCGACGAGGCGCGCACGCCGCTGATCATCAGCGGGCCCACCGAAGACCGGTCGGAATTCTACCGGACCATCGACGCCCTCGTGAAAGAGCTGGTGAAGGATCCGGAGACCTACGAGCACGACGAGAAGCAGCGTCAGGTTCTGCTGACCGAGCCCGGCTCGGAGACGGTCGAGCAGATGCTGGAGGAGCGGGGCCACCTCGTCGACGGATCGGCGGGACTATACGATCCGGCGAACGTCAGCGTCGTGCACCACGTCAACCAGGCGCTGCGCGCCAACGTCCTCTACCAGCGCGACCGCGACTACATCATCCGCCAGGGCGAGGTGATGCTGATCGACGAGTTCACCGGCCGCATGATGCATGGCCGGCGTCTGTCGGAGGGCCTGCACCAGGCGATCGAGGCCAAGGAAGGGGTGGAGATCCAGCCGGAGAACCAGACCCTCGCCTCGGTGACGATCCAGAACTACTTCCGCCTGTACGAGAAGCTGTCGGGGATGACCGGCACGGCGGCGACCGAGGCCCAGGAATTCTTCGACATCTACAAGATGGATGTGGCGGAGATACCGACCAACCGGCCGATCGTGCGCAAGGACGCCGACGACGAGGTCTACCGCACCGCCGCCGAGAAGAACCAGGCGATCATCGCCCAGATCGAGGACTGCCATAAGCGCGGACAGCCGGTGCTCGTGGGCACCGTCTCGATCGAGAAATCCGAGCAGCTGTCGGAACTGCTGAAGAAGCACAAGTGGGAGGACGACGCCGGCAAGAGCCACGTCGGCCTGCCGCACAGCGTGCTCAACGCCCGCTACCACGAGCAGGAGGCGGTCATCGTCGCCGACGCCGGCGTGCCGGGGACGGTGACCATCGCCACCAACATGGCCGGCCGGGGCACCGACATCCAGCTGGGCGGCAATGTCGACATGCGCCTCGCCAAATGGCGCACCGAGCAGACGGGCCTGGGGATTGAGCCCTCGTTCGAGGACGAGAAGGCCGAGCGCGAGCGCATCGAGGCGGACATCGCCGACCGCAAGGCCGAGGCGCTCGCAGCGGGCGGACTGTTCGTGCTGGGCACCGAGCGCCACGAGAGTCGCCGGATCGACAACCAGCTTCGCGGCCGCACGGGCCGCCAGGGCGACCCGGGCCAGTCGAAGTTCTTCCTCTCCTGCGAGGACGACCTGCTGCGCATCTTCGTCGGCGAGCGGCTCGACTCGATCATGCGCACTTTCGGCGTCGAGGAAGGCGAGGCGATCACCCACCGCTGGCTCAACAGCGCCATCGCCACCGCCCAGAAGCGCGTCGAGCAACGCAACTACGAGATCCGCAAGAACCTGCTCAAGTACGACGACGTCGTGAACGACCAGCGCAAGGCCGTGTTCGAGCAGCGCCGCGAGTTCATGGACGCCGAGGACGTCTCAGCGATCGTCACGGAGATGCGGCACGACACCATCGCCGACCTGGTGGGCCGTCACCTGCCGCCGAAGGCCTACGCCGACCAGTGGGACATCGAGGGCCTGACAGAGCGCGTGCAGGCGATCCTCGGCCTGGACCTTCCGCTGGCCGACTGGGCGGCGGAGGAGGGCATCGCCGACGAGGAGATTCGGGAACGGCTGACGGCCGCCTCCGACGCTCACGCGACCGAGCGGGAGGAGGCAATCAGCTCCGAGCGCATGCGCGCCCTCGAAAAGAACTTTCTGCTGCAGATGATCGACATGCAGTGGCGCGAGCACCTCACGCACCTCGACCACCTGCGCAATGTCATCGGCCTGCGCGGCTACGGCCAGCGCGATCCGCTCAACGAGTACAAGACCGAGGCCTTCACCCTCTTCCAAGGTCTGATGGGCAACCTCCGCGAAGAGGTCACGCGCTGGCTGATGACGGTGGAGTTCCGCTTCGAAGCGCCGCCGCCACCGCCGGTCGCCCCGGCGACATGGGAGGTGCACCTCGATCCGACGACGGGCGAGAACGAGCGCGCGCTCGAGGTGGCCGGCGCAGCCTTGTTCGGCGGCGACGCCGCCCAGCGCGCGGCCGTCCCGTTGGCGGCCATGCCCGAAGGCTTCGAACGCACCGGCCGCAACGCCCCTTGCCCCTGCGGCTCAGGCAAGAAGTTCAAGCACTGCCACGGGGCGCTGGTGTAGGGGGCTCAGTCCCGTCGGAACCGAGGCTCAGAGGCGACTGAGGCGCTTTTCGCCTTAGCCAGGGCCTGTAAGCGCTCCGGCCAATCCGAACTTACAGCCCCACTCGTAGATGGAGCGCCCCAAAAAAACTGAGCGAAGGAACTCTTCAGCCACGCAAACGGCGAATGTCGTAATAAATCCGAGGAGCGCCGCCGAAATCATTCGATCTAATCGAGTTCGATTCAGCGCCCACCAAACTATTGTGGAAATTACGACTATAGGAAAGAAGTATAGCGGCGAGAAGACCAGAGTCCAAAGCCCGAACGCTAGCATTCCCTTCACCCAAATGACGAGTGGCGCTGCGAACACAGCTCGGGTGGGAGACAGAAGAAGCCAAGCAGCAAGCACGCCTACCGCCGTTCCGGTGCTAAGAGCGGCGACCGCACGGGATCTGGGATATGGTCGCCGTCGCCTAGGAGTAAGGGCATCCGTACCCATCGCCGCGGGCTGGGCAGATTCGCTCACTCTGGAAGGAACTCGAGGTCCATCACCTGCTCGCGAGTCCAGGGACAGGCGAGGGGGAAGTCTTTCAGTCCGGTCTCTTCAGCGGCCTTGCCGACCGCGTCGCCCCAGACAATCTCCGACCATTCGGGGTCGTTGAAATCCGCCTTCAGACTGGGTGTGCGGGCGAGGCGGCGAGCGATTGCCTGGCGTTGAGCTCGAATCGTCACCTGCCAGCTCGTGCCTCGGCGGGCCGGCTGATAACGCCACTTCAGGAGGTGCGCGAGCAGCACGGCCATCCGGCTCGCCAATTCGCGTTCTTCGCTGCGCCCCACGTCCTCGACCTCGTCGGCGACATGCACGATGTCGACCTCGTCAAACCGGCCGGCCCGAATCAAGGCGGCCTGCTCCTCGGCCCAGGCTACGATGTCGGACTCATAGGTGACAGTCATCGGGAGGTCCGTCTCTGAACACAGCCTCTAATATAGCGCTTGTCGATTTCGGCAGACATAGGGGCAGACAAACCTGGACAGGCGCCGCCGTGGTCGCCGCAGGCGCGCCCAGACTCTGACGACCGCCTCCTAAAGCGCCGTTCGCACCGCGAACAGTTCGGGGAAGAAGGAGCCGGAGAGGGCGCGGCTGAGATAGCTCGCGCCGGAAGAACCGCCGGTGCCGGTCTTGAAGCCGATGATCCGCTCGACCGTCTTGAGGTGGGCGAAGCGCCACTGCTGGAAGCGGAACTCGAGGTCGACGAGCTTCTCCGCGAGCTCGTAGAGGTCCCAGTGGCGTTCAGGATCGAGGTAGACGGCGCGCCAGGCGGCCTCGACTGAGGGGTCCGGGGCGTGCGGCGAGCGCAAGTCGCGCTGCGTTACCCCCGGAGGCATGTCGAAACCGCGCCGGGCGAGAAGGCGCAGGCACTCGTCGTAGAGGCTGGGTTCGGCCAGGGCTTCGACGAGCGCGGCGTGGTGGGTCTCGCCCTCGTGCAGGCGCACATGCGCGGCGTCCTTGGCGCCCATGAGGAACTCCAGCACCCGGTACTGGAAGGACTGAAACCCCGAGCTCTGTCCGAGGTGAGGGCGGATCCGGTGGTAGTCCGTGGGCGTCATGGTCGCCAGGACGTCCCAGGACTGGATCAGCTGGCCCTGGATGCGCGACACGCGGGCGATCATCTTGAAAGCCGGGCCGAGGTCGTTGCGCGCAATATGGCTGCGCGCGCCCCGCAGCTCATGGATCGAGAGCTTCAGCCACAGCTCGGACGCCTGGTGGATGATGATGAACAGCAGCTCGTCGTGTTCCCCCGACAGCGGGTGCTGAGCCGCAAGCAGGTCGTCCAGGGCAAGATAGTCGCCATAGCTCATTCCCCGCTGCGCCGCCGTCTCACTCGTCATTTCGTTGTCTCCATCGCCTTCGCCGAGCGGGGGCGAGCACGTTCGACCGCGTGGAAAGAAGTCAAGCGTCGCCATGGCGCGGTGTTGCAACCTACCGTTGCGCCCGCAGGGGGTTCCGGCGAGCGGACTGGAGCGCTAGAAGGCGCCTGAAACGAAGGCGCCGTATGCCAGACGACCAGTCAACTTCGCCTCTGAGCGAGGTCTCCCTCACCCAACTGCTTGCACTTTTCGGAGAGGCCCTGGCGCGAATTGCGCCGAATCGCCCACCGCCCGGACCACCGGAACGCGAGTTCGTCGCTCACGTCCTCGAAGACTACCGACCCTCGGAGCTTCCCGAAGTCACGGCGCAGGATATGGCCGCGGTCCTGGCGGACTTCTGGCTGCTCGGCGAGGAGACGGGCGTCGAGGACACGGCGGTGCGCCTGGTGCGCGCCCGCGCCGCGGACGGCGCAGACCTGAGGAGCGACCTGCTGGAGATCGTCCAGCCGGACGCGCCGTTCCTGGTCGACAGCGTCATGGGCGAGCTGAGCGAGCGTGGCGTGGAGATCCGCGCCATGTTCCACCCCCTGGCCGGCCAGGGCGAGGCGCGTCGGTCGATGATCCAGGTCTGGCTGGCGCCGGTGGCCGAGGAGCGCCAGGAAGACCTGATCCAGGGCGTGCGCGAGACGCTTTCCGACGTGCACACCGCCGTGGCGGACTTCCCGGCGATCCTCGCCCTCTTGGCCAGGTGCATCGGAGAGCTGATCCGGGCGGCGCCGGGCGATCCGGCCGACCTGGCGGAAGACATCGCTTTCCTGCGCTGGCTCGACGACGGCCAGTTCGTCTTCCTCGGCGCGAGGGCCTACACGTACCCACGCACGCGTGATGGCGGGTATGCCGCCGAGGAGCCCAGCTATGAGCCTTCCTCGGGGCTGGGCGTGCTGCGCGACGCGACCCGGGTGATCTTGCGGCGCGACGCCGAGCCGGCGGTCCTGTCGGCGGCCCTGCGCGAGGGCCTGGCCCACGCCGATCCGTTGGTGGTGGCCAAGTCCAACATGCGCTCGCGCGTTCACCGGCGCACGCAGCTCGACTACATCGGCGTACGTCACTACGGCCCTGACGGGCGCCCCTCGGGCGAGGTGCGCTTCGTGGGGCTGTTCACCGCCGAGGCCTACGACCGCGCGGCGCGGGACACGCCCATCTTGCGGGCGAAGGTGAACGAGGTGATCGAGGCGGCGGGGTTCCTGCCGGCCAGCCACAACGCCATGCGCCTGGCGCACATCCTGGAGAGCTTCCCGCGGGACGAGCTGTTCCAGGTGAGCGCCGAGGAACTGCTGCCGATGGCGCGGGACATCCTGCACTTGTCGGACCGGCCGAGGGTGAAGCTGTTCGCCCGACGCGATCCCTTCGACCGTCACGTCTCGATCCTGTTGTACGCCCCCCGCGAGCGCTACGACGAGCGCCTGCGCCAGCGCGCCGAGGCCATCCTGCAGCAGGCCTATGAGGGCGAGGTCACCTCGTCCTTCCCAAGCTACGGCGACTCGCCCCTGGCGCGTGTGCACTACGTGCTGCGCGTCACTCCCGGCGCCCATCCAACGCCGGACCTCGACGTGCTCGAGGCGGAGATCGCGCGGGCTGCCCGCACCTGGGAGGATGACTTCGAGGTCGCCGTTCGCGCCGACCCCACGATTGGCCGCGACGAGACCGGCCGCATCCTGCAGACCTGGACCCGCGCCTTCCCGATCAGCTACCGCGACCGCTACCGGGGCGAAGAGGGCCTGGCGGACCTGCAGGTCATTCAGGCCCTGGCCGGCGAAGGCGCGGTGGCGGTGAGGGCGTTCCGCAACCCCACCGACTCGCCGCTGCGCTTCCGCTTCAAGCTCTACCGCCGAGGCGAGGAGGCCGCCTACCTCGCTGCGGTCTTGCCGATCCTGGCGAACATGGGCCTTTCGGCCCTGTCGGAGGAAGGCTTCTGCGTGAAGCCGGATTCCGCCCCACGGGCATGGATCCACGAGTTCGTGGTTGAAGACGCCAATGGCGATCGTCTGACCTTCGCCGACGTCCAGGAGCCGTTCGAGGCGGCCTTCCAGGCGGTCTGGGACGGCCATACCGAAAGCGACGGCTTCAACCGCCTGGTCCTGGAGTTGGGCGCGCGGTGGCGCGAAGCGGCCCTGATCCGGGCCCTGGCCCGCTATCGGCAGCAGTCGGGGATGGAGCCGACCCAGGCGGTGCAGGAGCGGGCCCTCGCGCTTCACCCGGAGGTGGCGCGCCTGATTCTGCGTCTGTTCGCATCCAGGTTCGATCCGGCGAGCAAGTCCACGCGCGCCGAGCGTCAGCGTGAAGCGGCTATGCTCGGCGATCAGATCGAAGCCGCCCTGCAGGCGGTTGAGAGCCTCGACCACGACCGCGCCTTGCGCAGGCTGGCGGCCCTCGTGCAGTCGATCACCCGCACCAATTTCTACCAGACTGCCCCGGACGGGTCGGAGAAGCCCTACATCTCCTTCAAGATCGCCAGCCGCGAGCTGGCCGACCTGCCTGCGCCCAAACCGTTCCGCGAGATCTTTGTCGGTTCGCCGCAGGTCGAGGGCGTGCACCTCCGCTTCGGCCCTGTGGCTCGCGGCGGCCTGCGCTGGTCGGACCGGCGCGACGATTTCCGCACCGAGGTGCTCGGCCTGGTCAAGGCCCAGCAGGTGAAGAACGCGGTGATCGTGCCGGTAGGCTCCAAGGGCGGATTCTATCCCAAGCGCCTGCCGCGCGGCGGCTCGCCCGAGGCTGTCCGCGAAGAGGCGGTGAAGGCCTATAAGACCTTCCTCTGCGGCCTGCTCGACATCACCGACAATATCGACGCCACGGGGAAGGTCGTGCATCCGCCGAACGTCGTCATCCACGACGCCGACGATCCCTATCTGGTCGTCGCAGCGGACAAGGGGACGGCGACCTTCTCCGATATCGCCAACGGCGTGGCTCGCGACTACGGCTTCTGGCTCGACGACGCCTTCGCCTCAGGCGGCTCGCACGGCTACGACCACAAGGCGATGGGGATCACCGCCCGCGGCGCCTGGGAGTCGGTCAAGCGCCACTTCCGCGAGATGGGCAAGGACATCCAGACCCAGCCGACGACGGTCATCGGGGTGGGCGACATGTCTGGCGACGTGTTCGGCAACGGCATGCTGCTCTCGCCCTGCCTCAAGCTGCTGGCGGCCTTCGATCACCGCCACATCTTCATCGACCCGAGCCCCGATCCCGCCGCCAGCTTCGCCGAGCGCCAGCGTCTGTTCGACCTGCCGGCGTCGACCTGGGACAGCTATGACCGCTCGGTGATCTCCCCCGGCGGCGGGGTCTGGCCGCGCACCCAGAAGTCGATCCCGCTGAGCCCCGAGGCGCGGGCGGTTCTGGATATCAAGGCCGAGGCGGTCTCGCCCGCCGAGCTGATATGCGCGATCCTCAAGGCGCGGGCGGAGCTGCTCTACCTGGGCGGCATTGGCACCTATGTGAAAGCGAGCTCGGAATCCAATCTCGACGTCGGCGACAAGGCCAACGACTCGATCCGGATCAACGGCCGCGACCTGCGATGCAAGGTGGTGGGGGAGGGGGCCAACCTGGGCCTCACCCAACGGGGACGGATCGAGTACGCCCTCGCCGGCGGACGGATCGACACCGACGCCATCGACAACTCCGCGGGCGTGGACACCTCCGACCACGAGGTGAACATCAAGATCCTGATGGGCATGGCCGAGCGGACGGGAGACCTCGCGCCCGACGACCGCGACCCGCTGCTGGCGTCGATGACCGAGGACGTGGGCCAGCACGTGCTGGCGCACAACTACGACCAGACCCTGGCGCTGAGCCTGCTGGAGGCCGAGGGGACCAGTGAGCTGGCTGCGGCCGAGCAGTTCATGGCCGACCTCGAGGCGCGCGGTCGGCTGGACCGGGGGCTGGAGGGTCTGCCGAGCGCCGCCGCCCTGGCCGAACGCGCCAAGATTGGCAAAGGCCTCACCCGGCCGGAGCTCTCGGTCCTGCTCGCCTATGGCAAGCTGGAGCTGTCGGATGAGATCGTCGCGTCCGAGGCGCCCGACGATCCGTGGTTCCTCGCCACCCTCGAGGCGTACTTCCCGACGGCGCTGAGGCGCTTCGAATCCGAGATGCGCTCCCACCGCCTGCGGCGCGAAATCATCGCCACAGTGCTCGACAACGACATCGTCAACTCCTGCGGTTTCAGCTTCGCCGGACGGCTCCGGACCGCGACCGGGTGCGACACCACCGCCTTGGTCGCGGCGTTCGCCGCGGCGCGCGAGACCCTGCGGTGCGCCGGACCCTGGAGCGAGGTGGCGGCCCTCGACGGCCAGATCCCCGCGGTGGCCCAGACAGCCCTGTTCCAGGAGCTCGTCTACGTGCTGCGCGGCCAGACCTACTGGCTCGCCCGCCGCGCCGCCCGCGAGGGCGCCCAGGTGCAGGGCCTGATCGAGACCTATCGGCCGGCGGTGGACGTGCTCAAGACGTTGATCCCGGCCTGCCTGTCGAGCTTCGAGGCCAAGGCGGCGGTCCGGCGCGCCTCGGCCTGGATCAAGATGGGCGCGCCGCGCGGTCTGGCGCACTCCATCGGCCTGATGCGCACGTTGATCCCGTCGACCACCGTAACGGACCTCGCCGCGGCGCAGGACTGGCCGGTGGCCAACGCGGCCTTCGTCTACCACCGCATCGGCGGGCTTTTCGGCTTCGACAAACTGCGGGCGGCCGCCGCGGCGCGAGGGGCGGCCGACAGCTTCGAACGCCTGGCGGTGCGGCGTCTGGTGCACGACATGCACAGCGAGCAGGCGGAGGTCGCACGCTCGATCATGCGCTTCGCCGGCCACCCTTCGCCGGACCCGCAGAAGGATCTCGAGGCCGTCGCCGCCTGGGCCGGCGATCACGCCACCCCGGTCAAGGCCGCGCGCCGGACGCTGGAGGAGATCGAGCGTTCGGGCGGCCCGTGGAGCTTCGCCAAGCTCACCATCGCCAACGCCGCGCTGCGAGACCTGGCGGAAGCCTAAGGCGCGTCGGGCCGCGGGTCGGGGCTGGTGAAGCCGTTGCGGTTGGGCATCTTGACCTGGGGCAGGGTGCGGGCGTCGAGCACGGCGTCCTGCGGGACGAGGTGGTTCAGGAACAGCACATAGGCTGTGACCGCATAGACCTCGTCGGCTGACAGCGACTGCGGGGCGTTGAACGGCATGGCCCGGCGGACGTAGTCGAAGAGCGTCGTCGCATAGGGCCAGAAGCTGCCCACGGTCTTCACCGGATGGGCCGAGGCCAGCGTGCCGGCGCCGCCGACGAGCGCTTCCATCGGACCGCCTTCGCCGGTGAAGCCATGGCAGGCGGCGCACTTCTGGCCGTAGACGCCGCGTCCGGCCGCGACGCTCCCCTGGCCCGGCGGCAGGCCTGCGCCGTCGGCGCGCACATCGATGTCCCAGCCGGCGATCTCCTGCGCCGTCGCGGGGCGGCCGAAGCCGTAAGCCGGCTGCGGCGCCGCTGTGGCAGTGGCGGGGAGGGCCGCGACTGCGACGGCGGCGCAGACGGCCCCGACGCCTAGCCTAGGCCACATAGGTCACCGTCCCATCGGCCGCGACCTGCCAGGGCTGTATGGCGTTGTAGTGGTAGTGGGAATTCAGCCCTCGTACTGCGACGAGCTTGGCGCGGCTGGGCTGGATATAGCCGGTCTCGTCGATCGAGCGGCTAAGGAGCAGGGCCGGCGCGCCGTCCCAGGTCCACGGCAGGCGAAACCTCGTCAGGCACTTGGTCAGCACCGGTTCCTGTAGCGCCGCGCGGCGCCACTGCCGCCCGCCGTCCGTGGAGACCTCCACGCCGGTGACGCGGCCGCGGCCGGACCACGCCAGGCCGGAGATCTCGTAGGACCCCGGGCCATGCAGTCGCTGGCCGCCCGATGGGAAGGTGATGATCGAATTGGCCTCCATCACGAAGGTGAACTGGCGGGCCACGCCATTGGGCATCAGGTCACTGTACTGGCCGGTCTCCTCGCGGGTCTGAAATGGCTGGTCGCCAAGCTTGAGCCGGCGCAGCCACTTGACGGACATGTTGCCTTCGAAGCCGGGCAACAGCAGGCGCAGCGGATAGCCCTGCTCGGGCCGCAGCCGCTCGCCGTTCTGGGAGTAGCAGAGCAGGGCGTCGTCCATCGCCTTGGCGATCGGCACGCTGCGGGTCATGGCGGCCGCGTCGGCGCCCTCGGCCAGCAACCAGGCGGCGCCCGGCTTCACCCCAGCCTCGGCGAGCACCGTGGCGAGCGGAACGCCGGTCCACTCGGCGCAGCTGAGCAGGCCGCGGCTCTCCTGCGCCGTCGTCGCGGGCGGCAAAACGTTCCACGAGCCGTTGCCCGAGCACTCGATGAAATACAGCCGCGACACCGACGGAAAGCGGGTCAGGTCGTCCATGGTGAAGATCAGCGGACGCTCCACCAGGCCGTGCACCATCAGGCGGTGCTGGTCGGGATCGATTGCCGGGACGCCGCCGTGATCGCGCTCGAAGTGGAGGCCATTGGGCGTGATGATCCCCTGCAGGTCCTGCAGCGGGGTCGTGGTCGTGGCGGCGGTCTGGGTCGGCGTGCGGGTGCGCTGTCGCCGGATCACATTCTTCTCGAAGGGCGATGGTAGCCCATAGGGTGGACTGAGGATCGTCGCGCCCTGGGTCTTCATCCACTCGGGGATGTTGGGCGGCAGATTCGATCTGGATTGGGAGACTGCGCGTCCTGTCGCGGTTGTACCCGCCGCCAGGGCCGCCGCGCCCTTGAGCACCCCGCGCCTCGGAACCATCCAACCGCCTCCCGCAGTTCGAGGGCGTCGAATTCGTACCACCAAGTTCTGAGCGAGGCGATCTGGACCCCGCCCTTACGGAGAGACCGCCTTCCGTGGAATTTATTCCAAGATTGACAATCTTCTGGAGGGGGACTTGCGTGGCGGCGCCCAGGTCGTGGCCGACGCGCGGGGCGGCCGGGCGTCCCATGGCCGCGCGTCTCCTCGATGGGGCAGCTCATGACAACTATCGGCAGGACTGCGGGCCTTGCGATGGTCCTCGCGGCGACGACATCCGGGGGCGCCTACGCCGCGACCCTGATGTCCACGACCACGCTGATGGGTGCGATCACCTCGAACGGGACAGGTCCGAAGGCGGACTACGGCACGCAATACAACGGCGAATACACCATCACCGCAAGCTACACGATCAACACGATCATGAAGGATGGGATGTGGGTGGTCGACCCAACGACGAGCTTCGTGACCCTCACCGATACGACGAAGAAATTCGGCCCCTTCGATACCCTGATGATTCCGATCACGTCGGCCACGGGAGACCTGGAGAGCGGCGACATCACCGGCTTCTCCTTCATGGCCACCGACTGGTACAAGAATCTTCCGGCCTATCTCACCCAGAATGGCATCACCGGCAATGTCGTGATCGTCGGGCCGGAGACTTCGACCATCACCGGTTCCTACAAATACGTACCCAAGGATCCGACGAAGATGACGACGGTCCTCAACTACGTCTTCACCTCGCCCAAGCCGGCCCCGCCTCCGGCGCCCGGTCCGTTCAATCCGTTTTCAGTTCCGGAACCGACGGTCTGGGCGCTGATGATGGTCGGAATAGGCCTTACGGGCGCGCGTCTGCGCGCCACCCGCTCGATGAGGGCTGTCTGACCCGCAACTAAGGCGGCCGCTCGCGCGGCCGCGGCGAAGTTCAGTGCCGGAACACGCGCACGCCTGTGAAGGCCATGGCGATGCCCGCCTCGTCCGCGGCGGCGATGACCTCCTCGTCGCGGATCGAGCCGCCAGGCTGGATCACGCAGCTGGCCCCCGCCTCGACCGCCTGCAGCAATCCGTCCGCGAACGGAAAGAAAGCGTCGGAGGCGCAGGCGGAGCCCTTGGCCAGGGACTGCGGCAGGCCCGCAGCCTCGGCTGCTTCGCCGGCGCGCAGGGCGGCGATGCGGGCCGAGTCACGCCGGTTCATCTGGCCTGCGCCCACGCCTGCGGTCTGGCCGTCCTTGGCGAAGACGATGGCGTTGGATTTGACGTGCTTGGCGATCGTGAAGGCGAACAGCATGTCCGCCACTTCCGCTGGTGTTGGCGCACGCTTGGTGACGATCTTGAGATCGCCGGCGGTGATGCGCGCGGCGTCGCGCGACTGCACCAGGAAGCCTCCGGCGACAGAGCGGAATGTCTCGCCTGCCGCATACGGATCGGGGAGGGCGCCGGTAAGCAGCAGACGGAGGTTCCTGCGCGAAGCGAAGACCTTGAGCGCAGCCTCGTCGGCGTCTGGGGCGATCACCACCTCTGTGAAGACCTTGACGATTTCCTCCGCCGCCGCGCCATCGAGCGGTCGATTGACCGCCACGATGCCGCCGAAGGCGGAGACTGGGTCGGTCTGCAGGGCGCGGCGGTAGGCCTCGGTGAGATCTGCGCCCAACGCCACGCCGCACGGATTGGCGTGCTTGATGATCGCCACTGCCGCGCGGTCGGCAGGATCGAACTCGGCGACCAGCTCGATCGCCGCGTCGGTGTCGGCAATATTGTTGTAGCTCAGCTCGCGCCCCTGCACTTGACGCGCGGTGGCGACGCCCGGGCGAGGATTGGCGAATACATACAAAGCGGCGGCCTGATGCGGGTTCTCGCCATAGCGCATCGCCTGCTTCAGCTCGCCAGCGATGCTCTTGCGCCCTGGCCACTCGCCAGGCGCGGTCTGGGCGGCGAACCAGGTCGAGATCGCCGAGTCATAGGCGGCTGTCCGCGCGTAGGCGCGGGCGGCGAGCTTGCGGCGAAGGGCCAGGCTCGTGCCGCCGTTCGCCTCGAGCGCGGCAAGGACCTCGGCGAGGTCCTCCGGCGCGGTGCAGACCGCGACATGGGCATGATTCTTGGCCGCTGAGCGGATCATCGCCGGTCCGCCGATGTCGATGTTCTCGACGCAGGTCTCGAACGGCGCGCCGGAGGCGACCGTCGCCTCGAACGGGTAGAGGTTGACGTAGAGCAGGTCGATCGGGGCGATGTCGTGCTCGGCCATGGC
>JAFANN010000045.1 GCA_019232665.1 Caulobacteraceae bacterium | reverse complement strand
CGCCGCCACCGCCCGCACGGGTGCTTCCGACCGGGAATCCAACATGATCGCCTTCGCCGCCGCCGCTCTGGACCTGCTCGCCGCCGCCCTAGCGGAGCCTTAGGTCGCAACGGAAAGGGGTTGATTGGCGGCGCGATCAGGGTACGGGGCGTAGATGATTTCCTCGCAGACGGCCGCGCGGTTCCGCCGGTACATCCTGACCGGCGCCACGGCGGCGGTTGTCGATGTGACGATCTTCAACGCCCTGCACGCCGGAACGGGCATGTCGATCGTCCTTGCGGCCACATGCAGTTTCTGCGTCGCCGCTGTCGTCAACTACACCCTGTGCTCGATGTTCGTGTTCGGCCACGCGCTGAGCCTCAGACAGCTCGCGCGGTTCTTCGGCATCGCTGTCGTGGGCATGACCGTGAACGTAGGCGTGACCGGCGTCGCCGACGCGCTCGCCCCTTTTGCGGCGATGGTCGCTTGGGTCGCCGACCTCATCGGGCTGCCGCCCAGCCTCCTGACGCCATATGCTCCCGATCTCGGCAAGATCTGCGGGATCGGCGTGGCGTTCCTGTTCAACTTCTACATGAACAACACGGTCGTCTTCCGCGAGCGCGCCGAACCTGTCAGGGCGCGATCCGGCGTGGCGTGAGATCGCCGCCTTCCGGAAAGAAAAACTGTCAGCGCGAGCGCCAGGCCGGATAACGACCGGCGTCCACCGCGATCGTCGCCGCCGAGTGGTCGCCGATCGGAATGCAGGCGGCTCCGCCAGCCTCGCGGTAACCGTGGTTACCCACGGCGCCATAGACTTCGCCGTGAACGCTCTTGTCGCGAGATCCATCTTCCTTAGGCGGAACCCCGCATCCGTTGACTTCGCCGCGGACGATATCGGATCCGTCAAAGTAGGGCCTCTGGCCCAGCGTCTGGGGGGGACCGGCCTGCGGCGTCGGCGCTCCGCCCAGCGGGGCGTCGGAGGCCGTCGGAATCGTCTCCTGGGCCAGGACCGGGGAGGCAAGTAGCCCGAGGAAAAGGGCGCCGGAGACTAGCCTTGATCTGATGTGGATCATGCCGATCCTCCTTGCGCATCCAGTGATATAGGAACGCCGCGGCCGGGCCAAACCGCCGCGCTTGCAAAGTAGACGGTTACCTCATTGTCCAGCCTGGAATTGTCGCGCGATAGCGCGTCCCTCATTCGCTCGAGAGCGGACATCGCCCCCCTCTACCGCATTGGAGAGCACGCCGCCCTGGAGCCCCTGGCGAAGGCGTCGCGACTGACCGCAGCGGAGCGATCAAGGGTGGTCGCCCAGGCCCGCCAGCTGCTTGCGGAACTGCGGGCGCCGGGTCGTGCGGGGTGGGTGGATCAGTTCCTCGCCGAGTACAGCCTATCCAGCGAAGAGGGCGCAGCCCTCCTCGGATTGGCGGAGGCGTATCTGCGCGTGCCCGATGTCGGCACCGCCGATGCCCTGATCCGTGACAAGCTCGGTCGCGGCGATTGGCGCGGCCACCTGTCCGACGCCGAGGGCGTGTTGGTGAAGAGCGCCACCCTGGGCCTGATCCTTGCGCAGAGCCTCACCGAGCCTCGCGGCGGGGTCCTGAAGGGACTGGTCGCGCGCATGGGCGAACCGGCCATCCGCGCTGCGGTCGGGGTCGCCATGCAGCGGATGGGCGAAGCCTTCGTCCTCGGCCGCGATATCGGCGAGGCTCTTCGACGAGCCGATCGCGGAGCGAACCGGGACTTCCGCTACTCCTTCGACATGCTTGGGGAGGGCGCGCGGACCGCGCCCGACGCGGAAGCGTACCTCGAATCCTACGCGAAGGCGGTCGAGGCGATCGGCCGCGCGACGCCGTCCGGCGTCGATGTCCACGCGGCCGACAGCGTGTCGGTGAAGCTCTCGGCCCTGCATCCGCGGTACGAGCCCTTCCAGGCTGGGCGCGCGGTTCCGGAACTGGCCGATCGCGTCGTCGAGCTGGGCCGTATCGCAAAGGGCCTGGGTGTCGGCTTGACGGTCGACGCCGAGGAGAGCGAGCGCCTGGAAATGTCGCTCTCCATCATCGAGCGCGTGGCGCGGCACCCCGCGCTGGCGGGATGGGACGGGCTCGGTCTGGCGGTGCAGGCCTATCAGCGGCGCGCCCCAGCCGTGATCGCCTGGTCGGCCGAACTCGCTGCAGCGACCGGCCGGCAGCTGATGGTCCGTCTGGTCAAGGGCGCCTACTGGGACACGGAGATCAAGCGCGCCCAGGAAAGAGGCCTGACCGACTATCCGGTGTACACCCGCAAGACGAACACCGACGTCTCCTATCTTGCGTGCGCGAGGGCGCTGCTTGGCGAACGCGATCTCTATCCTGCCTTCGCGACACACAACGCCCTGACCGTGGCCACCGTCCTCGAGTGGGCTGGCGACCGCAGGGATTTCGAGTTCCAGCGGCTGCACGGGATGGGGGAGGGCCTCTACGAAGGCCTGATGACCCGCCGCCAGCTGGCCGTGCGGGTCTACGCTCCGGTCGGAGGATATCGCGACCTTCTCGCGTACCTCGTCCGCCGTCTTCTGGAGAACGGCGCCAACACCAGCTTCGTGCACCAGATCGCCGACCGGGACGTGAGCGACGAGGAGTTGCTCGCCGACCCCACGGAATCGGCCATGACGGCGGGGCTCACCCCGCACCCGGCCATTGTCCGGCCTGGCGAGATCTATGGGCCGACCCGACGCAACAGCGCGGGGTTGGATCTTTCCGACGATGCGGTCGTCGCCTCCCTGCTCGAGAAGATGCGCAGCTCGCTCGCCAAGCCGTCAAATGCGGGCGCCCTGATGGACTTCTCGCAGGGCGCGGTGGCTTCGAAGGCCGTCGAGAATCCGGCGGGCGGGGCTTCTCCGGGCCATGTCGCGGAGGCGACCCGACAAGAGGTCGACCACGCCATCGCAGCCGCCGTCAGCGCTCAACCCACCTGGGATCTGGCGGGCGTCGCCGCGAGGGCGGCCATCCTGGAGCGCCTTGGCGATCTCATCGAGCGGGATCGCGCCGCGCTCATGGCTCTGCTCGTGGCCGAGGGAGGCAAGAGCCTGACCGACGCCCTGGGCGAGGTGCGCGAGGCGGTCGACTACTGCCGCTACTACGCCCGCGAGGCGCGACGAGCCGGCGCTCCAGAGCCGCTCCCCGGTCCCACCGGGGAGTTCAACGAGCTCTCGTTGCGCGGACGCGGCGTCTTCGCCTGCGTCAGTCCATGGAATTTTCCGCTGGCGATTTTCCTCGGCCAGGTGACCGCGGCGCTGGTGATGGGCAATTCGGTCGTGGCCAAACCGGCGCCGCAGACCCCGCTCATCGCCGCGGCGGCATTGAGGCTGGCGCGGGAGGCCGGCGTCCCGCCAGGGGTCCTGGCTTTGCTTCCGGGTGGGCCTGACGTCGGCGCCGCCCTCGTCGCAGACCCGCGTGTGGCTGGAGTCGCCTTCACCGGCTCGACGGCGAGCGCCCGAAAGATCGCCAGGGCCCTGCTGGAAGACGAGAAGCGGCCGATCGTGCCGCTCATCGCCGAGACCGGGGGCGTCAACGCCATGCTGGTCGATTCCACCGCTCTGCCCGAGCAGGTCGTCGTCGACGTGGTCACTTCGGCGTTCCTCAGCGCTGGCCAGCGGTGCTCCGCCCTCCGGTTGCTCTGCCTGCACGAGGACATCGCTCCGGGCGTGATCGAGATGCTGCAAGGCGCGATGGCCGAACTGGTCGTCGGCGATCCGATGGACCCCGCCGTCGACGTCGGGCCGGTGATCGATGCGGCCGCCAAGGCGACGCTCGAGGGCCATCTGGCGAAGTGGCGCGATCGCATTGTGTTCCAGACGACGCTGCCTTCGAGCCTGAGTGGCCACTTCGTCCCACCCAGCCTGATCAGGCTGGATCAGGTCGAGCAGCTGGACCGGGAGGTGTTCGGCCCGATCCTGCATGTGACGACATGGAAGGCCGGGCGGATGGAGGAGACGCTCTCCCGCATCAGCGCCAATGGCTATGGTCTGACGCTAGGGGTGCACAGCCGGATCGCCGCGGCCGCGGACGCGGTCCGGGCGCGTGCGCGTGTGGGCAACCTCTACGTCAACCGGTCGATGA
Source organism: Caulobacteraceae bacterium (assembly GCA_019232665.1). Classification (GTDB taxonomy): domain Bacteria; phylum Pseudomonadota; class Alphaproteobacteria; order Caulobacterales; family Caulobacteraceae; genus Acaudatibacter. The sequence continues at coordinate 14,263 of JAFANN010000045.1, read as the reverse complement.
TCGGCGCGGTCGTCGGCGTGCAGCCCTTTGGCGGCGAAGGCCTTTCCGGCACCGGTCCGAAGGCCGGGGGCCCGCACTACCTGCCGCGCTTCGCGGTGGAGCGGACCTTCACCGTGGACACGACCTCAGCAGGCGGCAACGCGAGTCTGCTGAGCCTCGAGGACTGACGTCAGGCGGTCGCCCTGTTTCTGCGAAGCAGGAAGAAGGCCACGAGGGCGACCGCCAGCACGCCCATGCTCGCCGCGAACTGAGCGAATGAGGAGGGGATGAACGCCATGGCGGCGAGGATTCCAACCATGCCGGCCACGGCGAAATAGCTCGCCCAGGGGAACAGCCACATCCGCACGACAAGTCGGCTCGGATCGTCGCGCTCCAGGCGCCGGCGAACCACGATCTGTGCCGTCGCGACGAGGCCGTAGACGATCAGCATCAGCGCCCCGGAGGTGTCGACGAGGAAGGTGAACACCTTGTCGGGCGATCGAGCCGAGGCGGCCATGGCGGCGACGGCGAAGGCCATGACCACGAAAATGGCCGTGACGGGCACCTTGCGGCGATTGAGCTTCACCATCGCCGCTGGGGCGTCCCCGTGGGCGGCCAGGGTGAAGAGGACCCGCGAGCACACGTACAATCCCGAGTTCAGGCACGAGAGCACGGCGGTCAGGACAATCGCATTCATGATCGCGGACGCGCCGGGGATGCCGAGGCGCTCCAGCGTGATCGCGAAGGGAGAGTCGCCCGAGTGGATGGTCGTCCAGGGGACGATCGTCACGATCAGGAAGATGGACAGCACGTAGAAGAGCAGGATGCGGGTGACCACCTGGCTCGTCATCCGCGCCACGGCCCGTCCCGGCTCCGCCGACTCGGCTGCGGCCACGGTGGCGATCTCCGCGCCGGTCAGGGCGAAGACGACGCTCGTCACGCCTCCAAGAACGGAAAACGGTCCGAAGGGCGCGAAGCCTCCATGGGCGGTCAGGTTCGCAAAGCGTCCGGCCGGGGAGGGGGCGTGCAGGCCCAGCGCGACCGCACCGATGCCGATGAAGAGAATGATGGCCACGACCTTGATCGAGGCGAACCAGAACTCGAACTCCCCATAGGACTTCGTCGACCAGAGATTGGTGGCGGTCATCGCCGCCAGCAGGATGACGCCCCAGGTCCAGACGGGCAGGTCGATCCAGTTGTGCAGCAGCTTGGCGCCCGCCAGCGCCTCGATCGCCACCACGCATACCCAGAAGTACCAGTAGACCCAGCCCGCGGTGAATCCTGCCCAGTTCCCCAGCCCCAGCCGGGCGAACTCCGTGAACGCGCCCATGTTGGGATAGGCCGCGGCCATCTCGCCGAGCATCCGCATCACCAGAAGGACGACGAAGCCGGCGAGGAGGTAGCTCACGACCACGGCCGGGCCGATGGTGGCGATGCCCGCGCTGGAGCCCACGAAGAGGCCGGCGCCGATGATCCCGCCGATCGAGATCATGGTGACGTGGCGCTGACGAAGATCCTTGGAGAGCTCGGGCGCGCCGGCCTTGCGCGGATCGGCGGCTACGGTCGTCAATGAAGGCTCGCCAGATAGGCCATCAGATCCGCCCGTTCCTTGGCGTCCGGCACGCTCATCGGCATCGATGTCCCCGGGACGAGTTCCGCCGGATTGGTCAGGAACCGATCGAGGTTTGCCGGAGTCCAAGTCAGCGCGGAAGACTTGAGAGCCGGGCTATAGGCGAAGTTCGGCACGCTCCCGGCCTTCCGGCCGATGACGCCGATCAGCGCCGGTCCCTGGCCGCCAACGCCGCCCTCGCCATGGCAGAAGCTGCAGCGAACCTCATAGACCTGTTGTCCGGTCGCCGTGTCGGCGCCCGGCGCGCCCTGAGCCAGCGCCGAGCCGGCCAGGGCGACCAGGACGGCGGTGAGAGCGGCCCTCACTTGGCGCCCTTGGTCGGAGCGATCCGCCAGATCACGCCGCCGCCGTCGTCGGAGACGAGCAGGGCGCCGTCATGCGCCACGGCCACGCCAACGGGCCGGCCCCACACGCTCTTGTTGTCGACCACGAAGCCGGTCAGGAAATCCTCGTAGGTCCCCACGGGCGCTCCGTTTTTGAGCTTCACACGGACGAGCTTGTAGCCTGTTCGGTCGGCGCGGTTCCACGAGCCGTGCAGGGTCACAAATGCGTCGCCGTCGTACTCGGCCGGAAAGGCCGCGACGCCGCGCCGCGCTGTGTAGAACGTGATCCCGAGCGGCGCAGAGTGCGCCTGGATCAGGACGTCCGGCACGATCGCCTTGCCGGCGAGATCCGGGCGGTCGCTCTTTGGCCGCTTGTCCTCGTGATCGCCGATGTACCACCAGGGCCAGCCATAGTAGCCGCCTTCCTTGACCCGCGTCGCGTAGTCGAATGGAAGGTTGTCGCCCAGGCTGTCGCGCTCGTTGACGACACACCAGGGATCGCCCGTGCGGGGCTCGACGCGCACGCTCACGCAGTTGCGCAGGCCGGTGGCGTAGATGGCGAAGTCCTTGCCGTCCGGATCGAAGCGCAGGAGGTCGGCCCTGTTCTCCTCGGGGCCCCAGGTCGCGCCGAGCGCATGATGCTCGGCGTCATAGGCCTTGGACTCCTCGAGGGTCTTGCCGGGCATCTCCTGGGCGACGTTCGAACCTGAGCCGACCGAGACGAACATCGTGCGGCCGTCCTTGGAAAAGTCGATGTCGCGGGTGACGTGGCCGCCACCGGGCGGGGAGAGTTTCTCCACCACGACTTCCGCGGCTCCGCGAGCCTTTAGGTCGCCGTTCTGGTACGGGTAGCGGACGACGCGATTGTTCTCGGCGACGTAGACCCACTGGGGATTGGGACCTTCGGGATAGAAGGCGATCCCGAACGGCAACGTCAGGCCGCTGACGAACTCTGTCTGGTCGCTGGGCTTCGTGGCGCCGTCGGCCGCCCGAAGCACCGTGACGCTTCCGGAATAGGTCTGGGCGACGAAGATGTCGCCGTTGGGGGCGACGCGGATCTGGCGCGCGCCCTTCACCTTCGCGAACGGCTCGACCGTGAAGCCGGCGGGGACGGATGGGTGCGCGCCCTCGGGGCGGGCGACTACGGCGGCGGGCAAGGCAGTGGGACTGGAAGGCGTCGGCTCCTCGGCCACCGTGAGATGGCGCACGACACCGGGGGCGTCCTGCCGCCAATCGCCCATGGCCGCCTTGCCGGTGCGGACCTCCTCGGCGTGCGCGGCGAACGCGAGACTCGCCAATGCGGCCGCCGAGACGCCGATCCACAAGCCCCTGACGTCCATTGTGCGCCTCCGCTTCGACCCGCTGGCGCTTCTAGACGACCTTCCAGGGCCACGCCACCATGGCGGAATCAGCGCGCGCACGGCGCCTTGAGTTTCACGGAGGGCCGCGCTTGGCCACTGATGACGGCATGGCGCGTCCGCATCGAGACGCGCCGACGGGACGCTACGCCTACCTTGTCGCCGGAACCCTCGCCGTCGCCTACACCTGCAACTTCCTGGACCGGCAGTTCCTTTCCGTCCTCGCCGAGCCGGTGAAGCGGGACCTGCATCTCACCGACACCCAGCTCGGGCTGCTGACCGGCCTGATGTTCGCCCTGTTCTACACCGCCTTCGGGATCCCGGTGGCCGTGCTGGCGGACCGCTCCAACCGGGTCCGCATCGTCGCAGCGGCCTGCACGCTTTGGAGTCTCTTCACCGCAGCCTGCGGTTTCGCCGGCTCGTTCGTGGTGCTGGCCGCCGCCCGCATCGGGGTGGGGGTAGGGGAGGCTGGCGGCTCGCCACCATCCTATTCGATCCTGTCGGATTACTTTCCGCCTCATCGCCGTGGCCGCGCGCTCGCCCTGTATTCATTGGGCGTGCCGTTCGGCAGCCTGTTCGGGGCCGCGAGCGGCGGCTGGATCGCCGCCCATTTCGGCTGGCGCACGGCGTTCAAGGCCCTCGGCGCCTCCGGCTTGCTCCTGGCGCCCCTGATCCTCCTGGTGGTGCGCGAACCGCGTCGCGGGCGGCTGGATCCTCCTGGCGCCATGTCCCGCCCGCGCGCGAGCGTCGCCTCCGCCATGCTCGCGTTCGTGCGAAAGCCGGCGCTGGGACTGACCGCACTCTCGGCCGGTCTCACCGCCTTCGTCGGCTACGCCCTGCTGAACTGGACGCCCGCCTTCCTGATACGCGAGAAGGGGATGACCCTGATCGAAATCGCGGTCTGGTACAGCACGGTCAGCGGCCTCACGACCGCGGCGGGAACTTGGCTTGCCGGATGGCTGGTGGATCGTCTGGGCCCTGCCAGGCCAGCGGCCTACGCTCTCGTGCCCGGGTTCTGCATGCTTCTGGCGCTGCCGTTCCTGCCGGCGATGATCGGGGCGCATGACTGGCGGACGGCTCTGGCTTTCGTTGTCGGCCCCTCGCTGCTGATCATCACCTACCTCCCGGCGGCGCTGGCGGTGATTCAGAACGGCGTCGAGCCGGCGCAGCGCGCGGTGGCCGGATCGATCCTGCTGTTCATCCTCAACCTCATCGGCCTTGGGGGCGGACCGCTCTTCGTGGGCGCGATCAGCGACCACCTCAAACCCCGGTTCGGCGAACATGCCCTCATGCACGCCTTGCTCTGGCTTGCCCCGTTCTACGTCCTCACGTTCCTCTGCCAGCTTGCCGCCGCCTGGTTCCTCGAACGCGATCACACCGCGCGCCGCACGCTGAGTCTCGAACCGGTGACCTGACAGGGACGCGGGTTCACCCCCAGATTTCACGAGCGTAGCTCACGAAGTTGAGCCCGAGGATCTTGTCGATCCGTCGCTCCGAATAGCCTCGCGCCTTCAGCAGGCGGGCGAGCTTGTGGAACTGGTCTGGCCCGCGCAGGTCGACCACGAACGGATAGGTGTCCGCCCGCTCGCCTGTCGCGCCAATGCCGGCGGCGGCGCGACCGGCGATCTCGGCGGCGAGGCGGGCGCGATAGGCGCCGAGGTCGTCGATCTCAGAGACCTCGCCGTCGGTTCCGATCCCCACGTGGTCCTCGCCGCAGACATTCACGGCGTGATCGATGTGGGCGACCACGTCCTGCGGCGTCGCATGTCCGCTGAGGGTCAGGTAGGGCATGAAATAGATTCCGACGAAGCCGCCCTTCTCTGCGACGCCCCGCAATTCTGCATCCGTCTTGTTGCGGGGCAGGTCGGTCAAAGCGCGGCAGCCCGTGTGGTTGATCGAGATCGGAGATTTCGAGGCCGCGATCGCGTCGAGGCAAGTCTTCTCGCCGCTGTGCGAGAGATCGACCATCACGCGCGTCACGTTGAGGCGCTCCACCACCTCGTGACCGAATGGCGTCAACCCACGGGTCTGCGGGGCCATGGAACCGTCACCGACGGCATTGGCCGGGTTGTAGGTGAGCTGGATCACGCGGACGCCGAGATTGGCGAACAGATCGACCCGTTGCGGCTTGTCGCCCAGCTGGACGGTGTTCTGGAAGCCGTAGAAGACCCCGACCTTGCCCTCGCGATGGGCGCGGGAGATGTCGTCGGCGGAATTGACCTTGATCAGGTGGTTCGCCCGCTCGCGCAGCAGCTTGTCCCAGGCGCCGATGGAGGCGACCGTGTACTCGAACGGGTCCATCGGTCCAGAGACGTAGCCGAGGGTCATGTTCACTGCGCTCACGCCCGAGGCTAGGGCGTCCCGCACCGAGCGGTCGTCCACGCCTGGAACGTCGGTGTCGGCCAGCGCCGGCGTCTGGCGCGGCAGGTCGAGGTTCGGGTCCGAGATCCCGCCCAGAGCATTGACGATCACGGGCCGCTCCGTCGTCCCAGAGGGAGTAGGGGCGGGGGCCGGGGTCGCGCGCGTCGCCATGCCAACGGTTCCCGCCGCCGCCAATGAAATCAAGGCGCGGCGGTCGAGCGCCCCTGGTTGGTCCCCGGTCATGACGACTGCGTCCCCCGTCGAAAAGCCCTCATAGGGCAAGGTATACTCGGAGCGCCGGCGTCCTGAGGCCGTGAACTGATCCAGCGCAGTTGCCTCCCCCTTAGGCTCGTCATCGCCGGCCGTCAGTGCCGGCGACCCATGGTCAGGTTCGACAGGCGCTGGCATTGACCGCGCCGGCCGGCGCGGTCACGCGAAACGGTTGGTGAACCGTGCAGCCGATCCGTGCGCCGTGGCCGCGCCAGGAACGCGGCCATAGCCAACGCTCGCCAAGCCTTGCCATGGGTGGCCGGCACTTTCGGCCGGCCATGACGGGAGTTTGGTGTGCGGGCAGAAAACGTCACCGCCTCTACCCGCCGGCGCTCCGGGTTCGTCCTGCGGCTCGGTCGAGGCCCTTACGGATCGACGCGGGCCTCGGCGTAGCCGCTCAGGACCTGCACGCCGTTCTGGTTGACGGTAGAGACGTCGAAGACCGCGACCTTCTCGCCGCCTTCGTCCTTGATCTCCTTCAGCGTCGCCGACGCGTCGAGGGTGTCCCCGGGGAAGACCTGGCTCGTAAAGCGGACGCCGTATTTCTTGAGGCGAGCGTCGCCGACATAGTCCGTGATCATCTTACCGGTCATGCCCATGGTGAGCATCCCGTGCGCGAACACCGACGGATAGCCGGCGACCTGGGTGGTGAAGACTTCGTCCGTATGCAGCGGATTGTAGTCGCCCGAGGCGCCCGCGTACTGCACGATCTGGGTGCGCTTGAGATCGTCGACGACGCGGGCGGTGTGGGTCTCGCCGACCTTCAGGTTCGAGGCTTTCAGGGCCATGACGATCAAGCCTCCTGCTTCTGGTCGACCGGACGCTCGGTGCGCACGCCCACGCCGCGGGCCGTGATCACCAGCTCGCCGTTCTGGTCGCGGTATTCGGTGACGGACTCGGAGAACACCAGCTTGCCTGAGCGCCGGCCCTCGCGCTCCCAGGTTTTCCCGGGCTTGGTCGTCGCGGTCAGGACATCGCCCGGCTTGATGTGCCGGTGGTACTCATAATGCTGTTCGGCGTGCAGGCCCCCGCCGCCTCCGCCGCCCCCACGTCCGCCGTCGCCGGCCGAACGGTCCACCCCAGTGGGATTCTTCCCCGAACCGAACCATGGCTGGCCGACCTTGGGGCGCAGGAAATAGTCGGGATCGAACTGGGCGCTGGACTGGACGAAGGTGGGCGGAGCGATGATGCCGCCAGCCTCCGTGCCCTTCGCATGATCCTCGTCGTAGTAGACCTTGTTGTCGTCTCCGACGGAGCGGGCGAACATCATGATGTGCCCGGCTTCGATCGGAAATGTCTTCGCCGCCATGGGTTTTCCTCCGCATCGGCTTTCCGCCGCTTCGAGACACCAAAAGCGGGGCGGAGCGGGGGCGTCAATGGGGACGCGAGGTGAGGCTGGATAGATGCGTCGGTCGTCGCGGGAGGCGGCGACTGGAGATCACTTGCGGAAACGCCCACATTGACGTGCGTCCCAGCGCTTGGGATCGACCGGGGGATTACGACGCCGTCCGCGTCGGGTCGGGAGAGATGGATTGACCACGGCGCACTTCGCCTGCCTCTACACCCACGATTTTGCCCGGCTCGGAGCGGGCGTGCCTCGCGTGAGGCCGGGCGATCCGGTCTTCAACCGCGCAGCGACGCTTGAACTGGCCGAGCGCGCCGACGAGGCCGGCGCCGCGGTCATGGCGTTCCCTGAGCTTGGCCTGTCGGCCTACGCGATCGACGATCTGCTGCTGCAGGACGCTCTGCTCGAGGCGGTGGATGTGGCGATCGCCGACCTAGTCGAGGCGAGCCGCCATCTCTTTCCAGTGCTGGTTGTCGGGGCGCCGCTCCGGCGGATGGGCAGGCTCTACAACACCGCTGTGGTGATCCACCGCGGCCGGGTCCTCGGGGTGGTCCCCAAGACGTACTTGCCCAACTACCGCGAGTTCTACGAGCGCCGTCACTTCACCTCGGGCGCCGGGATGCGAGGAGGGGACATCGCCGTAGGCGGCCGGACGGCGCCGTTCGGCGTCGACCTGCTGTTCCGCTCCGCTGGGGCCGTCCCGTTCACGTTCCACGTGGAGATCTGCGAGGACCTCTGGACGCCTATCCCGCCATCGAGCGCCGCGGCGCTCGCCGGCGCCGAGGTCCTCATCAACCTCTCGGCCAGCAATATCGTCATCGGCAAGGCGCAGACCCGGCGTCTGCTCTGCGCCGGCCAATCGCGCTCCGCGGTGGCGGCCTACCTTTACACGGCGGCGGGTCCAGGCGAGTCGACGACGGACCTCGCGTGGGACGGCCAGGCCGGCGTGTTCGAGTGCGGGGACGAACTGGCGGAGTCGAAGCGGTTCGAGGGCGACCAGACGATCTTCGCTGACGTCGACCTGGGCCGCATCCGGCAGGAGCGGATGCGGCTGAACAGCTTTGGCGACTGCGCGCACGAAGAGGCAGACCGGATCGCACGTTTCCGCTGGGCCTATTTCGAGCTGGACGCTCCGGCAAAGCCGGTCGCGCTGCGCCGGGCGATCGAGCGCTTCCCCTATGTGCCCTCCGATCCCGCGCGGCTGCGGGAGGACTGCTACGAGGCCTACAACATCCAGGTCCAAGGGCTCGCCCAGCGGCTCCGCGCAAGCGGCCTGGATCGAGCGGTGATCGGAGTTTCCGGCGGTCTGGACTCGACACAGGCGCTGATCGTCGCGGCGAGAGCGATGGACCAGCTGGGCCTGCCAAGGACCAATGTCCTTGCCTACACGCTCCCGGGCTTTGCGACCTCCGAGGGCACGAAGGCCAACGCCTGGGCCCTGATGGAGGCCCTCGGGGTGACCGCGGCGGAGATCGATATCCGCCCGGCGGCGCGACAGCTCCTGGAGGACCTCGGCCATCCGTTTGCGAGCGGCGAGCCGGTCTATGACGTGACCTTCGAGAACGTGCAGGCGGGCCTGCGGACCGACTACCTCTTCCGCCTCGCCAATCAGCAGGGCGGGCTTGTTGTCGGCACGGGCGATCTCTCCGAGCTGGCGCTGGGCTGGTGCACCTACGGCGTGGGCGATCAGATGTCCCACTACAATGTCAACGCCTCGGTCTCGAAGACGCTGATCCAGCATCTGATCCGCTTCGTCGCCAATTCAGGCGACGTTGACGCCCACACCGCGCGCATCCTCGAGGCCATTCTGGCCACCGAGATCTCGCCGGAGCTGACACCGCCAGGAGAGGGCGGCGCGGTCCAGTCGACGCAGGCGATCGTCGGACCCTACGCCCTGCAGGATTTCACCCTGTTCTACATCACCCGCTACGGGTTTCGGCCGTCCAAGATCGCCTTCCTCGCCCTCCACGCGTGGGGCGACGCCGCGCGCGGCGCGTGGCCCGAGAATGTTCCGACTGCCGACCGCCACGCCTTTTCGCTGTCGGAGATCCGCCGCTGGATGGAGGTCTTCCTCACGCGGTTCTTCGCCCGCAGCCAGTTCAAGCGCTCGGCCTTGCCCAATGGCCCGAAGATCTCGTCCGGCGGCTCGCTCTCGCCGCGCGGCGACTGGCGCGCCCCCTCGGACGGCAACGCAGAGGTCTGGCTGGCGGAATTGCGCGAGAACGTCCCCGCAGCCGAATCGGCTATCGCCGCTGCATCGGAAACCGCTTCAGAACAGCGCCACGGGCTCCTCGTGTCGCGCTGAGAGGCCGAAGCGCTGATTGCCGCGGCATTGATCGCCGCGCGGAGCGCTCGGAGAACAGAGCAGGGCTGCGATCTCGCTCGGGGGCAGGGGCCTGGCGAAGTAGTATCCCTGGACCTCCCGGCAGCCCCACGTTTCGAGAAGTTCCAGCTGTTCGGGCCGCTCGACGCCCTCGGCGAGCACGTCGATCTTCAACTCGCGCGCGAGGCCGATGGTCGCCTTGACGATCGCGGCGTCGCCCGAGGCGGTTTCGAGGTCGCGGACGAAGTCCTGGGCGATTTTGATGCGATCGACCGGGAAGCGGCGCAGATAGTCGAGAGACGAGTAGCCGGTCCCGAAATCGTCGATGGCGATCGTGAGGCCGAGCTGACGCAGTCTGAGCAGGAGGTCTGCGTGCTCGCGATAGGCGTGCATCAGGACCGTCTCGGTCAGTTCGAGTTCAAGGCTGTCGGCCGCAAGGCCGTTGTCTGCGAGCGCAGCGGCGATGTCGGCCTCGAACGCGAGGGGGGTCTTGAACTGTAGGGACGAGACGTTCACGGAGACGCGGACCGGCGGCGCGCCGGCGTCGCGCCAGGCCCGGGCCTGGCGGCAGGTCTCTGACAGGACCCATTGGCCGAGCTTGCCGATAACCCCGGTCTGCTCGGCGACGGGAATGAATTGGCTGGGCGGAAGCACGCCGCGCACAGGGTGGCGCCAGCGGACGAGAGCCTCGACCCCGACGATCCGATTGGAAGCGACATCGATCTGCGGCTGATAGAGCAGGAACAGCTCGCCGCCGCTGATCGCCTGGTGGAGATCCGAGCCCAAGGCCAGTCGGGTGCGGACTTCGGAGCCCATCTCCTCGGTGAACGGACGATAGGCGGCGCGACCTCCGTTCTTGGCGCTGTAAAGGGCCAGGTCGGCGCGGGAGAGCAGGGTTTCCGCCTCGGTGACCCCAGGCTCGTACTGGGCGATGCCAATGCTGGAGCTGGTCCGGACCGGCACGCCTGCGACCTGATAGGGCTCGCTGAGGGCGTCGATCAGCCTGCCTGCCCGCCGCGAGGTCTCTTCGAGATCCTCGACATGGTCGGCGATGACGGCGAATTCGTCGCCGCCGAATCTGGCGACGGTGTCGGTCGAGCGCGTGCTGGCGCGCAGCCGATCGGCCACGGCGCGCAGCAGCTCGTCGCCTGCGGGGTGACCGAGCGCGTCGTTCACGTCCTTGAAGTTGTCCAGGTCGAGATAGAGCACCGCGAAGTTCGTTTCCCCGGATGCCGCCCGCGAGATGGTTTCGCGCAGGATCTCGACGAACGCTCCCCGATTGAGGAGGCCGGTCAGCTGATCCTGGCGCGAGCTCTCCACGGCCCGATCGAGCGCCCGCCGCTGTTCGGTCACGTCGCGGAGGAACCAGGAGCGGCCCAGGTTCGAGCCGTCGGGGGACTGCAAGGTCACGGCGTACCAGCGGACGATGCGGCCATCGACGAGTTCGATCTCGTCCCCTCCATTATCCCCAGGACTCAGATCGAAATGCTCGATCTGTGAGAGGAGCGCCTCAGGGTCTCGAACCTTCGAAATGATGTGCGATCTGAGAGCGTCGACATCGCCGACCTCGAGGAGCTGAGCAGGGATGTCGAACAGCTGGGCGACGCGTTCATTGTAGGAGAACAGTTGGCGATCCTGGCTGACGATCAGGATGCCATCCTCCGACGCCTCCATCTGCGTCTTCATCACCACGTTGGCGAACTGCCGGCGCGCTTCCGACTGCTTGCGCTCGGTGATGTCCTGCACGATCGCAGTATGTCGCACCGGTCGGCCGGCGGCGTCTCGCTGGATGAGTCCAAACTGGTAGATCCAGCGGCTCGCCCCTTCAGAAGTGGAGAGGCGATGTTCGAGGGCGAGGTCCGCGTCGCAGGACAGCCACGTACGGATCGCTGCCTCCGCGCCCTCACGATCAGCGGGATCGATCCTCTCCAGCAGAAGGGCGACGGAAGGCGCCGCTGAGGGCTCGACCCCGAGAATCTCGAACATCTCGTCGGACCACAGCGTCCGGCCCGCCGCGTTCACCTCCCAAGTGCCCGCGCGAGAAACGCCGTGGGCCGTCGCCAGCGTGGCCCCATTCTTCATGAGCTCGAGCGTGAGCCGAAGATCGGCGCGCACCGACTGCTGCAAGGACCGGCCGGCGGTGAGCAGGACGAGGCTGAAGGCGCCCAGCATCACGACGGCGGATACGTGGACGCTCGTCGGATGGACCAGCAGGGCTGCGGTCGTGGTTCCGATCATCGGAGCCACGAAAGCGATCATCATTCCGGTCGATGCGGAGTTACGGGCGATGCCCGCGATGCTCATGCCACCGAGCAAGCCCAGGGCCACGACCTGGTAGGCGAGTTTGTCGGTGATGACGAAGACCGAAGCGACCAGGCTCCACAGAAATCCGGTGGCGAACGCTCCGGCCATGAACCAGCGCCCCCATCCCCGACTGCGGTCCGGCGAGCCGCCTTCGCGCCGATAGCGATCCTGAAGACCGGAACGCAGGGTAAGGACCGCGAGCAGCGCGCCGGCCCAGAGGGTGGGCGCTCCTGACGGGTAGAGATGTCCTAGGGCGACGACCGCGGCAGCGGCTGCGACCAGCTGGGCGAAGATGTCCGGGCCGCGCAGGGCGAGATGATGCAGCTGCTGCGAGTAGACCGCATCGTCAATCTCGCCGTGTCGGCTCTGCGTATGGACGAAATCCCCCCTGAGGGTGTGCATTCGGCGCCAATCCCGAGAAGCTCGATCCGCAGCCCAGCACGCCGGTCGCCCCGGCAGCGTGAAATCTCTGCTACTCGTCTTTAAAAATTAGAATCGCTTGCGATTGCTTTCAGCAGGGATTGCGCAATAGGGGAAACGATATCGATTGCATTATGGTTTAATTTTTACCGGATTTGCCTTGTAGTGAACCGGTCGAACCACATCGTCGGCTCAGCCGCGCCGTCCGCACGACCGACTCGTCTGCGGTCGCATGCCGCACACGTAGCGAGATGGAGGGTGGAACTGGTGCCGCCGGCGAGGATTGAACTCGCGACCTCAGCCTTACCAAGGATGCGCTCTACCACTGAGCTACGGCGGCGTCCGCGGGGCGCGGGGAGGGCGGGTCATTAACCGAAGGGGGACGCCCTGGGAAGGGGTGACGGATTGACGGGGGTGTCACATCGATAGCGAATGGGCGCAATGGGTGAAGAGCGTGACGGATCGGGCCGCGGACGCGATGCGAGATCGCAGGCGAGATCGGATTCGCCCGGAGGCGGGGAGGCTTCCGCGGATGCGCGGGAAAAGCGACTCGCGGCAGCCTTGCGCGACAATCTGAGGCGTCGGAAAAGACGGAGCGGAACGGACGATCGCGGACCTCTGGCGCCTCCCTCGGACGGGGATTAAGGAGCCGCCCCGCCGGACCGGCGGCCGCCGCTCTCAGAAGGGAATTCATGGATCAGATCGCCATCACCGGGGGGGTTCGCCTGGAGGGGGAGATCCCTATCAGCGGGGCCAAGAACTCTGCGATCAAGCTGATGGCGGCCAGTCTGCTCACTGACGAGCCGCTGCGGCTGACGAACATGCCTCGCCTGGCGGACACCCGTTTCCTCGGCGCGCTGCTGCGTCGTTTGGGCACGGACGTTCGCGAGGCCGACGGGCCGGACGGGCCCGAGACGGTGCTCCATACGCCCGAGATCGTCAGCTCGTTCGCCCCGTACGATCTCGTTCGCCAGATGCGCGCATCATTCAATGTGCTGGGGCCGCTGCTGGCGCGCACGGGCCACGCGAAGGTCTCGCTTCCCGGCGGCTGCGCGATCGGCGCGAGACCGGTCGACTTTCACCTGCAGGCGCTTGCGGCGCTTGGAGCGCACATCGACCTGCATGAGGGCTATGTCTACGCCCAGGCCCCACGGGGTCTGCGGGGCGCGCATATCGACTTTCCCGGTAGCTCCGTCGGCGCGACGGAGCACGCGCTTCTCGCGTGCGTGCTCGCGGAAGGCGAGACGGTGCTCGGGAACGCGGCGTGCGAGCCGGAGATCGTCGACCTTGCCGAGTGCCTGACCGCCATGGGCGCGCACATCGAGGGCGCCGGAACCCAGACCATTCGGGTCGTCGGGGTCCCGCGTCTGCATGGGGCGACGTGCGCGGTCGCGCCAGATCGCATCGAAACGGGAACCTACGCTGTTGCGGCGGCGATGGCGGGCGGCGAGGTCCGGCTGGTCAACACCTCGGCCGACCGCGTGGAATCCCTGCTCGTGAAGATGGAGGAGGCGGGCGTCGAGATCGATCGTCGCAACGACGGGATCACGGTTCGCCGCAACGGCGCGCGCCTCAAGGCGGTGGACATCGAGACCGGCGTCTATCCGGGATTTGCGACCGACCTGCAGGCCCAGTTCATGGCGCTCATGACCCTGGCCGAGGGTGAGAGCGTCGTGCGGGAGACGATCTTCGAGAACCGCTTCATGCACGTCCCCGAACTTGGACGCCTTGGCGCGGAAATCGCCGTCAGCGGCGGTGAGGCGCGGGTCCGGGGCGTCTCAAAGCTGGAGGGCGCGCAAGTCATGGCCACCGACCTGCGCGCTTCGGTGGGACTGGTCATCGCCGCCCTGGCTGCTGAGGGCGAGACGGTCGTGGACCGGGTCTACCATCTGGACCGCGGTTTCGAGCGTCTCGAAGAGAAGCTGTCGGCCTGCGGCGCCAAGGTCCGCC
>JAFANN010000350.1 GCA_019232665.1 Caulobacteraceae bacterium | reverse complement strand
TGGGCGGCGGCTTCGAGATCGCCCTGGCGTGCGACCTGATCATCGCCTCCGACAAGGCGGTCTTCGCGCTGCCCGAGCCGCGCGTGGGTCTCGCCGCCCTGGCGGGTGGCCTTCACCGGCTGCCGCGTGCGATCGGGCTCAAGCGCGCCATGGGCATGATCCTCACTGCCCGGCGGGTGTCCGCGCAGGAGGGTCTCGAACTGGGCTTCGTCAACGAGGTGACGACGCCCGAGGGGTTGATGCCGGCGGCGCGACGTTGGGCCCAGATGATCGCTGAATGCAGTCCGATGTCGATCCAGGCGTCGAAGGCGGCGGTCCTGCGGGGACTCGACGAGCCGACGCTCGAGGCGGCGATCAAGGGCCAGAACCGCTACCCCGAAGTCGCCGCCCTGTTCCGCTCGGAGGATTTCGTGGAGGGTCCGCGCGCCTTCGCCGAAAAGCGCTCCCCGCAGTGGAAGGGTCGATAGGGACCGTTCTTGTCCGTCACAGTCAAACCGTCTGCATCGCCGTCGTCCCCGGTGAGCACGCCCTCCCATAGCACCCGCCGAGCGGCCGGCGTCGTCGGCGTCGCGGTGATCGGCTCCCGCCTGTTCGGCCTGATCCGCGAGGTCGTCTTCGCCGCCATGTTCGGCGCGGGCAAGCTGCTCGACGTCTACATCGCCGCCTTCCGCATCCCGAACCTGCTCCGGGATCTGTTCGCCGAGGGCGCCCTATCGCTCGCCTTCACCACCCTCTTCACCCGCACCTGGGAGACCGAGGGGGAGAAGCCGGCCTGGGAGCTGGCCAACCTCATCCTCACCGCCATGATCTTCCTGATGGGCCTGGTGTGCGTCGCGGCCATCGCCGGGGCGCCGGCGATCGTGGAAGTGACGAACTTCGGTTTCCACAACGTCCCAGGGAAGTTCGAGCTGGCGGTGCAGCTCACGCGCATCCTCTTCCCCTTCATCCTGTTCGTGTCCCTGGCTGCGGCGGTCATGGGGATGCTCAACGCCAGGTTCGTGTTCGGCGTCCCGGCCTCGGCCTCGACAGTGTTCAACATCGTCTCCGTGGTCGCCGGGGTGGGCCTCGCTTTCGCCTTCGATCCGGGTGCGCGGGAGCACTGGCGTCATCCGGTGTTTGACCAGCGCGCCCTCTATGGCGTGAGCGTCGGGGTGCTTCTGGGCGGCCTTTGTCAGCTGGGAATGCAGCTTCCCAGCCTGTTCGCCCAGGGCTTTCGCTTCCGATGGACGTTCAACCTGCGCGACCCGCGGCTGGCCCAGCTCTGGCGGCTGATGTGGCCGAGTCTCATCGCCGCGGCGACGGTGCAGGTGAACGTGCTCGTCAACGGCATGTTCGCATCGGAGATCAACGGCGGCCAGTCCTGGCTCTACTGCGCTTTCCGCCTGATGCAGCTGCCGATCGGCGTGTTTGGCGTCTCGCTTGGAACGGCGACCCTCCCGGCGGTCACCCGGGCGGCGGCGCGCGGGGACATGGACGCCTTTGGCCACACCGCCAGGGATTCCCTGCGCCTGACCGCCTTCCTCACCTTGCCGGCGGCGGCGGGTCTCGCCGCCCTCGCCGAGCCGATCATTGCGGTGATCTACCAGCACGGGCGGTTCAGCGCCCACGACACGCACCAGACGGCGATGGCGCTGGAGGCCTATGCCGCCGGTCTGGCCGGCTATGCAGCGATCCTTGTCCTGCGCCCGTGCTTCTACGCGTTGAACCTGCCCAAAATTCCGTTGCGCGTGAGCCTGATCGGCATCGCCATCAATCTCGTCATGAATTTCTTCAACATGCAGGTGCTGGGACTTGGCCACGTCGGCCTGGCGCTGACGACCTCGGCCGTCGCCGTCATCAACATGGGCCAGCTGTTCTTCGCCCTTCGCCGGCGCGTGGATCTGGGCGCGGGCGCGCCCTGGATCGGCTTCCTCGCCCGCTGCCTGCTGGCGGCCGGAGTGTGCGCCGGCCTCGCCATCGCCTCGAAGCTGGGGGCGGCGCACCTTGGCCTGCCGCGCATCGTCGGCCTCGCCGCCGGCGTGGGCCTGGGTGTCGGCGGCTACTTCGGCGCGGCGCGCGTGCTGGGCCTCAGCGAGAGCCACGAGGCGTGGCTGCTCATTCGCCGGCGCATCCCCTTCCTGCCTAGGCCGGCGTGAGCCGCTTCGACCACCAGGCAGAGGTGTCAACGAGATCGAATCCGCTCGCCCGATAGGCCGCGATCGCCGAGCTGTTGAAGTGCGCTGTGCCCACATGGCCCCATCGCATCCCGCGCAGCTGCAGGCGCCTCAGCCCCTCGTGGATTGCAGCTCGCGCCAGCCGTCGGCCGCGCCAGGGGAGGGCGGTTCCCACGGGTTCGAAGATGCCGACCCTGCTCTGGGCGTCGGCCCAGCAGATGCATTTGGCTGCGAGCGTCCCGTCGGGAGCGACGACGACGATGTCGAGGGCGGGGTCGTAGCCGCCTGCGTCGACCAGGCTGGCGTAGCGTTCGTCGGTGATGCTCGACCGAGCCTCGGGCAGGCCAATATGGCCAAGGTGGTCCCACGCGTCCCGGTGCGCCTGTGCTCGGGAAGCCGTGTCGATCCCGATGCAGTCGCGGACTCCAAAGCCCTCTGGCGGGCCCTCAGGCTCGAACGGCTTGGACAGGTCGCGCAGGAACGCCACGCCCTCGGGGGCAGACTGTTCGAACCCGCCAGTCTCGAGCACGGCGATGCGAGCTCGATCCTTCATCTCGGCACGCACTCGTAACTCGCTATGTTGCCGGGAGCGTGCGACGTGCTCGGCGGTCCGAACCGCCTCCGCGAACAGCGCCTCGCGACGTGGCTCCGCCTCCACCCAGGCGTCGTTCCCATCGAACCCCACAAAGGCTCTGACCTCCCCGTCTTCGACCCACATCAGGTTGTCCTGAGGCCCGTCGTATCGTCCGATCATGTCCCAGGCGAAGTTCCCAGGGTGCCATCCGGCAATGAAGGGAAAGCGTGCGGCGGTGAGCCGGCTGGCGAAGGCCAGCAGGGCGCGCAAGTCGGTCCGATCCCTGTAAGGGCGGATCTCCAGCCGCTGCGGATCGCCTGTCTCCATTTCGCGCCTCGCCAAATCAGCGTTCCGGAAAACGCTCTGTCGGCCGTTCGCGCCACCGCTTAGAAGAGCAGGATGGCGAAGCTGACGGAAGACGAGAAGAGGGCGCTACGGGCGCGCTGCACAAGGTGGCTGTCGTTCGACAGGCCTAAGACCGCCGCCGACTGGGTCTCGGCTATGGCCGCCTCGCCGCATCTCGAACTGGGCCTCGACGCCTACAGCAGCGGTCCAGCGATCGAGCGGCTGGAACAGACGGTAGCCGGACTGCTCGGCAAGGAGGCGGCCCTGTGGTTTCCCAAGGGGATTGTCGCCCAGCAGGCGGCCCTCCTGGCCCACGCCGCCGACCGACCTTCGAGGGTGGTCGCTCTGCACCCAAAGTCTCATATCGCCCTCGACGAGGCCGGTGCGCTCAATCGCCTCGCCGGCCTGACCATGTCGGCCATTGGCTCCGACCATCGGCACTTTACGGCGGAGCATCTCGAGCGGCTCGCGGAGCCGTTGGCGGCCGTGACTGTAGAGCTGCCGTTGCGTCGCGCGGGGTTTCAGGCGCTCGCATGGGATAATCTGGCGGCCGTTTCCGCCTGGGCGCGCGAGAAGGGCGTTCCATTTCACCTGGACGGCGCGCGGCTGTGGGAGGTCCAGCCGTGGTACGGCCGGCCGCTCGCCGAGATCGCCGCCCTCGCCGATAGCGTCTACGTCTCCCTCTACAAGGGGCTAGGGGGAATTGCCGGTTGCGTCCTGGCCGGATCCGCCTCGCTCATCGCGGCGGCGAAGCCCTGGCGCGTCCGCTATGGCGGCGACCTGCCGCTCGCCTTCCCGCTGATCGTCACTGCGCTAGACGGGTTCGACCGAACCCTGCCGCGGATGGCCGACTATCACCGCCACGCGGTCGCCTTGGCCGAGACGATTCATGAGGCGCCGGGCGTGACCGTCTTCCCCTGTCCGCCCCACTGCAATTCGTTCCAGGTCCACTTCACGGCCCCGGCCGCAGCGATGGAACAGGCGTCGCTCACTTTCGCCCAGGAGACGGGAACCTGGCTGTTCGGCCGTTTCGAACAGGGCCTCCTCCCGGACACCTGTTTTGGTGAAGTTGCGGTCGGCGAGGCCAGCATTGGCTGGTCTCCCTCTGAGGCCGCCGAGGCCTTGGCCGCCCTCAACCGGCGCGCGAAGGAACTCTAAATCCTACAGCTCCACCGGCTTGCCGTGTGGGGTGCGCCGGTAGGCGTCCGCCCAGGCCTGCTTGCGGTCGCCGAGGACTCCGGCGCTCGCGAGCCCGCGCTCAGAAGCCAGCCTCTCCAGGGCCGCGACCCAGCAGTCGTAATAGTCCGCGTCGTCGCCGCCCGCCGCGAGCGCCGCGCCAAGGGCCTGGGACCACTCCGGCCAGGTGAAGGCGCCTTGGGCGTGGAGTTGCACAGCCAGGGCGAAGGCCTGGGCCTGCCAGGGCTCGGCGAACGGCGGTCTTTCCGGAGCGCCGAAAGGCGTGGCCGGAAACTCAGGCATGCTCAAGATAGGGTTCCCAGAGATCGAGAGCGACGCTGAGAGTCGGGTCGGCTTCCTCGCCCCACAACTCCTTCCCAGCGAAACGCACATTATAGAGGTATTGCGGGTCCTCGCCGGCGAGGCGGGCGTTGCTGTCGGGGAAGACGTGCGCGCCGTTGAGGCGCTCGATCACTCCAACGTGTCCGCGGACGTAGCGCGGCAGCCGCGTATGCCCGGGCGGATTGATGTTGCGGGCGCGCACCCGCTGGCCAACTGAGAAGAGGGGCGCGGCGGACCGCTCGCGAATATAGGAGCCGCGCCGGGTCAAGCCGCCGATCATCTCAGCCCCCCTGCGCGGCGGCGGCGCGTCGGGGACGGCGCCGGAAGAGGTCCGGCCGGTCTCCATCTCCTCGGCGGTCACGAAGCCGCGCCGCAGCAGGGCGGTGGAGAGCGACCGGAACCAACGCTCGTAGTAGGTCATCGGCAGGTAGTCGGGACCCGGGATCAGTTCGCGCTGATGGCGGCCGTAGTCGAGGTTACTGCGGGTGGGCGAGGCGAGGGTCATCGCAAACACCCGGCCTTCCCATGGCTCATGGAACACCGGCTCGTTCTCTTCTGGCGCGAGCTCGCCTAGATTGACCATGCCGCCCATGTCGTGGACGCCGTTCACAGCAGGGCCGTCCCGATCATGCCGTTGCGCGTCACCCGCGTCGCCAGTTGCGCTTCGTCGAGGGCTTGCGTCCCTGCCGGCCGTTGCGGGATCACGAGGTAGCGGACCTCGGCCGTCGAATCCCAGACGCGGATCTCGGTTTGCTCGCCAAGCTCGACGCCGAACTCCTTGAGCACGCCGCGCGGATCGATCACGGCTCGCGAGCGGTAGGCGTTGGATTTGTACCAGACCGGGGGAAGGCCCAGCAGCGGCCACGGGTAGCAGGAGCAAAGGGTGCAGACGACGAGGTTGTGGAGGGTTTCTGTGTTCTCCACCGCCACCACGTGCTCGCCCTGCGAGCCTGTGAAGCCCAGCTCCGCAACCGCGGAGGTCGCGTCCTCCAGCAGTCGGGCGCGGAACGCGGGATCGGTCCAGGCGCGGGCGACAACCTGCGCGCCGTTCTTTGGTCCAACCTTCTCGGCGTAGAGTTCGATGACCGCGTCCAGCGCCGCCGGATCGACAAATCCCTTCTCGACCAGGACCGACTCCAGCGCCTTGACCCTCAGGTGCATGTCCGAGGGCGGATGCTGCCCTTCTGAATGATCGTGTGGATGATCATGGGCCATGGCCCGGGAGCCTACCCCATCTCCCGCAAAGGTCGACCGTTACCTTCGTTCCGCTCCCGATTTCGATCGGCGAAGGCTAGGTTCCGGCAAACTACGCGAGGCACAGATGATGGGCGATAGGGAGGGCTCCCCTGTGCAGTTCCAGTTCGAGGCGGACGTCATCCACTGGCGGGGCCCCTCTCCCTGGTTCTTCGTCCCCGTTCCCGCGCAGCACGTCCCGGAGCTTCGGAATGTCATGCGCGCGGTCACCTATGGATGGGGCATGGTTCCGGTCGAGGCTAGGATCGGCAAGGTGGCCTTCACCACCTCGCTCTTCCCCAAGGACGAAACCTATCTCCTGCCCCTGAAGACCCTTGTCAGGCGCGAGGCCGGAATCACCGCCGGAGATCGGATCGCCGTCGAGATCACGATCCAGGCAATCCGCCGATAGGCGTCCCTCCCCAGAACGGGACTGTTGCGAAACCTGCATTTTTCTTCTGTCATCCCGGGTCGTCGCTTCACCCGGCTACGTCCGGGTTCGCTACGGCCCGGGATGACAAGAAAAGGGGGCGCCATTTCGCAACCCTCCCCAGGAGCGGAGGGACGACCTAAGGTCGGGACTTGGCCCGGCTAATTCCGATTGAAGACCCTGACGATCCTCGCGTGATCGTCTATCGCCAGGTGCGGGAGCGCGACCTCGTCGGCCGCCAGGGTGGTTTCATCGCTGAGGGCGAGGTTGTCCTGCGCGTGCTCCTGACTGGCGGCGGGTCCCACCGCGCGGTCTCGCTGCTGGTCGACGGCAAGCGGCTGGAGAAGCTCGCGTCCCTGATCGACCCTCTGCCGGACGAGACGCCGGTCTATGTCGCCGGCCAGGCGGTGCTGGACCAGATCGCCGGTTTCCACATCCACCGTGGGATCCTCGCCTATGGTTTGCGCGCGCCGGAACGCGGAGCGGCCGGCCTGATCGCCGGCCTTGGCGAGAGGGCGCTGGTCCTCGTCCTCCATGGGATCGCCAATCACGACAACATGGGCGGCCTGTTCCGCAACGCTGCGGCGTTCGGCGTCCACGGCGTGCTGCTGGACGCGACCTGCTGCGACCCCCTGTACCGCAAGGCCATACGGGTTTCGGTCGGGGCGACCCTGAAGGTCCCCTTCGCCAGGTTCGCGACGGGTGAGGACGCTCTTGCTCTCCTTGAAACTGCGGGCGTCGAGGCTTTGGCGCTCAGCCCTTCGGGGGCCGAGCCCCTGGCCGGCATGGTTTGCCCAGCCCGCGCTGCGCTGCTGCTCGGGGCGGAAGGACCAGGCTTGCCGGCGGAGGTGCTCGCACGGGCGCGGACCTTCCGCATTCCCATGTCGGCCGGCTGGGACTCCCTGAACGTCGCCAGCGCCGCCGCCATAGCCCTGCACGAACTCACCCGCCACGACGCCCCCGCCAATCCGCTCTGAACGCGGCCACACTTGCCTTTGCTCTGAAAAGCGCTTGACTGACCGAGGCCAAGGGAGCGCCGGCGGGAGGAGGCATGCCCCAGACGCTTGCGATCGGGATCTTTGTTCTCGGCGCGATCATGCTCCTGCTCGCCCTCGTGAGCGGAAGCTTCAAGATCTTCGGATCGGAAATGCCGGGGGTGGCCAGCCGGTCGGCGCGCGTCATCGCGTTCGTCATCGGCATCGTTCTGGTGGGGTTTTCGCTGATCCAGTTCCGTGAGCCGCCGGTCGCCAAGGCGTCCAACAATCCCGGCCTGCAGGTTCCGGCGCCGGCCAAGTCCGCGGCTTCTACCGACGTTGCGAACAGCTCGCCAACCACGAGCCAGACCCCGACGAAGGCTCCGGCGGCGGAGGTTAGCCTGAACGATCCAGCGGCGGTGCGTGTGTTCGGCCGGGAAGGGATGGACTTCGGCGTGCCGCCGCGGAACTCCATCGAGGAGAACGTCGGGACCCTCACCCCCCTGACGATCCCCGGCGCGCGGACCATTTCGACGGGCGAGCTCTACAACGCCATCCGCGGCGCCCGCCGTTTCCTCCTCGTGGACGTTCTCGATGCGCCCCATGCGGGCCTGCCCGGAGCGCGCCGGTATCCTGGGGTCGGCATGCCCACACCCTCAGAGGACCTGGGCGGCCTGCTGGACAAGGACACTGGCGGCGACAAGTCATATCCGGTGGTCTTCTACTGTGAAGGGCCCCAGTGCTGGGAATCCTACAACGCGGCGCTTCGGGCGCGCGACGCCGGCTACACCAACGTCTACTGGTACCGCGGGGGCCTGGAGGCCTGGTCGATGGCGAACCTGCCGGCCTCCTGACATCGCGGCCGCCCGCGAACTTCGGCCAGCTGCTCAAGCTTCCGTAATCGAAGACGACGGAATCGGCTTCGACCCCGCGGTCGTCTTTGGGTTCGGTCTCGCGTCGATGCGCGATCGCGCCGACACCATCGACGCCCGACTGTCGATCACCTCGACGCGGGACGCCGGCACGAAGGTCGCCGTCAGCTGGATTCCTTAACCGAAACGCGGGACCGGACGTGATCCGCCAGCCTCGAGCTAAGCTGCGATGCGCGCTGTCCGCCGGCAATGATCGAGATAGCCGCCTTCATGCAGGGATATTAGCTCCACGACGCTTCGCCAGAGCCATGAAGGAGCCTCGAGGCTCTTCGAGCGGTTCCGGTTCAGCTGTGCGGTCCATGCCGCGCGATCGGAGTCGCTCATTTGTCGACCGTGCGCACGACCAACCACACCGGCCAGGAACCGCGCGATCGCTCCCGCTTCCTGCGCGTCCATCCGGTCTATCTCCAGCTTCAGATCCTGAGGAAGGAGCTCGCGGACGAACACCGGCCGGTCGAGAACTCGTCCTGGGCGCATCCGCTCTCCCAGATATGGCGCAAGATGACGAGCGCCTTCGACGACACGCTCAGCATTGTCCCGCGGCATGGTCGCGTGCGCCTCGCGCGGCGCAGCGGCCTTCACGGCCTCCTTGACGTCGACCAGACCGAAGTCGCGCTCGTCCCCCGAGTGCACGGCCACCAGGACGGCGTAGCGAAGCCGGCCGAGCGAACTGCAGCCTTTCACCCAAAACGCGGCGTCGAGCACCTCGACGTCGGCGTCGGTCGGACGGGAATGAAGGCCAGTGATCAGCTGGCGCACCGGCTGTGACAGGGCAAGGCTGGAGAGATCCTTCCGCTCTGCGCTGCTGAGCGGCCAGAAGTGCTTGCCCAATGGAATCGTAGGCCGCGGATCATCAATTCGCTCGCATGCTAGTTCGCCCCAGCGCCTGCGCCGCGAAGCCTTGAGGACTTTGCGAGCGACTGACGGCAATCTCCCGTCGAATCCGTGGAAGCCCAACCCTTCCTGGTAACCCTCCACGATCTGTTCGATCATTCGTGCAGTTACCAGGCCTGAAAGATCGAAGCCCCGGGCCGCGCTGGCGAGGGAGAAAGCGAGCCGGATGACGTCGTGCGCCGGATTACCGATCACGGTCTGGTCGAGATCCCGGATCTGAATCTCCACCTCGCCCTTGCGGTTGGCGATGGGACCGAGATTGCCGTAGTGGCAGTCTCCGCAGATCCAGATCGAGGGTCCCTCCGGCAGGGCGTGCTCCCCCTCCGTCAGCCACTCATAAAATCGCGCAGTCGCGCCTCGGACGAATGCCTGGGGGCTGCGCGCCATCTTTTGCTTCTGGCGCACTGCCAGCAATTCGTTACGCGCGGACGGTTTAGGAACCTTCATGCATCTCTCTTGGGGAACACTGGACCCGCCCAACGCAGCAGCGGAACCATTGGATGCGCGCCGGTCCATGTGCGCGGGGGCGTGGTCTGGGATCATCCCCTTCGGCGCCGGGCTCTCCTGACCGGCAGGGAAGGCTGTCCCGCCGACACGCGGGTTTTCTCCGTCTCCTCTGATTGCCACCGCCGCCTTGGCTTGCCACCGCCAAGCGCCGCGCCGTAAGAGGGCAGGGCGATTCGCTCTGGAGCGGAGGATCGATGGCTGCCGATCGCTGGGACTATGTCATCATTGGAGCCGGCTCCGCCGGCTGTGTCCTGGCCTCGCGGCTGAGCGAAGATCCAAACAACAAGGTCCTGCTCCTCGAAGCCGGGGGCAAGGACAACTCCCTTCTCGTGCGCATGCCAGCGGGCGTCGGCGCTCTGCTGACCCAGAAGGGCGACTACAACTGGGGGTTCTGGACCGAGCCGGAGCCGAACCTCGAGAACCGGCGCCTCTGGTGGCCCCGCGGACGGGGCTGGGGCGGATCCTCCTCGATCAATGGCATGATCTACGTCCGCGGCCACGCGCGTGACTACGACCAGTGGCGCCAGATGGGACTCGGCGGCTGGGGTTATGCGGACGTGCTGCCCTACTTCAGGCGGTCTGAGTCCTTCGAGGGGGGCGCCTGCGACTACCATGGCGGCGAGGGGCCCTTGCACGTCTCCAAGGCCTCGACAAAGCATGAGATCTACGACGCCTTCATCGAGGCAGGCGTCCAGGCTGGCCACCGGCTGACGCCCGACTTCAACGGCTTTCAGCAGGAGGGCTTCGGCCCCTATCAGCTCACCATCCGCAACGGCCGGCGCTGGAGTGCTTCGGCGGCCTATCTGCACCCGGCCTTGAGCCGGCCGAACCTGACCTGCGAGACGGGCGCGCGGATCACGCGGCTCCTTGTCGAAAAGGGCAGGGTGGTCGGCGTGGAGTTCGTCCAGGAAGCCAAGACCCGCCAAGTCTTCGCGGAGGCGGAAACGCTCCTCTGCGCCGGCGCCGTGCAGTCGCCTCACATCCTCCAGCTCTCGGGGATCGGTGACCCGGACGACATCCGCAAGGCGGGGATCACTCCAGTCCATGAGCTGGAAGGCGTCGGCGCGAATCTGCAGGACCACCTCGACGTAACCATCTCGTGGGAAACCCCACGGACGAAGACGGTCTATTCCGCCAATAAGGGCCTTGGCCGCATCGGGATCGGCCTCAACTACATGCTGTTCGGGCAGGGCCTGGGCCGGCAGAACTTCCTCGAGGCTGGCGCCTTCCTGAAGTCGCGCCCCGATCTCGACCGTCCCGACCTTCAGCTTCACTGCGTGCTCGCAATCATGAAGGAGCACGGCAAGCAGCCGGTTACCAAGGACGGCTTCACCATCCACGTCTGCCAGCTTCGTCCGGAGAGCCGCGGGCGGATCGGTCTGCGATCGGCCGACCCCACGGACGATCCGGCGATCTTCGCCAACTACCTCTCCACGGAGGAGGATCGCCGCGCCTTGCGGGCCGGCGTCGGCATCACTCGCGTACTCGCCGAGCAACCGGCCCTGGCGAGGATCTGCGGCGCCGAGGAGGAGCCCGGCCACGACGTCCAGGGCGACGCAGCGATCGACTCCTGGATCCGGCGGACAGCCGAGACCATCTATCACCCAGTGGGTACGTGTCGCATGGGCGTGGCCGGTGATCGACGAGCGGTGGTCGACGCCGAGCTCAAGGTCTTCGGCCTCGACGGTCTGCGCGTCGTGGACGCGTCGGTGATGCCCACGCTTGTGGGCGGCAACACCAATGCTCCAACCATCATGATCGCCGAGAAGGCCGCGGACCTTATCCGCGCCCGCACGCCGCTGCCCGCACATGGTGCGGCGGTGTTCGATGGCGACAGAGAAACCGTACCGGCGTGAGAAGGAGTTGAGTGATGGAAATGCGTCGCCTTGGACGTTCCTCCCTTGTCGTCGCGCCTCTGGTCCTGGGCGGCAACGTGTTCGGCTGGACCGCGGACGAGAAGACCTCCTTCGACATCCTCGACGCCTTCGTCGACGCCGGCTTCAACGCCATCGATACGGCTGACGTTTACGCGCGCTGGGCGCCCACGGCCGGCGGCGGGGCTTCGGAGAAAGTGATCGGGGCCTGGCTCAAGGCCAGTGGCAAGCGCGACAAGGTCGTGATCGCCACTAAGTTCGGCATGGAGATGGCCGAGGACAAGAAGGGGCTGTCGGCCAAGTATATGGCGCAGGCGGTCGAAGACTCCCTGAAGCGCCTGCAGACCGACTACATCGACCTTTACCAGTCGCACCGCGACGACCCCGATGTTCCTCAAGAGGAGACTGGCGAGGCTTTTGCCCGGCTGGTGAAGCAGGGCAAGGTGCGCGCGATCGGCGCGTCCAACTTCACCGCCGACCGGCTGGCCTCCGCTAACAGGCTCGCCGAAGCGAATGGCTGGCCCCGCTACGAGACCCTCCAGCCTCTCTACAATCTGTACGACCGCGCCGATTTCGAAGGGTCGCTGGCGCGCGCCTGCAAGGAGATGGAGGTGGGCGTCATCCCCTATTACGGGCTGGCCAGCGGCTTTCTCACAGGCAAATACCGCTCGGAGGCGGACCTCGCGAAAAGCCAACGGGGCAGGGGCGTCAAGAAGTACCTCGACGAGCGGGGCCTGCGCATCTTGGGCGCCCTCGACGATGCGGCAAAGAAATTGAACGCTACTCCCGCCCAGGTCGCGCTCGCCTGGCTGATGGCGAAGATCGCCGCCCCGATCGCTAGCGCCACGAGCGTCGAGCAGCTGCGCGACATCCTGGGCGCTGCGAGCGTGAAGCTGGATTCGCAGACGCTCGAGGCCCTCGACCGGGCGAGTTCGCCGGCCGTGGCGGCGCCGGCGTGAGCGGCGGCCCGGAGACGAAAGTCTGAGGCCAGTGCTTCAGGAAGCGGACGGAATCCGGCCGCGACGCCGGGAGCCCGCGATCAACGCGCCGTGGGTCGTGACGGGCCTGATTCTGGCCCTTCTCGCGGCCCACGCGGCGCGGGTCTTGGGCGGAATCTCGCTTGGGCCCCTCGCGGTCACCAGCGAGGATCTGGCGCACGGCGAATACGCGAGATTCCTCACCTACCAGTTCGCTCATGGCGGTTGGGCGCATGTGCTTATGAACGCCGCCTTCGTGCTCGCTTTCGGCGCGCCGGTGGCGCGCTATTTCGGCGAGGGCCCGAGGGGATCCCTGGTCTTCCTGCTGTTCTTCCTCGTCTGCGGCGTGCTCGCCGCGGCGACCTATGGGATGTGGGTCGAGATCGGCGCGCAGCTCACTGGCAAGCCCCCGCAACCCTGGGCCCTGGTCGGCGCTTCGGGCGCCGGCTCGGGTCTGATGGGCGCCGCCACGCGGCTCATGCAGGGGCACGGGAGGGTAGGGAAGCTTGGCGGCCGGACGGTTGCGGTGATGACCCTTGCCTGGATCGTCATCAACCTGGTGCTGGGGGTCTCCGGCCTCACTCCCGGTGCGGGCGCCGTGCCGGTGGCCTGGCAGGCGCACATCCTCGGCTATTTCGCCGGCCTCCTCCTCGTCGGCGCCTTCGCCGTCCTAGCCGGTGCGACTCGCCGTAGCCAGCCACTGCCGTAGGGGCGGTTCGCCGCCCAGATCGAACCGCTCTCCTTCCCCTCCCGGAAAGGGGAAGGAGAGCGAGGTTTGTTCGTGTTGGCCATTTTCCGGGGGTTACGGCCCAGAAACCGACGCTCGGAGAGCAGATTCCCCGAAGCCACGCAAAAGCAGTCCTGCCGCCACTGCTTCGAGAAAGCGCCTCATGGTCGAGTCTTCGGCGCCGCGACGGTGGGCCAGGGCGCCTGCATTCTGGCTCTCATCTTCTTGATGCCGTGGCGAGGCCAGAATCCGCTTGATTCGCAAGGCCATGAGGCACACGTTTTTTGCGGGGCTGAAACGGAGGAGCCCATGCTTATTTGCCAGGTGCTGGCCGACAAGGGTGACCGCGTGTTCACGGCCGCTCCCTCCGAGTCGATCGAGACCGTGGCCATGAGACTGTGGACCCGTAGAGTCGGGTCTGTCGTGGTCGTCGACGGTCAGGGCGACGTGGTCGGCCTGGTCTCCGAACGCGACATCGTAAAGGTTGTCGCGGAGGGAGGCGGCGATGCGCTTGGCCTTCCGGTGGCCGAGGTGATGAACCGCGACGTCCCGTTCGCCACGCCCAGCGACACCGTCGAGTCGATCCTCGCGCGGATGACTGATCGCCGAGTCCGGCACCTGCCGGTCTGTGACGAGCGGCGCCTAGTGGGTCTCGTCTCCATCGGCGACCTCGTGAAGAGCAAAATCGCCGAGACCGAAGCCGAGGCCGAGCATTTGCGGGCCTATATCGCCTCCTGAGGCCCTGCGGCGGCGGGCTGCGACAACGTTCTGTCCACAGGCGCAGCAAAAAAACGTGCCGCATGACGCTTGCATGACGCCGAACCCCCCGATAGAAGCCGCACCTCTTCGGGCGGGACACGGTCGTCTCCACCGAGGGAAAAAAGAGTTCGAGAGAGCTTGATTTTCCTCCGTGAAGGCGCCAACTTCCGCTCCCTCAATCGAATCGCCGACGGACGGTGGGGCTTTACCCTGCGGCCCCGACGGTGATTTTTGCGCTCCGTTTCGGGCCTTCCGGGCCGGTTCGCAAAGCGGTTGACACGAAATTCCGAGGCGGATAGAGACCCGCCTCCCGCGCCGCCGGCGGTTCCGGCGGGTTCGGCCAGACGGTCGTTCGATCTTTGACATCGTTGATTTGGAAAGAGAAACGCAGGCGGCGGCGTCCTGGCGATGGTCCCTAACCAGGGCCATCAATCGACGCTGACGAATGCGGTCTCTTGAAGACACACCATGGCCACGGGCCTCGGCGGGAGACTGCCGACGGATCGTGGTTTTTGGGAACTCGTCAATAGACTACGCAACGACGCCGCTCATCCTTCGGGATGGGCAATCGATGTCAGACGTCAACTCAACCTGAGAGTTTGATCCTGGCTCAGAGCGAACGCTGGCGGCAGGCCTAATACATGCAAGTCGAACGGATCCTTCGGGATCAGTGGCGGACGGGTGAGTAACACGTGGGAACGTGCCCTTTGGTTCGGAACAACTCAGGGAAACTTGAGCTAATACCGGATGAGCCCTTCGGGGGAAAGATTTATCGCCATTGGAGCGGCCCGCGTCTGATTAGCTAGTTGGTGGGGTAATGGCCTACCAAGGCTACGATCAGTAGCTGGTCTGAGAGGATGATCAGCCACACTGGGACTGAGACACGGCCCAGACTCCTACGGGAGGCAGCAGTAGGGAATCTTGCGCAATGGGCGAAAGCCTGACGCAGCCATGCCGCGTGAATGATGAAGGTCTTAGGATTGTAAAA
>JAFANN010000211.1 GCA_019232665.1 Caulobacteraceae bacterium | reverse complement strand
CACCGTGGACGTCGAACCGACCCCCTCGACCACGCCGATCGGCACCTGGTCGTTGGTGTAGTTGTAGTAGAAGGCGTCGGCGTCGATCGTCAGGTTGTGCCCGAACGTGCCCTTGTAGCCGATCTCGACGTCGTCGACGTGCTCGGGTCGGGCTTCGGTGTTGCCCTCGATATAGCCGGCGTAGAAGGCGAACGCCTTATATCCGCGGTTGTAACGAAGGTAGACCAGTGTGTCGTCGTTCGGCGTCCACTCGACACCTGCGGTGCCCGTCAGCGCCTCGGAGTGGTCGCTCAGGCAACGGGTGTAGTCGCCCGCGAACTGACCCGAGGTCTGCAGCACCGGCAGGCTGCAGATGCCCTTGCCCGGCGCGAAGCTGATCAGGGCCGGGGTGATGTCGATCGCCGGCAGGTCAGACCCAAATGAGTAAGGGCTCAGGATTCCCGACGAGAAGTCGACATATCGCGTCTCTTCCTGGCCGTGCTTCCAGTCGAACGTGTAACGCAGGCCGCCCGTCAGCTTGAGCTGCGGCGTGATCTTCCAGTCCACCTGACCGTAAGCGGCGGCGCTCTGGATGCGATCCTGATAGTCGAGGAAGAAGTTATACCGACCCGGATTGGGGATCGCAGGCACAAATTGGCCGGCCGCCGCCAGCGGACCGACCTCGATCGGATTGGCCACCTGAGGCTGATCGATTTGCTGGCCGGTGACAGGATTGTTGTCCATCTCCCAGTAGTAATAGAGGCCGGCGATCCACTGGAGCGGCTTGTTCCACGTCGACGAGAAGGTGATCTCGTGGCTGGACCAGTCGGTCTGGGTCTCGAAGCCGAACAGCTGGTTGGGATGGACCGTCAGAGGTCCGCAATGCGTCCCGGCAAGCGGCCCCAGACCGAGCTGTCCAAGCGCGCAGAGCTCGTTCGCCGGCTTCGTCGTCGGGCTGAAGGGCGTGATCGGAACCTGGTACTGCGTGATCGGCGAGTTGTCGTTGGCGAAATACGGGTCGTGCAACTCGTAGTGGTACTGGCTGTACCCACCGACGTACTTCACGTCGAAGCCGTCGAAATGGTGCGTCCAGTGCAGCGTGAAGGTGTAGGCTTTGCTGACCGTGATGTCGGTCGCGATCGCGTGGGCGAAGGTGCGGATATTCCCGCTGGTGACGATCGGGTTGTCGGTTCCGATCTGTCCGACGACCGACCCAGGGACGGCCCCGCCGCCATAGGGGAAGTTCGGGTTGAAGACGATCTGGTTGGTCCCGGTCAGGGCCGTCCCATATGAGCCGCCGGTCGGCGTACCCAGCAGCGAGCCTGGGCCGCCGCGGTCGTGGTTGAAGCCGACGACATAGGTGTCGAACCAGATGTCATCGCTGTCAGTCTTGTACTCCAGCTGGAGGTCCGCATAGGGGTCGTGGCGGACGCCGCCTTCGCCCGGCATGCCGGGGACGATGTTCCGGAGCCAGCCCTGGGTCTGGTTTTCGTCGTACATCGACAGGCGGAAATCCAGGTGGGGCGCGATCGGACCGGTCACCGTGGCTTCGAACTTGGTGTACCCGTAGTTGCCGGCAATCGCCCGCACTTCGCCGCCGAACTCGTCCTGCGGGCGCTTGGTGATGGTGTTGATCAGACCGCCAATGGCGTTGCGGCCGTAGAGGGTGCCCTGCGGACCCAGCAGGACCTCCACCTGGTCGATCAGCATGTCGTCGCGACCGACGAGGAAGGTCGAGTTGGAGAAGAAGTCGTCGTAGTAGACCGCGACGGACGAATCCTGTGCGTAAATGTTGGTCGCGCGGGAGAGGCCGCGCATCGCCGGACGGTCGAGCTGGCTCGAATAGGTGAAGCCGGGGGTGAAGTCGGTCAGATCCTGGACCGTCGAAATACCCTTGAGGTTACGGTCCTGGGCCGTGAAGGCGGTCACCGCCTCCGGAACTTCCTGGATGTTCGCTTCACGCTTCTCTGCGGTGACGACGATCTCGCCAATGGTCGTGCCGGCCGACTCCGCCGGAGCCGCAGGCGCACGAGACGCGCTGCTCGTCGCCGTCTGGGCGGCGGACGTTCCGGCCATAGTCAAGGCGCTGACGGCGCAAGCCGCCATAAGGTAGTATCGCGTCACAAGTCCTCCCCGTGCCGGCTCTGCCGGCGTTGCCTCCGTAGAAAAGCCAGGGAGGCGCCCCTCTGTGGGGGTTACTCGCGCGCTCCCTTTGTGGAGACACAATCATACGGGATCGTAACACTCGTCAAGTCTCTCGAATGTCGTTCGATAACGCGCAAAATAAGGGCGCGGCTCTCGCCGCGCCTCTCAACTATTCACCACTAAACTGTGCGCTTTAGAACTTATAGTGGACTTCGGCGCCAAACGTACGGGGCGGAGTCAGGTCGAAGGCCGGGACCTGGGTGATGCCGGCGGAGAGGTTCCCCAC
Source organism: Caulobacteraceae bacterium (assembly GCA_019232665.1). Taxonomy (GTDB): domain Bacteria; phylum Pseudomonadota; class Alphaproteobacteria; order Caulobacterales; family Caulobacteraceae; genus Acaudatibacter. Next base: position 15,019 of record JAFANN010000211.1, on the reverse strand, counting down.
CGGATTCTGGGCGATGTAGCCGTCGGCGGCGGCATCGTAGCCCAGGGTGTTGAACAGGTTGCGCACGAAGAAGACGACCTCATACTTGTCGTGGTTGCCGCTCCAGGTCGCCCGCAGGTCCACCTGCGCCCAAGAAGGCGCCAGGTAGTAGCCGCGGTTGAAGATCTCCGAGTACGACTTGTCCTTCCAGATGTAGGTTCCCGACAGGATCAGGTTCCCCGGGTCGAACTCGAAGGTGTAGACCGCGTTGAACGAGACCTTGTTCTCTGGCGCCTGCGGAAGCGCTTCGCCCTTGACCGACTGCAACGCCACGCCGTTCGACGCCGCGAACGCGATGGGTCGCGCGCCAGGGGCCACTCCGAAGGGATCAAGCGCGTCCTCGTAGCAGGCGCCGACCGCCACGCCGCCGACCAGGCTGCAACCCGTTTTGATGGAGGTGTGATCCAGGCCATAGGTGAGGCTCAGGTCGAGGTGGCGAATCGGCCGCCAGTACGCCTCCACCTCGATCCCGTCCGACACCGCTTTGGGCACGTTGATGAATTCGGTGGTGGTCACCGAGCCGTTCACCACGCCCAGCGGCACCTGGTCGTTCTGATAGTTGTAGTAGAAGCCATCCACATCGAGGGTGAAGTTGCGCCCGAAGGTGCCCTTGTACCCGATCTCGTAGTCGTCGACGTGCTCAGGCGCCGCTTCGGGGTTGGAGTAGATATAGCCGGCGTTAAGGGCGAACGCCTTATAGCCCCGGTTGTAGCGGGCATAGACCAGGGTGTCGTCGTTCGGCGTCCACTCGATGCCGGCCGTACCCGTGGGCGCCTGGGAGTGATCGCTCAGGCAGCGCGTGTAGGCGCCGGCGTACGGACCGGACGTCGCCAGCGTCGGCAGTCCGCAGATCCCTTTGCCGGGGGCGAAGGAGATCAGGGAGGTCGTGATGTCGAACGCGGGCAATGCGCCGCCGATCGTCTGGGGCGTGAACAGACCCGCGAACGGCGTGCCGGCGTAAACGTCCTCGCCGAAGTAGATGTAGCGCGACTCTTCGGTCCCGTGCTTCCAGTCGAGAGTGTAGCGGAAACCTCCAGTCAGCTTGAGGTGAGGCGTGATCTTCCAGTCGACCTGGGCGTAGGCCGCGGCGCTCTGGACGCGGTCCTGGTAGTCGAGCAGGAATTCGTCGTGGCTGGGGTTCGGCAGCGACGGCGCCTGGGTCACCGCGTCGATGGGCGAGGCGACCTGCGGCTGATCCGGCACCCAATCCGTCTCGGGGTTGTTGTCGGTCTCCTGGTAGTAATAGAGACCGGCGACCCACTGCAGCGGCTTGTTCCAGGTCGACGAGAAGGTGATCTCGTGACTCCACCAATCCGTCTGCGTCGTAAAGCTGAACACTTGCGTCGGATTGACGGTCAGCGGCGAGCAGGCGGCGGCCGCCGGAATTCCTAGGGCGGGCCCGTACAGCGCGCACGCCGCCCCGGGCTGGATCTGATAGGATGAGATCGGCGAATTGTCGTTGTTGAAGTACGGGTCGTGCAGTTCATAGTGGTACTGACTGTAACCGCCGACGTACTTCACGTCGAAGCCGTCGAAGTGGTGCGTCCAGTGCAGCGTGAACGTGTACGCCTTGTTGACCGTGATCGTTGTCGCCGTGTTGTGGGCGAAGTCCCGAATGTTGCCGATCGTCGGGTTGTCCGTTCCGATCATCCCGACCACTGAACCAGGAATGATACCGCCGACAAGCGGATTGGCCGGGTTGAAGTAATTCTGCGGGCTATATGGCGCGTTGGGGTTGAAGTTCTGCTCGCCGTAGGTCGTGAACGCGGTGCCGTAGTGACCGGCGGTCGGCGTTCCCAGAAGGGATCCCGGACCTCCGCGGTCGTTGTTGAAGCCCACGACGTAGCTGTCGAACCAGACGTCGTCGCTGTCGTTCTTGTACTCGAGTTGAACATCGCCGTAGGGATCGTGCTTGATGCCTCCCTCCGAAGGCAGGCCCGGGACGACGTTCCGGAGCCAGCCCTGGGTCTGGTTCTCGTCGTACATCGAGAGGCGGAAGTCGAGGTGGGGCGCGATCGGTCCGGTCACTGTGGCCTCAAACTTGGTGTAGCCGTAGTTGCCGGCGATCGCCCGCACTTCGCCGCCGAACTCATCCTGGGGTCGCTTGGACAGGGTGTTGATGAGGCCGCCGATCGCATTGCGGCCATAGAGGGTGCCCTGCGGCCCGACGAGGATCTCGATCTGGTCGATCAGCATGTCGTCGCGACCGACGAGGAAGGTCGAGTTCGAGAAGAAGTCGTCGTAGTAGACGGCCACCGAGGAGTCGGCCGTGTACTGATTGGTGCTGCGCGAGAGGCCGCGCATCGCCGGGCGGTCGAGCTGGCTCGAATAGGTGAAGCCCGGCGTGTAGTTCGTCAGGTCCTGGACGGTCGAGATGCCCTTCAGGTTGCGGTCCTGCGCGGTGAACGCGGTGACGGCCTCGGGCACCGACTGAAGGTTGGCTTCACGCTTTTCGGCGGTGACCACAATCTCGCCCACGGTCGTGCCGAGGTCGCTGGAAGGTGCTGCGGCCGGCGCAGCAGCAGCAGCGGTCGGCGCCAAGATGCCGCCGCCGGCCGACAGAGCAGCCACGGCGCACGCCATGAACAAGGTGTTCTTCCGCATGAATCCTCCCTCGCGTCGGCGACACGCACCGCGCGTTCACGTTTCCTACCTGGTCAGGAGGGGTCTGAAGTGCCGGGGTCTAAGCCCCCGCACGCCCCGTTCTCACGTTCCAAGGCTGCAACGACGCTAACGTCAGCGTCAACACACAAGCCGAAGGCGCGCCTTCCGTTTTCCATGGGTGTGGCGCAGGCGCCGCAATCGTCGATGGTCCGATTGTAAAAGAGTGTTGACAGCGGCGGAATATGGTCCAAACCGCACGTTTTTTTGTCGGGGCAGTCAGGAAAGCGACATGAAGGCGCGGCGCGCAGTAATCATCGGCGGAGGCCACAACGGCCTCACCTGCGCCTTCTATCTCGCGCGTGCAGGCCTGCAGGTGACGGTGCTCGAGCGGCGGCCGATCGTCGGCGGCGCGGCGGTCACCGAGACCTTTCATCCCGGTTTCCGCAACTCGACCTGCAGCTACACGGTCTCGCTGCTGAATCCCGCGGTCCTGACGGACATGGATCTCGCCCGACATGGGCTGCGGATCGTGGAGCGCCGCGTCGCCAACTATCTGCCCCTGCCTGGCGGCGACCACCTGGTCGTCGGCGAGGGTCGCACCAAGGCTGAGGTCGCGCGCTTCTCCGCGCGCGACGCCGAGCGGCTCGGCGCTTACAGCCAGCGACTCGAGGCCATTGCCGATGTCCTGCGCGCCCTGGTGCTGGAAACCCCGCCGAACATGCCAGTCGGAAGCGGCGTCGTCGAAATCCTCGAGCAGCTCATGCGCAGCGGAGGCGTGGCTCGGCGGTTGGCCAAGCTCGACCTGACCGCCCGACGCGACCTGCTGGCGCTCTTTTCACAGTCCGCCGGCGATTGGCTGGACGGCTGGTTCGAGAGCGACCCGATCAAGGCCGCGTTCGGATTCGACGGCGTCGTGGGGAACTACGCCTCTCCCTACACGCCAGGCTCGGCCTACGTCCTGCTCCACCACGTGTTCGGCGAGGTGAACGGAAAGAAAGGCGCCTGGGGACATGCGATCGGCGGCATGGGCGCGATCACGCAGGCCATGGCCGCGGCCTGCCGCGAAGCCGGGGTCGAGATTCGGACGGACGCGCCAGTCGCCGAGGTCCTTACCGACGGCGGGCGAGCGGTGGCGGCGTTGACCGAAGCCGGCGAGAAGGTGCTGGCCGACATCGTCGTATCGAACCTGAACCCCAAGCTGCTGTTCGGTCGCCTGCTTGACGCTGGCGTCCTGCCCCCGGATTTCCGCGAGCGCATCACCCGCTATCGCTGCGGGTCGGGGACGTTCAGGATGAACCTGGCGCTCAGCGAGCTTCCGCGTTTCACCGGCGCCCCGGAGGGCGACGATCACCTCACGGGCGGCATCATCATCGCGCCATCGCTCCGCTATATGGAGAAGGCGTACGCCGACGCCCGCGCCTATGGCTGGTCCCGCGAGCCGATCGTCGAAATGCTGATTCCTTCGACCCTCGACGACACCCTCGCGCCCCGCGGGCGTCACGTGGCGAGTCTGTTCTGCCAGCACGTCGCCCCTGAGCTGCCGAACGGGCGCTCCTGGGACGACTGCCGCGACGAGGTCGCCGACCTGATGATCGACACGGTCGAAACTTACGCCCCTGGCTTTCGCGAAAGCGTCCTGGGACGCCAGGTCCTCTCACCGCTCGACCTCGAGCGCACTTTCGGGCTCGTGGGCGGCGACATCATGCATGGGGCGCTCAGCCTGGACCAGATGTTCAGCGCCAGGCCGGTGCTGGGGCACGGGGACTATCGCACGCCGATCAGGGGTCTCTACCAGTGCGGCGCGGGCACCCATCCCGGCGGCGGGGTGACCGGGGCGCCTGGCCGCAACGCCGCCCGCGAGGTCCTTGCAGACGTCAAACGCCGCCGCGTGGCCTAAAAAAACGGCGGCGCCCGCTGGAGCGCCGCCGCCCGATAGCCCCCGCGCTGCGGGGGCTGCGGAGAAACCAAGTTAGAACTTGTAGTGGAACTCCGCGCCGAAGGTGCGCGGCGGCGTCAGGTCGTAGGCGGAGACCTGGGTGATGCCGGCCCCGGTGTTGCCCACCGGATTTTGGGAGATGTAGCCGGCCGCGGCGGCGTCATAGCCGAGAGTGTTGAACAAGTTGCGGACGAACATGATCACCTCGTAGCGATCGTGGTCGCCGCTCCAAGTGGCCCGCAGGTCGACCTGGTCCCACGAAGGCGCCTCGTAGTAGCTGCGCGTGAAGATCGACGCGTACGACTTGTCACGCCAGGTATAGGTGCCCGAGAAGGTCAGGTTCCCCGGGTCGAACTCGAAGGTGTAGGTCGCGTTGAGCGCGATCTTGTTCTCCGGCGCCTGGGGAAGTTCGTCACCCTTGACCGTCTGGGCCGCGTAGGCGCCGGCCGGCGCCACCGGACGTGCGCCCGGCGCCGTGCCGAAGGGATCGAGCGCGTCGACGAAGCACGAGCCGACCCCGACGCCGCCGACCGCCGAGCAACCGCTCTGGATGGCCGTGTGGTCGAAGCCGTAGGTCAGGCTGAGGGTCAGCGGACGGATCGGACGCCAGTAGGCCGTCAGGTCGCCGCCGTCGGACACCGAGCGCGGGATGTTGATGAACTCGGTCAGTTCGATCCCATTGGCCGGGACGCCGATCGGCACCTGGGCGTTGCGGTAGTCATAGTAGAAGAGGTCGGCGTCCAGGGTGAAGGTGCGCCCGAAGGTGCGCTTGTAGCCGACTTCGTAGTCGTTGACGTACTCGGGGGCTGACTCAGGGTTGGCGTAGAGATAACCCGCGTTGAAGGCGAACGCCTTGTAGCCGCGGTTGTAGCGCGCATAGACGAGCGTGTCGTCGTCAGGCGTCCATTCCACGCCCGCCGTGCCGGTCACGGCCTGCGAGTGGTCGCTCAGGCAGCGAGCGTAGTCGCCCGCGAACCTGCCCGAGGTCTGCAGGGTCGGCAGGCTGCAGATGCCCTTGCCCGGCGCGAACGAGATCTCGCTCTGGGTGATGTCGAACGCGGGCAGGTCGGAGCCGAAGTTCTGCGGCGTAAAGATCCCCGCGAACGGCGTGCCGGCGTAGACGTCGGAGCCGAAGTAGACGTAGCGGGATTCCTCCTGCGCGTGCTTCCAGTCCATCGTATAGCGCACGCCGCCGGTCAGCTTGAGCTTGGACGAGAGCTTGTAATCGACCTGGGCGTACGCCGCCGCGCTCTGGATGCGGTCCTGATAGTTGAGGGAGAAAGCGTCCTGGCTCGGGTTGGGCAGGGCCGGAGCTTGCGTCAGGACATTGAGTGGCGCGGCCAGCTGCGCCTGGTCGGGTAAATTGTCCGACTGCGTGTTGCTGTCCCACTCGTTGTAATAATACAGGCCGGCGATCCACTGCAGTGGCTTGTTCGTCGTCGACGAGAAGGTGATCTCGTGGCTGAACCAGTCGGTCTGGGTCTCGAAGGTGAAGATGTTCTTTGGGTTGACTGTCAACGGCCCGCAGTGGGTTCCGGCCAGCGGTCCGAGCCCGAGCTGTCCGAGCGCGCAGAGCTCCTTGGACGGCGACGTCGTCGGGCTGAACGGAGTGATCGGCACCTGGTACTGGGTGATCGGCGAGTTGTCGTTGCTGAAGTAGGGATCGTGCAGCGTGTAGTGGTACTGGCTGTACCCGCCGACGTACTTCACGTCGAACCCGTCGAAATGGTGCGTCCAGTGCAGGGTGAAGGTGTAGGCCTTGTTCAGGTTCACCGTCGTGTCGGCGTTCTGGGCGATGGTGCGCAGGTTGTTGATCGCCGGGTTGTTCGTCCCGATCTGGCCGACCACCGAACCCGGGACAGCGCCGCCGCCGTAGGGGAAGTTCGGGTTGAAGGTCAGCTGGTCCCACGTGGTCAGAGCCGTGCCATACGGTCCTGAGGTGGGCGTGCCGAGAAGGGCGCCGGGGCCGCCGCGGTCGTTGTTGAAACCGACGACATAGGCGTCGAACCAGATGTCGTCGTTGTTGTTCTTGTACTCGAGCTGGACGTCTCCATACGGGTCGTGCCGGATGCCGCCCTCGCTCGCGCGTCCCGGAGCGATGTTCTGGATCCAGCCCTGCGTCTGGTTCTCGTCGTACATGCTCAGGCGAAGGTCGAGGTGCGGCGCGATCTGCCCTGTCACCGTGGCTTCGAATTTCGTGTAGCCGTAGTTCCCGACGATGGCCCGCGCCTCGCCGCCGAAATCGTCCTGCGGGCGCTTGGAGATCGTATTGATCAGTCCGCCGATCGAGTTGCGGCCGTAGAGGGTGCCCTGAGGGCCTTCCAGCACCTCGACCTGGTCGATCAGCATGTCGTCTCGGCCGACGAGGAAGGTCGAGCTGGAATAGAAGTCGTCATAGTAGACGGCGACGGCGGAGTCGGCGGTGTACAGGTTCGTGTCGCGCGACAGTCCGCGCATCGCCGGGCGGTCGAGCTGGCTCGAATAGACCAGGCCCGGCGTGAAGTTGGTGATGTCCTGGACGGTCTCGATGCCCCTGATGTTCCGGTCCTTGGCAGTGAACGCGGTGACAGCTTCCGGAACGTTCTGGATGTTGGCTTCACGCTTCTCGGCGGTGACGACGATTTCGCCCACCGTCGCTGCTGCTTCGTCCGATCCGGCGGCAGGCGCTGCCGGGGCGGCAGCGGCGACGGGCGCGCTGGCGGTCTGAGCCCAGGTCGTCCCGCCCATCATAGCCAGGACACCGATCGCCCCAGACATCAACCACGCTTGCCGCTTCATCCGTCTCCTCCTGCGCGGCCCGTTTGGCCGCGACGTCCGCACGTTGGCGTCCGGCTTCCGGACGCATTGGGGGCGGCGGTTTGACGTTACCGTAAACGGCAATCAAGCCCGGGCGTTGTGCGATAGCGAGGATATGTCAGGCAGTGTGGCGTTTGCGCCGCAGTGCAGCGTGCGGACCTGCACGTGGCGTGGCCGATTCACGCCTAAGACGTAGAAAGTGCACCGAAAATTTCTGGTTTTAGTCGGGGGCGCGCTAAGTCAAATCGCCGTGCGCGAAAGATCAAGTGAAGGGGAACGGTGAAACCGTTTTGACATACTCGTCGACGGCGAGGCCGTGGTTCACCGGCTCCGCCGCGCGCTGAGGGCAGCCGGTTCTTTCGCAGATGCGACAGGCCGGTCCAATCTGTGTCACCGCCGGATGCTCGAGATCGAGGCCTTTCGCGTAGGCCAGGCGACCGGCGAACTTGAGTTCGCAACCCACGCCGATCGCCAGCTCCGCATCCTCTTCGCCGTGGGGCGGGGCCACGCGGCGGACCGTCCGGGCGAAGGTGAAATAGCGCGCGCCATCGAGGGTCTCGACGATCTGGGTGAGGATCCTCCCCGGCGCCCGGAAGGCTGCGTGGATCTTCCACCTGGGGCAGGCGCCGCCGAAGCGGGAAAACGGGAAGGCGCCGCCGGCGAACCGCTTCGACGGATTCCCAGCGGCGTCCACGCGCATCATGAAGAACGGGATGCCGCGAGCGGTCGGCCGCGAAAGCGTGGTCAGCCGATGGCAGACCTGTTCGAATCCGGCGCCGAATCGGGTGCGCACGAGCTCGACGTCATAGCCCGTGCGTTCGCAGAGGTCGCGGAAGGGCTCGTACGGCATCATCTGTGCCGCCGCCAGGTAGTTGGCGAGTGACACCTTCAGCAGAGAAGCGGTGGCTCGGTCGGGCGGGGCGGCGCGCGCGACAAGGGCCGACAGCGTCTCCTCGTGCTCGAGAATGCCGAGCTGATAGGCGATCGCGAATGTGCGGCCGGCGCCGTCGAGGCGCTCGGACAGGATCAGGCGGCGGCTGTGGCGGTCGAACCGACGCACGACGTCAGGCAGGAATTCGCTGGGAGCAACGCGCACGGCCACGGAGAAGCGCTCCAGCAGGCGCTCGCGGGCGGCGCCGGCGAATGCTTGCGGATCGGAACCGGTGTCGGCGGCCAGGGCCTCGCCCAGCTCCTCCAGTTCGGGAAAGAAGTTCTTCTGCGCCTGGAAATAGGATGTGACCCACTCCGACGGAGTGATGAGACCTGCCGCGGCGCCGGCTGGGCCTCCCTCCAGGCCGACGGCTCCGCCTGCCCGGCGCCACTCGTCGTGCGAACGGTAAAGGCGCACCAGCGCCTCGGCGACGCCTGGCGCGTTCTCGGCTACCTCCCCGATCTCGTGCCGTGGAACAGCCAGGTCGCGGAACATGGGATCGGCGAGAACCTCGGCCAGGTCCTGCACGCCGCCCGCGTCGGCCTCGCCCGAAAGGCTGCGGACATCGATGTCGTAGGTCTGCGCCAGGCGCAGAAGGATCTGCGCCGTGAGCGGCCTCTGGTTGCGCTCCAGGTGGTTGAGATAACTCGGGGAGACGCCAAGGTCCTCGGCCATCCGGGTTTGGGTGAGGCCGAGGTCGCGACGGATCCTGCGCAGGCGCGCGCCCAGGAAGAGTTTCCGGTCAGTCGGCGCGACGGGCATGGCTCTCGTTTTGTCACAAATTGCCTGACTCGCACAAGTCGCGTTTTTACAACCTCTCCTTTCACCGCAAAGGGACGCTTGTGACCAGCTCGGGGCGCGCGTTTAAACGAAAGTCCGCGCACAGGACGTTGCGGCAAGGAGACTTAAGACGATGACGAGCTTCCAGCACCTGGTTCCGGGCGCGCCGGCCGGTCGCTTCGACAATGTCGAGCGCCCCTATTCGCCTGCCGACGTCGAGAAGCTCCGCGGTTCGGTTCCGATTGCCTACACCCTCGCCGAGCGTGGCGCGAACCGCCTCTGGAAGTCGCTGCACAGCGAACCGTTCATCAATGCCCTGGGCGCGGTCACTGGCAATCAGGCCATGCAGATGGCTCGGGCCGGCCTGCAGGCGATCTACCTCTCCGGCTGGCAGGTTGCGGCTGACAACAACGCCGCCGGCGCCATGTATCCCGACCAGAGCCTCTATCCGGCCAACTCGGCGCCGGAACTGGCGCGGAAGATCAACCGCACGCTGCAGCGCGCCGACCAGGTCGAGCATTCCGAAGGCGGCGCCAAGCGCGACTGGTTCCTGCCGATCGTCGGCGACGCCGAGGCGGGCTTTGGTGGTCCGCTCAACAGCTTCGAGATCATGAAGGCCTTCATCGAGGCGGGCGCGGCCGGCGTCCACTTCGAGGACCAGCTCGCCAGCGAGAAGAAGTGCGGGCATATGGGCGGCAAGGTGCTGATCCCCACCGCCGCCCACGAGCGCAACCTGATCGCCGCGCGCCTGGCGGCGGACGTCTGCGGCGTGCCGACCCTGACCTTCGCCCGCACCGACGCCGAGTCGGCCAAACTGATCACCTCCGACATCGACGAGCGTGATCGGCCCTTCATCGAGGAAGGCGAGCGCACCGCCGAGGGCTTCTATCGCCTGAAGGACGGCACAGGCCTGCAGCACTGCATCGCCCGCGGCCTCTCCTATGCGAAGTACGCCGACGCCCTGTGGTGGGAGACCTCGCACCCCAACCTCGAGGAGGCCCGCGAGTTCGCCGAAGCGGTGCACAAGGTGTATCCGGGCAAGCTGCTGGCCTACAACTGCTCGCCCTCGTTCAACTGGGAAGCCAACATCGACAAGGCGACCATCGCCAAGTTCCAGCGTGAGCTGGGGGCCATGGGCTACAAGTTCCAGTTCGTCACCCTGGCCGGCTTCCACAGCCTGAACATGGGCATGTTCGAGCTGGCGCTCGGCTACAAGGACCGCGGTATGGCGGCCTATTCGGAACTGCAGCAGAAGGAATTCGCGGCCGAAGCGCAGGGCTACTCGGCCACGCGCCACCAGCGCGAAGTGGGCACCGGCTATTTCGACGAGGTGGCCATGGTTATCTCCGGCGGCCGGTCCTCCACCACCGCGCTGGCGGATTCGACGGAGACGGCGCAGTTCAAGACCGAGACCGTCAAGGCCGCGGCATACTAGGATGTGTGAGAGGGACCGGCCTTTGGCTGGTCCCTCGAACATCCGCCGGCGGTCCGCTTACAGCGCCGCCTCGAAATTGAGTGACACCATCAGGAGCGCGTGCCGCCATGGCCGATTCGGCGAGCCTCACGTCCGTCGAGATCCTTGGGCCCGTGGAAGGCCGGGCGGCCGAGGTCCTCTCACCCCAGGCGCTGGACTTCCTCGCCGATCTTCACCGTCGCTTCGACGCGCGCCGCCGCGAACTCCTGGCCGCGCGCACGGCGCGGCAGGCCAGGTTCGACGCTGGCGAGAAGCCGGACTTCCTGCCGCAAACCGCCTCCATCCGCTCCGGTGACTGGCGCGTGGCGCCGATCCCAGCGGACCTGCAGGACCGCCGTGTGGAGATCACCGGACCGGTGGACCGCAAGATGATCATCAACGCCCTCAATTCGGGGGCGAAGGTGTTCATGGCCGACTTCGAGGACGCCACGTCTCCGACCTGGGCCAACATCGTCGAAGGCCAGATCAACCTGATGGACCGGTGGGCCGGGAAGCTCGACTTCACTGATGCCTCCACCGGTAAGGCCTACGCCCTCAAGGAGAAGCCCGCGACGCTCATCGTGCGCCCGCGCGGCTGGCACCTGCCCGAGCGCCACGCCGTCGTGGACGGCGAGCCGATGAGCGGGTCGCTCTTCGACTTCGGGCTATACGTCTTCCACAACGCCAAGGCGCTGCTGGCCGTCGGCACGGGCCCCTACTTCTATCTGCCGAAGATGGAATCACACCTCGAGGCGAGGCTGTGGAATGACGTCTTCGTCCACGCCCAGGAGGCCCTGGGCGTCCCGCAGGGGACGATCAAGGTCACGGTGCTGATCGAGACCCTGCCGGCGGCGTTCGAGATGGACGAGATCATCTACGAGCTGCGCGAGCACATGGCGGGGCTCAATTGCGGCCGGTGGGACTACATCTTCTCCTACATCAAGCGCCTGGGCCGCCAGGCCGACGCCCTCACGCCCGACCGCTCGGCCATGGTGATGGGGAAGGCGTTCCTCGGCGCCTATTCGCTCGCCCTGATCAAGACCTGCCACCGCCGCGGGGCCTTCGCCATGGGCGGCATGGCCGCCCAGATCCCGGTCCGCGGCGATCCCGCGGTCAACGAGACGGCCTTCGCCAAGGTCCGCGCGGACAAGGAACGGGAGGCCGGCGACGGCCACGACGGCACTTGGGTCGCCCACCCGGACCTCGTCCCTGTAGCCATGGAGGTGTTCGACCGTCTCATGCCGGGCGCCAACCAGCTTGGAAAGCTGCGCGAGGATGTGACCATCGATCGGGAGGCGATGCTGAAGGTGCACGATGGCGTGCGGACCCTGGCGGGTCTGCGCGACAATATCCGCGTCGGCGTCCAGTACATCGAAGCCTGGCTTCGGGGCCGCGGAGCGGTGCCGCTCTACAACCTGATGGAGGACGCGGCGACCGCGGAGATCAGCCGGGCCCAGATCTGGCAGTGGCTGCAACGGGGTGCGAAGTTGGACGACGGCCAGACCGTCACGCCCGAGCTCTTCAAGCGCACCCTGCGCGAGGAGATGGCGGCGCTGAAGGCGGATCTGCCTGGCTTCGAGACCGGTCGCTTCGCCGAAGCCATCGACCTTTTCGCCCGCATGAGCCTGGCGCCGGAGTTCGAGGAGTTCCTGACCCTGCCGGCGTACGAGATCCTGGAGGCCTAGCTGGAGCTGGCGGCTACTTCGCGGCGTCCTGCTTTGCGATCGCAGCGTCCTCCGGACCCACGATGTGCGGCATGACCACGATGTAGAGGTCGGTTTTGGAACTGCTCTCCTGGTGAAGCTTGAACAGTTCCCCGACCACCGGAATGTCGCCGGCGATCGGAACGCGCTGTTTGGTGACCAGGTGGCTATCCTGGGTCAGTCCGCCGATGACGAAGAAATCGCCGTCCTTGACCGTCGCGGACGTAGAGGCCTCGCGCTGGCTGATCGTGGGATAGCCTTGCGAAGTGCCGGTCTCGCTCGAGACCTCGGCGAAGATGTGCGAGGTGACATAGCCGTCTGTCGTGACGCGCGGGGCGATCTGGAGGGTCACGCCGACCGTCACGTACTGGACCTGCTGGGAGACCGCGTTGACCCCCGATAGTGCGATCGAGGTGAGGATCGGAATAGCGTCGCCGGTGATGATCTTCGCCGTCCCACCGCTCTGCGCCGAGATCCGCGGGCGCGACACGATCCGGCCCTCGCCCTTCTGCACCTGGGCGTAAATCGCGGCTTGGACCGAGAAGCTGCCGTACCCGGCAACATCTATGCCGTTGCCCGTCTGACCTGCGAGGTAGGTGCCACGTTGGAACGTCCCCACGGCGATCTGGCCGTTTGAATTGTTGAAGTCGAAGCCGAGATTCCTCGCCCCCGTCTTGGTGAGTTCGACGAAGACCGTCTCGAGAACGACGCTCTGCACGGGTACGTCGATCGCGTCGATCCGCGCCTTCAGCCGCGCCACCAGATCGGGCGGCCCATGCAGCACGATCGCGTTCAGCCTGCGATCGACGCCGATGACGTCGTCGACCCGCTGGCCCAGGGCCGTATCCGAAGCCGTCTGGTTCAGAAGGCTAGGCGGGGGAACGAGACTGTTGTTGGTCTGGCCGTAGCCATTGCCCCCGATTCCCGCGGATCCGAATGCGGGCTCCTGGGGCGTGAAGTTGTCGTTCGGCTTGATCGCCGCCCCGTTGCTGAGCAGGCCGACAACCTCGCTGATGTCCGCGTACTTCAGGGGGACGATCAGGAACTCGTCTTCTCCCGTCTTGGCGTCGACGTGCGCGGGAAGGGGACCGGCCGGACCGGCGGCCTCCACGGTCGCCGGCTTGGCGGGCGTGATGACGATGGCCAGGCTCTTGCCGCCAGGGGCCGGTTGGGCCTCGAGGTGAATTGGCTGGGAGCCGGTGAAGGTGATGCTCAGCGCAGTATCGTGCTGTTCGAACTGCAGGCCGGTCAGCAGGCCGTGTGAACCCGGCCCGAGCGTGGCGCCTCCACCGCGCGCGGTATTCTCCAGCCTCATGACCGGATGGGTGTCGTCGTTCGACAGGACGGAGAATTGGGTCAGGATCTGACTGAAGGTGAACACGACGCGGGTCTCGCCCGTGGATGTCGTGTTCAGATTAATGGCTGTGAGGGAGGTCGGGCCGACGACGACCTCAGCCATTGCGGCCCGCGACCCGATCCCGATGGAAAGAGCCAACGCCAACAGGCAGGCCATAAATGCAGAGGCAGAGCGCCGCATCCGAAATACGCCCCCGAGGTCCCAAGCCACGCCGCCGGGACCCCGCGAGCATTTGAGCCCGATTGCGGAATAAATCCAGCGCTGGGTTGGAGGCCCAGCGCTTGCGACTGTCTCGAACCGGCCGCGCCGGTCCTTGTCGGACCCGCGCGGCCGGATCTCGGTGGTCAGGCGGTGGCCGTGGCCGAGCGGCGGCGCAGGGCCCCGCCGACAAGCCCGAAGCCGAGGAGCATCAAGGCCCAGGAGGCCGGCTCCGGCACCGTGTAGAGGCCGATGGAGACGCTTGGGAAGCCTTCGTAGTTCGGCGTCCACGTGACGCCTCCGTCCATGGTCTCATAGGCCCCGCTCGTGAGGACCCCCTCGCCCAGGTAGGTGTAGAAGGTCGACGAGATGCCTTGCAGCGCGAAGTAGTAGGTCCCGGGACCAAGCGCCATCGGGCCCACGCCGAAGAAGCCCTGCTCGATCAGGCAGCAGCCGGACGGATCGGGGCCCATGTTTAGGACCTTGAAGACGCTGTCCGTTCCGGCCTGGAGGATGGTTCCGGGCGATCCGCCCGGGCCATTGGCTTCGATGAAGCCCCAGTTGACGTCCGTTGGCGTCACCCCGAAGTCGAGTTCGGTGAAACTCGCCGAGGTGATCACCACGGGTGACGTGATGGTGAACTCTTGAGCGGCGAAGTCATCGCCGCGACCGGCGTCGGCCGCGCAGGTGGTGCTCCAGCTGCAGTCACCGTTGTCGGTCACCAGGTTGAATGGATTGTTGAAAACAGTGCCGGCTGACGCGCCAGCGGCGACACCGGCAGACGCGACGACGCCCGCGCAAAACACCTTGAGGTTCATGGTTCGCATCCTCACTCGGACGCCAGAGGCCCCTCGCCCCGGTCCTTATTGCCGACAAATTAACAGCAAAGTTGTCACGTTTCAAGACAGTTTTTGCGTCATCGGGGCGGAACTACGTCCCGAACCCGGCAAACGAAAGTCGCCCGTCAAAACGGACAAGTATTCGATCAGTAGATAGGAGATCAGGCGGCGCCAGAGACGCCGCCTGATTTCTGCTCATTACATGCAGATCGTGGGCTGGGGATGTGTGAAGTTACCCTTGAAAGAGTACTTCCCGCCCGTGCTGGTCGATGGGGTCCGGTAGAACCAGTCGTGGAACGCCAGATCCTGATTGTGGTAGACAAAGCCTCCCACACCGACGGTCGGGTAGACTCCGGGGGAGCCCGGCCAACCGGGTGTCAGCG
>JAFANN010000365.1 GCA_019232665.1 Caulobacteraceae bacterium | reverse complement strand
AGCACCCCTGCGAGATCATCGCCCCGTGCAGGAACAGCATCACGACGTCGACCGGCGTGGCCGCGCGCAGGTCGTCCAGCAGCGTATCGCGCAGGCGCTCGTACACGGACTGCACCGTCGGTCCTGCAGGCTGGGCAAAGACGAAGAGGCCCGGCGAGACGACCCCGCCCTCCGCGGCCACGAGATCGCGCAGCGCCCTCGCCATGGCGCCGTACATGCCGCGATCGCCGAACACCGCCTCCCCACGCCGCTGTCCAAGCGCGAAAGCCGCTTCGGCCGTGGGGATCGACGAGAACGAGTTGGTCTCGGTCGCGAGGCCGGCGAAGAAGACGTTCATGCCCCGAACCATCCGGCGCCGAGGGAGCGAGCGCAACGGGGGTCCGGATCCCGCCTGTGGCGGGAAACTCCTGCCGTATTCAACTTTGCTCGTCATCCCGCACGCAGTGGAGCGGAGATGCGGGACCCAGGGGACTGGGCGAGGCGCTGCGGTTCGTGAACCGCGATAGCCGTTCCAGTCCCCTGGGTCCTCTCGCCTCCGCTCCGCTTCGCTACGGCCCGGGACGATGGATGAAATTGCCGGTTTTGCAACAGTCCGCGCAGTGTAGCCGTGCTGAACCCAGCGTCAGGATTGCGGCGGCGGCTCGTGGCTGGCGCGGTCGATCATGCGCGAGAGGGCGCCTTCGCCGACGCGGCCAACTCGCACGTAGGGCCCGGTCAGGTAGGCCGGCGTGCCCGGGAGGCCCAGGGACCAGGCCTCGACTGAGGGCGTCGGTCCAATCGCCCAGCCAACGCTCCGGCCCTATGGCGGAAACACCGCCGCAGCGACCTGCGCCACGCTGGTGAGTCCCGAGGCGATCTCGCGGTGGAACCAGTCGTGGAAATGCATGAAGCGGTGTTGCAGGGCGAGCGCCATCAGCGCGCCTGCGCGGTCGTCCTCCGGCAGATCGACGCGCATCGCCGCGATGAGGCGCCGTTGCGGGGCCCCCTGGCCGCGGAACAACGCGAGCAGCGGCCCGATGAGGTCCAGCTCGGCCGGCGCGACCATGGAGTCGGCGAGATCGAGCACGCCCGACACGCGCCATCGGCCGCCGCGCTCTTCGAGCATCACGTGCTCGTCGGTGAGGTCATTGTGGATCAGCGCGGGCGGCCCCAGCGCCTCCAGCCATGCGCGCCGCGGCGCCAGGAACGCCACGATGTCCGCGACCTGCTCGGCGCTGTTCCCGCGTCCGACATGCAACGCCTCCGCGCCGTCCAGGCAGGCGCGCAGATACCGCCCCCACGGACCGAAGCTGCGCTCGAAGCCACCGGGCGGAATGACGTGGAACGCGGCCATGAACTCGCTGAGATCGTCGGCGACCTGCTCGAGATCCGCCTCGCCAAGCGACCCGGCCAGCTCGCCGAACGCGACCCCCGGCACGTGCGTGGAGACGAGATAGCGCCAGTCCTCCAGCGCGCCGGCGAGCTCGATCTTTGGGATCGGCAGCGACAGCCGACCTTCGACCCGCGCCGTCGCCGCAAGCTCCGCCTCGAACGCGTCGCCGTAGAACGGCGGGCTGATCTTCAGCCAGTCGCCGTCGGCGGTGCGGAAGACGAGGTTCGATCCCTCGACCTTGCGGATCAGCGGCCGCGCCAGTCCATGCCGCGCGGCGACGATCTCCGCCAGATCCGCCCCGAACGCCGCGTCCCGGAACCGCAGGCGATAGTCCGCCTCCGTCACCCGCAGCGTCGCCTCGATCATCGGACCGGCTTACCACGAGCCGTAGCCGCTTCTCCTCTTCAATAACCGATCGACGGCAGCCAGGCGCCGGCGGGCTCGTTGTAGAGGCCGTTCGTCATCAGGGTGAGGGTCTGGGTGATCCGGAGGCCCGACTCCAGCGCCCGCCGGAGCAGGATGTGGTTGCGGGTGGGAAGCAGGAATCCAGGGCCGCCAAAGTCTTCGGCCGTGGCGATCAGCGCCCAAAGATCGTCGTTTGACCTCGCCACGGCGTGACCGAAGAAGGCGATCTGCGTCGTATAGCCGGTGATCCGCCCGTCCCGCTCCACGACCCGCGCCGAGCCGCGGGCGACGGCGTCGGCCAACTCGCCGCCGCGGGCGTGGCCGTGGACCTCGAAGCAGAGCACATGGCAAGCGGCGATGTCCGCCGGGGTCGCGGCGCGCACCTCGTGGCCGGGCGCCACGCCTCCGATCGCCGGCCCCTGCAGGCAGGCGAGCTGCTCCCGCGCGCCAAAGCCCAGCTTCGCGTAGAGGGCCAGAGAGCGGCAGTGGTACCCGGCCTGGACCAGGCGCACGCCGGCGAAGCCACGCTCGTGCGATCGGCGCAGGACCTCGGCCATCAACGCCCGGCCCGCGCCCTCGTTCTGCAGCTGCGGGTCAGTGGTGATCGGCCCCACGGCGCTGATCGGATTGCGCTCGTCGAGGAAGTTGCTGCCGATGATCCGCCCGTCCGCCTCCGCGACCAGGCCATAGAAAGCCTGATGTCCGGTGAGCATCGTCATCGCGCCGACCGCCGCTTCCACGCTCG
>JAFANN010000336.1 GCA_019232665.1 Caulobacteraceae bacterium | reverse complement strand
AGGACGCGAGAGCGCGAAGCCCAGCGCCGCCTGCAGCGGGTCGCTGCGGCCCTCGGCGATCATCCGACGCGCACGCGAGACGCGCGCAGCGGCGGCCTGATAGGGGGGCGGAACTCGTCCTGGCGGCCGGAAGAGCGGGCCGTTGAGAAACATCGAGCGCAGATGGACTTCCACGCCCTGGTCGCGCACCCGCGCCAGGCTTCCATCGAGCAGGAGGCGCTGGTCGAGGAGGCTCGCCGGCGCCTGGATGATGTCGGGTCTGAACCGCCGGGCGAGGCCGGCCGGGTCGTCGGAGGCGTAGGCGGAGATCCCGACGCGCGCGAACAGTCCCTCGTCGCGCATCTTGAGGAGGCGATCCCATAGAGCAGGCCCGAACGGCGCAAAGAGGTCTCCGGCGGCCTGGACCATGATCGAGTCTGCGCGGACGAGGCCAAGGCGGGCGAGGCTGGCGCGCGCTTCGGTCTCCACCAGATCAGGACCCTTGTCGCCGCGCGCGGCCTTCACCGTCACCCGAAAGCGGCACGGCCTGGGCGCGACCGCCCCGATCACCGCCTCGCCGTGGGCTGAGGCTGGTCCGGCGTCGAGCAGACGCACGCCCGCGCGATCGGCTAAACCGAGCATTTCGCGCACCTCGGCCTCCGGCCCGCGGGTACGCGGACCGGCCGCGCCGTCGAGGCCGAATTGAGCCGCGCTCAACCCGAGCTTGGAAACTAGCGGATGCATCAGATTTTCTGTCTTCGACGCCCTGAAAGCGGCCCAGCCCTGAAGTTCGATGGTCGCGAACATGAGCGACAAGCGTAAAGAAGCCGTATCGACAGCGTTGCCGGACAGTTAACGGACGTATTGATGAGTGAGACCCTGCCTTCCTGGCCCCTGTTCGGCCTCGTCGACGACATCCGGCCCGCCCTCGCGCGCGCCGCCGCCTCCAAGCTTCCACTCGCCCTGGCGACCATCGTCGATCTCGACGGCGGCGGCCCGCGCCCCGTCGGCGACCAGATGAGCGTCACCGAGGACGAGGTGTGCGGCTTCCTTTCCGGCGGATGCCTGGAGGCGGACGTCGTGACCCACGCCCGCGAGCTTCTTGCCGATAGCGGGCCGTCCCGCCGCCTGGTCTACGGCCAGGGCAGCCCCTGGGCCGACATCCGCCTGCTATGTGGGGCTCGGATCGAGATCCTCCTCGAGCGGATCGCCCCAGACGACCCGGCCCTGGCCACGCTTCTCCAGCTGACGAGCGCGCGCCAGCCGGCTCTGTGGCTGACGGACGGCGAGCGTCGCGCCTGCGGCCCAGCCAACGCTCCGCCCCAGGGATGGCAGGGCGCATTTGCGCGGCCCTATGACCCGCAGACCCGCCTGATCGTCATGGGCGGCGATCCCACGGCCTTGGCTATCGCGGCGCTCGGCGTCCAGAACGGGTTCGAGACGACGCTCGTGCGCCCCAAGGGGCCGGTCGAGCCGCCGCCCATCCCAGGCGTCGCCTACAGTCGCGACGACCCCGCCGCCGCCTTCCCCGCTATCGGGCTCGATCCATGGACGGCCGTTGCGGTGGCGAGCCACGAGGCGGCGCTGGATCACGAAGGTCTTGTCGCCGCCCTTCCGTCGAAAGCCTTCTACGTCGGGGCGCTAGGCGCGCGACGCCGACTGGAGGATCGCCGTTCGAGCCTCGCCGCGGCTGGAATCGCCGAGCGCGACATCGACCGCATGCGTGCGCCGATCGGCCTCGACATAGGCGGCAAGGCCCCCTTCGAGATCGCCGTGGCCGTGCTCGCGGAGATCACGGCCTTGCGCCACGCGCCAAGTTTAGCTCAGGCCATGCGATCGAGCGGCAGCACCTCGACGACCTCCCCGGCCGCGGCGGCCGGGGCTCCAGCTGGACGACGCAGCAGGGCGTCGGCCTCGGCGAACACGGCCACCAGCGAAGAGTCCTGATCGGCCAGGGCCCGGGCGGTTCGACCGCCGGTCCCGTCTTCGCCCATGCGCGCGCGCATCCAGTGCTCGCGCTGGCCGTTGGGGCCCAGGGGCGCCGTCAGCCGCGCCCGCACCAGCCGCGACTCCGGCGTCGCCCCCTGCAGCGCCCGCAGCAGAGGCCTCAGGAACAGCTCGGCGCAGACCATGGCCGAAGCCGGGTTGCCAGGCAGGCCCAGGACCAGGCGGCCGTCGTCCAGAGTCCCGAACCAGGTCGGCTTGCCCGGACGAACGGCGACGCTCTCCACCGCAAGGCGCAGGCCCAGCCGCCCGAGAGCGGGCTTCACCCGGTCGTGGTCGCCCACCGAGGCGCCGCCCAGGGTGACGACCACATCCCCGCCAGCCCCCGCGACGGCGGCGGCGATGATCGCGTCGTCGTCGCCCGCTATGCCCAGAGGCGAGACGTCCGCGCCCCAGCCGGCGGCGAGCGTTCCTAGGGACGTAGTCCCCGAATCGAAGATCTGGAACGGCCCGGGCGATCCTCCTGGCGGGACCACCTCCTCCCCCGTCGAGAGGAGGGCGAGCCGCGGGCGAGGGGCGACCGTGACCGCGGGCAGACCGGCGGCGGCGGCGAGGGCGAGCCGCCAGGGATCAAGGCGCGTTCCTGCCGTCAGGAGTTGCGCGCCTGCTGCGAAATCGATGGCCGGGCGGCGGATCATGTCGGCGGCGTCGAGACGCTCGAAGACAACTTGGTCACCCTCGCGCCGCGCCTCCTCCTGGATGACGATCTTGTCCGCGCCAGCGGGCACCGCAGCGCCGGTGAAGATGCGGACGGCCTCGCCGGGTCCAAGAGGACGCTCATAGCCGTGGCCGGCCGCGCTCTCGCCGACGATCCGGCGCGGTCCTTCGCCGTCGGCGGCGCGGATCGCCCAGCCGTCCATGGCCGAGGCGGCGAACGGCGGCTGGTCGCGCGAGGCGAGGACGTCGACGGCGAGCACCCGGCCCAACGCCTGGGCTAGCGGGACAGCTTCCGCCGGCAGCGGCTTCGCCGCCGCCAGTATCCGAAAGCGCGCCTCTTCGACAGCCAGCAGCTTCACGGCGCGACGTAGTCCCCTGACGCCCCGCCGCTCTTGCGGGTCAGGCGTACGCCCTCGATCGTCATCCCCCGCTCGACCGCCTTGAGCATGTCGTAGAGGGTCAGGCAGGCCACGCTCACCGCCGTGAGCGCCTCCATCTCCACGCCCGTCGGGCCCGTGGTCGACGTCGTCGCCGTGACCTTCAGGCCCTCATCCGACGGTTCGATCCGCACCTGGCAGCGCGAAAGCGGCAGGGGATGGCACAGGGGGATCAGCTCGGAGGTGCGCTTGGCGGCCATGATGCCGGCGACCTCCGCGACCGCCCGCACGTCGCCCTTCTTGGCGCCGCCGGACAAGGCTAGGTCCCGCGTGGCGGCCGACATCCGCACCAGGCCCTCCGCCGTCGCCTCGCGCGCGGTCGCCGGCTTGGCCGAGACGTCGACCATGCGCGCCCGGCCCTCCGAATCGAGGTGGGTGAGGCCGCTCACCTCTCGGCGAGCCTCGGCATGATCTCGACCAGGTTGCAGGGGCGATGGCGGCTGTCGAGCTGGGGCGCGATCACCTTGTCCCAGCCGTCGCGGACCGCCCCGTTCGAGCCCGGCAGGCAGAAGACAAAGACGCCGTCGATGATCCCGGCCAGCGCCCGCGACTGCAGGGTCGAGAGGCCGACCGACTGGTAGCTCACGAGGTGGAAGATCACCGAGAAGCCCTCGATGCGCTTGTCGAACATCGGCTCGATCGCCTCGGGCGTGACGTCCCGGCCGGTGAGGCCGGTGCCGCCGGTGGTGACGATGGCGTCCACCTTGCCGGACTTGGTCCAGCCGCGGATCTGCGCGCGGATCGCCTCGACGTCGTCGGGCACAATCGCCCTGTCGGCGAGGGCGTGGCCAGCGCCGCTCACCCGCTCGGCCAGGACGTGGCCGGAGGTGTCGCTCTCCTCGTCGCGCGTGTCGGAGATGGTCAGGACCGCGATGCGGACCGGGGCGATAGCGGCAGCCTCGTCATAGCGGCCGCCGGCAGTGAGGGCGTTCATCCAAGCCTCCGCATGTCTCTATCTTGCCGGCCTCTACGCCCAGCGCGCGATGTCCGCCAGATCGGCCTCCGTGGGCTCGACCCAGCGCCCGCCGTCGGGGCCAAACTCGCGTTTCCACAGGGGCGCGCGCGACTTGAGGTAGTCCATCAGGTAGTCGCAGGCCTCGAACGCGGCGCGCCGATGGGGGGCGGCGGTCATCACCAGCACGATCGCCTCGCCGGCATCGATGGGTCCGATGCGGTGGACCACCGCGGCGTCCTGCAGAGCGAACTGCTCGACGGCACGTGCGACAAAGCCCTCGATTTCGCGTTCGGTGAAGCCTGGATAGGCCTCCAGCTCCAGGGCAGGCCCGACAGCGCCCGTGCCGCGCGCCAACCCTACGAAGCTCGCGACCGCTCCCGTTGCGGCGCGCCTGCGGCAGAACGCGTTCAGCGCCTCGCCGGGGTCGAAGGCCTCGCGGGTGAGCCGGATCACGGCGTCCTCACCCCCCGCTCATCGGCGGCATGAACGCCACTTCGCGGACGCCCGCGAGGGAGGCCTCGCCGCGCGCCACGGCCTGATCCAGCGCCGCACGGACTCCGCGGCCGGCCAGCGCCTCGGCGAGCGCCGGGTCCTCGCGGCCCAGCAGATCTCGCAGACTGCAGAGACTGTCGGGGAGGGGATCGATCTCGCGCTCGCGCCATCCGGCCACATCCGCCAGGCGGCCAAAGAGGAGCACCCGCGCCATCGCGTTCAGCCGCCAGTGACCGACATGTGCCGCGCCACGGCCGGCGCCGCGCCGCGGGCGATCCGGAAATCGTGGCCATGGGGCTTGGCCCACACCCCATCGCGGATCGCCGATACCAGTTCCTTGTCGGACGCGCCCGAGCGGAGCACCGCCCGAAGATCGGTCGCATCGTCCTGGCCCAGGCAGGTGTGCAGGGTCCCCGTGCAAGTGACCCGAACGCGATTGCAGCCCTCGCAGAAGTTGTGGCTGAGCGGGGTGATGAAGCCCAATCGCCCGCCGGTCTCGGCGACGCGCACGTATCGCGCCGGCCCGCCGGTGTTCAGCGGCAGGTCCTCGAGCGTCCAGTAGCTTGCCAGCTCCTCACGCACGGCGGCCAGGGAGAGGAACTGGTCGGTCCGGTCGGCCTCGATCTCACCCATGGGCATGGCCTCAATGAGGGTGATGTCGAAGCCGCGCGCGTGCGCCCACTGAATCAGCGCCGGGATCTCCGCAGCGTTGTCGTGCGCCAGGGCGACGGCGTTCACCTTGACCTTCAATCCGGCGGCGACGGCCGCGTCCATCCCAGCCTGGACCTGGGTGAGATCGCCTCCTCGCGTCAGGCGCGCGAAGGTCGCCGGATTGAGACTGTCCATCGACACGTTCACCCGCCGCACCCCCGCCGCCGCGAGGCCCTCTGCGAACTGCGCCAACTGGGTCCCATTGGTGGTCAGGGCGATCTCGTCCAAGGCCCCGGATCTCAAATGGCGGGAGAGGCCATTGATCAGGTCCATGATCCCCTTGCGCACCAGAGGCTCGCCGCCGGTGAGGCGCAGCTTGCGCACGCCCAGACTAACGAAGGCCGAGGTCACGCGATCCAGCTCCTCGAGGCTCAGCACCTCGCGCTTGGGCAGGAAGACCATCCGCTCGGCCATGCAGTAGACGCAGCGGAGGTCGCACCGGTCGGTGACCGACAGGCGCAGATAGGTCACCTTGCGGCCCAGGCTGTCGGCCAGTGGCGCGCGCGGCGGCGTTTCGGAGACGGCATCGTAAGGCGTCATCGCCGTTTCAACATAGGAGAGGCTGAGGCGTGGGGACAGGGGATCGTGCCGCCGCCGGACCTGACTTCGAGGCGATTGTCCTCGCTGCGGGCGCCGGACGACGCTTCGGCGGCGGAAAGCTCCTGGCGCGCTGGGGCGATGGTCTCCTCATAGAGGCGAGTCTCGCCGCCGCCCTGGCCGCGCCGGTCCGCCGCGTGATCCTCGTTACCGGCGCGGAGCCGAAGGTCGGCGAGGCCGCCCGCGAGTGGGCCCTCAGGAACGGCCATTCGGCGCGCGTTTCGGTCATCCACGCCGCCGATCACGCCGAGGGAATGGGCGCGAGCCTGCGCACGGCCGCCGCCGCCCTCGACCCCGGCTGCGCGGGCGTGTTCGTCTTCCTGGGCGACATGCCGGCCATCCCTCACAACATCGGCCCGCGCCTGGCCCAGGCCCTGGCGGGCGGGGCGCTGGCGGCGGCGCCGACCTTCCAGGGCCGCCGTGGTCACCCGGCGCTGTTCGCGGCCACGCTCATCCCCGACCTCGCCCGCGCCTCCGGCGACGAAGGCGCCCGGCGACTTTTCCAGACGCTGGGCGATCGCCTCGCTCTTGTCGAAACCGACTCCCCCGGCGTCCTCACGGATATCGACAGACCGGAGGACCTGCGCTGAGCGGCGGGACGCCAGCGGACCGAAAGAGCGTCAGGTCGGCTGGACGAAGGGAAGCTTCGACGTGGGCTTGCCGGTGATGGCCAGGAGGGCGTTGGCGACCGCCGGAGCGATGACCGGGGTGCCCGGCTCCCCGACGCCCGTCGGCTTTTCGGTCGAGGGCACGATGTAGGTCTCGACCGTCGGCGCCTCGTTCATCCGCAGCACGCGGTAGGTGTCGAAGTTCTTCTGGTCGACGACACCATTGGTCATCGTGATCTGGCCGTACAGCGCCGCTGAGAGGCCAAAGCACGTCCCGCCCTCCATCTGGGCGGCGATCTGGTCTGGCGAGACGGCCGTGCCGCAGTTGATCGCGGTCACGACGCGTCCGACGCGCGGGACCCCGTTCTCCAGCTTCACCTCGGCGATCTGGGCCACGACCGATCCGAAGCTCTCGTGCACCGCCACGCCGCGGGTCCAGCCCGGCGTCGGCGTCGGACCGGCTTTTTCCACCGCCAGGTTGAGCGCGGCCAGGTGATCGTCGGACTGGGCCTTCCGATAGAGGGCGCGCCGGTAGGCGATCGGATCCTGGCCCGCCGCCCGGGCGAGCTGGTCGATCGTGTGCTCCATGACGAAGGCCGTGTGGGTCGCGCCCACCGATCGCCACCACAACACCGGAACCGCAGTATCATAGAGGACGACCTGGGCGTCGACGTTCGGGGTGGCGTCGAGGTACGGCGAGCCCTTCACGCCCTCGATCGCGCTCGGGTCCTTGTCGGGTCCGCCGCCCATGGGCGATCCCTTCATCAGGGACTGGGTGACGATCCGCTGACGCCAGCTCCGCGGCAGGCCGTCGGGGCCCAGCTCGACCCGCACCGTGTGGTGGGCCATGGGCCGGTAGTAACCGCCGGTCATGTCATCTTCGCGCGTCCAGACCAGCTTCACCGGCCGACCGCCGCCGACGTGCTTGGCGATGTGCACGCACTCGGAGACATAGTCCGACTTGAAGTTCGCCCGTCGGCCGAACGAGCCGCCGGCGTAGAGCGTCTCGATCTGCACCGAGCCCGGCAGGGCGCCCACGATCATCGCCGTGTTCATCTGGTCCACGGTCGGGATCTGGGAGCCGAAAGTGAGCTTGGGCGGCCCCTTGCCTACCTGCGCCACGCAGTTCATCGGCTCCATCGACGCATGCGCCAGGAAGGGGAAATCGAAGGCGGTCTCGACCACTTTTCCCCCCGCGGGCGCGGTCGAGCCCTTCGTCTCGAACGCCGACCACTTGAAGCCCTTCTGCGGCTCGGCCCGGCCGGCCGCGAGGTCGTGGTAGACCGCCATTATCGCCGCGGAGCTGCGCGTCTCGGCCTTTGAGTTGTCCCACTCGACCTTGAGCGCCTCGCGGCCCTTCTTCGCGGCCCAGGTGTTGTTTGCGACCACGGCCACGCCGCTGGGGATCTCAAAGACGTCAACCACGCCGGGCGTCGACTTGGCGGCGCTGGCGTCGAAGCCCTTCAACTTTGCCCCGAACTGCGGCGAGTGGGCCACCATCGCCGTCAGCTGGTCGGGCAGGTGGACGTCCTGAGTGTAGCGCGCTGTCCCGGTCGACTTCAGGCCCGCGTCCTTGCGCCGGACGCGGTCGGTGCCGATCAGTGTGAAGTCCTTTGGGTTCTTCAGCGTCGGGTGAGCCGGCGGCGCGACTTTCGCAGCATCGGCGACGAGCTCGCCGAACCTGGCCTGCTTGCCCGAGGGGTGGACGACAACGCAGTTGGCCACCGTGATTTCCGAAGCCGGGACGTTCCAGCGCTTGGCCGCCGCTTCGACGAACATCGCCCGCGCAGCCGCGCCGGCCGTGCGCAGCTGGTTCCAAGAATTGGAAATCGCCGAGGATCCGCCCGTGCCCTGCACGCCCATGCCGACGTTGGCGTAGAGCTTCGCGTTCGCTGGCGCCTGCTCCACTCGCACGCACGACCAATCGGCGCCGAGCTCCTCGGCGACCATCGCCGCCAGGCCCGCGTGGGAGCCCTGGCCAAGCTCGACGTGCTTGGAGACCACCGTCACCGTGCTGTCGGGATCGATGCGGATGAACGGGCCGAACGGCCCGACAGGGGTGTCCGCGCCGATCGAGAGCACCTGGGCGGGCGAGCATCCGACCACCAGGGCGCCCCCGGCGGTGAGAGAAGCTGTGGTGATGAATTGCCTGCGCGAAAGGCGGGGAAGATCTTTGGCTGCCGCGTTCATGGCTCAGACCTCCGCCGGAGCGGTCGAGCCGTGCGCCGCCGCATCCTTGATCGCCGCGCGCACGCGCTGGTAGCAGCCGCAGCGGCAGATGTTGCCGCTCATCGCGGCGTCGATGTCTTCGTCCGTGGGACTGGGCTTTTCCGACAGCAGGGCGGTTGCCGACATGATCTGGCCGGACTGGCAGTAGCCGCACTGCGGCACGTCGTGGCGGATCCAGGCGGCCTGGACCGCGCTCTTGCCCTCCAGCCCCTCGATGGTGGTGATCTTCACGCCGCTCAGGATGCCGATCGGCGTGACGCACGAGCGCTGGGCCTTGCCGTCGAGGTGGACAGTGCAGGCGCCGCACTGGGCGATCCCGCAGCCGAACTTGGCGCCCGTCAGGTGCAGCTCGTCGCGCAGGACCCACAGCAGCGGGGTGTCGGGCGAGGCGGTGACTTGCACGTCCCTGCCGTTGATCTGAAGCGTGGTGGACATTCCCGACCCTCTTTTTGTTCATCCCGAGGATACTGCCCCTTGCGCCCGGCGCGAAGCGTCTAGGCTTGCGCTACGCCGTCAGTGATAGGGTGGGGCCCCGATGCAGACCTTTCCCGCCTTCTTCCCGCTCGAAAATCGCCGGGTCGTCATCGCCGGCGAGGGCGAGGCCGCCGAGGCCAAGGCGCGCCTGTTCGAGGGCTCGCCCGCCGAGGTCGTCCGCCTGCGGGGCGAGGCGGCGTTCGAATCCTCTACCTATGCGGGCGCGGTCCTCGCATTCGTCGCCTCGCCTGACGAAACCTTTGTCCAGGAGGCCGCCGCCGCCGCTCGCAGCGCCCACGCGCCGGTGAACGTCGTGGACCATCCGACGCTCTGCGATTTCCAGACGCCCGCGATCGTCGACCGTGGCCTGGTCGTCGCCGCCGTGGGCACGAGCGGCGCGGCGCCGGTGATGGCGACGTTGCTGCGCGCGGAGCTGGAAGCGAGGATCAGCCCGGCGGCGGGAGAACTGGCCCGCCTCCTCGCCGAACGCCGCGAGGCGATCCGCGCTGCCTTTCCTGACTTCGCCGCCCGCCGCGCCCTGTTTCGGCGCATCCTCTCCGGTCCAGCGGCACGGGCTGCTGAGAGCGGCGACTTGCAGGGAGCCGCCCGGGCCATCACGGCCGCGTTGACGGAGACGGGTGCGGGCCCCGGCCGCGTCGCCATCGTGCTCGCGCCGCGGGAAGCGGATCTTATCTCCCTGCGGGCGGTGCGGGTGCTGAACGTCGCCGACGCCGTCGCGGCCGGCCCTGAGTCGCGGGACCTGGTCGAGGCGCACTCCCGGCGGGACGCCGAGAGACTCGACAATCCGGACGTCGGAGAGCTCGCGCGACGCGCGGCGGCCGGCCTCTCCACCGTCATCGTCGCGGCGAAGGCGGACAAGGAGTTCGTGCGCGAGCTCACCGCCCAGGGGGTGGAGGTGGACCTCCTCGCGCCCGCCCCGTGAACCTGCTGGGGCCGGACGACACCGGGGCGATCCTCCTCTCGCTGCGCGTCGCAGCCGTGGCCGTCGTCGTGGGACTGCCGGTGTCCCTCGGCATCGCCATGCTCCTGGCGCGCGGACGCTTTCCGGGCCGGCCGGTCCTCGATGCGCTCACCCAGCTTCCGCTCGTCCTGCCACCCGTCGCGACGGGCTTCGCCCTCCTCGTGCTGTTTGGCCGCGAAGGGGTGCTCGGACGTCCGCTGTCTCGCCTGGGGATTGTCCTGGCCTTCCATTGGACCGGCGCGGCGCTCGCCGCTGCGGTGATGGCCCTTCCCCTGATGATCCGCCCGATCCGCCAGGCGATCGAGGCCATCGACCCGCAGTACGAGGAAGCAGCCCGCGGCCTGGGCGCTGGGCCCGTCGCCTGCTTCGTCCGCATCACCGCGCCCCTGGCCGCGCCGGGATTCGTCGCCGGAGCGATCCTCGGCTTCGCCCGCGCTCTCGGAGAATTCGGCGCCACGGTGACTTTCGCCGCCGCCATTCCCGGCGAGACCCTCACCCTGCCCACCGACATCTACGAGGCGACGCAGACCCCCGGCGACGAGCGCCACGCCCTGCTGCTCTGCGCCATCGCCGCCGTGATTGCGCTCGCGGCAGTGCTGGCCTCCGAACCCATCGTCCTGCGGCTGCGACAGGGCGTTCGACGAACGGGGATTTGAGAGAGGCGCGACACCCCTCCTCAGAAGAGCGCTCTTGGCGCTAGGACGGCGTCGCCGGCTCAGGGACCGGCAGGCCCCGGGAGGTCCAGAATTCCTCGGTCGTGTTGACCTTCGGCATCGGCGTCTCGGGAACAGGGACGCCGAGGAAGGCGCACAGCGGCGCCCAACCCTCGGAGAGCTCGTAGACCAGCAGCCGATCGGCCGGGATGCGCCTCTGAACCTCGGCGTTGTGCCGCTCGTACACCTCGAGCAGGCGGGCCTTGTCGTGCATGCGCAGGTCGAAGAGCCGCCCGACAACCTTGGTCACCATGCGTTCGAACGGGTTCTCCGGGTTGGTGATGTCCTGGGCGAAGATCGTCGCCTGGGTGGACCTGAACCACGACTCGGGGTCGCGTCGCGTTAGGATCACCTTGGCGTCGGGATAGGCCTCCGCGAGTTCCGCGTAGAAGGTGGCGCTCGGCCAGTCGACTGTGGAGTAGTAGCCGGCGAAGATGCGCGGCCAATCCGGCCGGCCGTCGGCGGCGTCCTCCCACCATCCGAAGGCGTCCGGCCCGCCCTTGAACACCTCGACCATGTGGTAGCAGGGCCCAAAGCCCAGCTGCTCCAGCGCCAGCTTGAGCGACATCGTTCCGGTGCGGCCAAAGCCCGCGCCGATTACCGATAGACTCACGTTTCCGCCCCTTATGATGTTCCCGTCAGATTGCGCCGCGGAGCGCGGGCGATCAACGGGCCGACCTGGCCGACGCGCCCTTGCTCCGTTTGCTGAGGGTCGAATACGCCGCACGCGCGAATCTGGGGCTCCGCAAGAGCGTGACGCACCCTATGGTGCGCTCCGCAAACGCCGAACGTCGCCGAGTGGGGGAGCCTGTATGCCCTTTTCCAGCCTGCTGATCGCCAACCGGGGCGAAATCGCCATCCGCGTCGCCCGCGCGGCCGGCGAGCTGGGACTGGCGACCACGGCCGTTTATTCCAGGGACGACGCCGCCGCGCTGCACCTCAAGGCCGCTGACAAAGCGATCGCGCTCGACGGCGTTGGTCCGCGCGCCTACCTCGACATCGCCGGCCTGATCGCCGCCGCGCGAGAGGCTGGGTGCGACGCGGTCCACCCCGGTTACGGCTTCCTCTCCGAAAGCGGCGCCTTCGCCCGCGCGTGCGCCGCCGCCGGCCTCACCTTCGTCGGCCCCTCGCCCGAAGCCCTCGACCTCTTCGGCGACAAAGCCAAGGCTCGCACACTCGCCCAGCGCAACAACGTTCCCGTGGCGCCCGGCACCAATGGCGCCGCCGGTCTCGAGGAGATCGCCGCCTTCTTCGAGTCCCTTCCCGAAGGCTCGGCGATGATGATCAAGGCCGTGGCGGGCGGAGGGGGACGAGGCATGCGTGTCGTGCGCGAGGCCTCCCAGGTCCCCCACGCTTTCGCCTCCGCCAGTCGCGAGGCGGAGCTCGCCTTCGGTTCGGGCGAGGTCTACGCCGAGCGCCTGATTGAGAAGGCGCGCCACATCGAGGTCCAGGTGGCGGGCGACCGCACCGGGGTCCTGACGATCGGGGAGCGCGACTGTTCGATCCAGCGGCGACGCCAGAAGATGCTCGAGATCGCGCCGGCGCCGAACCTGCCCGACACCGTTCGCGCGCGCCTTTGGGAGGCGGCCGCCACCCTCGCCGCCGCCGCCCGCTACCGCAATCTCGGCACCATCGAGTTTCTGCTCGACGCGGAGACGGGCGACTTCGTCTTCATCGAGGCCAACGCCCGCCTGCAGGTCGAACACACGGTGACGGAGGCGGTGACTGGCATCGACCTCGTCCAGACCCAAATCCGCCTTGCGGCGGGAGAGGCGCTGGCGGCGCTCGGCCTTTCCGACACCCCGCGCTCGAGCGGCTATGCGGTGCAGGCCCGGGTGTGTCTCGAGACCCTGCAGCCGGACGCCGAGGCGCAGCCGAGCGCCGGCGTGATCACCGCCTACGAGGCGCCTTCGGGCCCGGGCGTGCGGGTCGACGGCGCTGGATATGCCGGCTACGGCGCCAGCCTCGCCTTCGACTCCCTGATCGCCAAGGTGATTGCCGACGCGCCCACCCTCGAGCACGCCACTGCCCGGTGCGAGCGAGCCTTGGCCGAATTCCGTATCGAAGGGGTGGAGACGAACCTCGGCGTCCTGCGCGCCATCCTCAAGGCGCCGGAAGTGAGCGCGGGAGAAGCGGACACGCAGTTCGTCGAGACCCACGCGCCGGAGCTGATCGCCGCCGCCGCGGAATTGCCCACCCGGACCTTCCCCTTCGCCGGCGCGCCTGGCGCCTTCACCGCGCCGGTGAGCTTTACCCGCGTCGCGCCTGACGGCGCCACCGCCGTCGAGGCGCCGCTGCAGGCGACGGTCGGTCTGTTCGAAGTCGCGCCCGGCGACGTGGTCCGCCCTGGACAGATCCTGGCGATCCTCGAGGCGATGAAGATGGAGCACGTGGTGGTTGCCCCCTGCGGCGGCCGCGTCGCGGAGTTCGCCGTCGAGCGCGGGGACGTGGTCGGCAAGGGCGAGCCGGTTCTTTTCCTCATGCCCGAGACAGTGGAGGGCGAGGCCGAGGAGGCGCAGGCGGCCGTCGACCTCGACCACATTCGACCCGACCTCGCCGAGGTGAACGAGCGCTGGAGCATCACTCTGGACGCCGCCCGTCCCGAGGCGGTCGCCCGCCGGCGCGAGCGCAACCAGCGTACTGTGCGCGAGAACATCGACGATCTCGTCGATCCGGGGACCTTCCTCGAGTACGGCGCCTTCGCCCTCGCCGGCCAGCGGCGCCGTCGCAGCGAGGAGGAGCTCAAGAAGATGAGCCCCGCCGATGGGCTCGTCTGCGGCGTGGGCCAGGTCAATGGCGCCCTCTTCCCGCCCGAGAAGGCGCGCTGCGCGGCCCTCGCCTACGACTTCACCGTCCTGGCGGGCACCCAGGGCGGCATGAACCACCGCAAGACCGACCGGCTTCTCGAGGTCGTCGAGACGCAGAGCCTGCCGGTCGTGTGGTTCGCCGAAGGCGGCGGCGGGCGGCCGGGAGACACCGACGGCGTAGGCGCCTCGGGGCTGGCGACTCCCAGCTTCAAGGCCTTCGCGCGCCTGGCCGGGAAGATCCCCAAGATCGCCATCGTCTCGGGACGCTGCTTCGCCGGCAACGCCTCCTTCGCCGGCATGAGCGAGATCCTCATCTGCACCAAGGGCTCGAACATCGGCATGGGCGGGCCGGCGATGATCGAAGGCGGCGGTCTTGGCGTGTTCACGCCCGAGCAGATCGGGCCGATGAACGTGCAGACGGCCAACGGCGTGGTCGACGTGCTCGCCAACGACGAGGCGGACGCGACGCGCATCGCCAAGCAGACCCTGAGTTATTTCCAGGGCCGTACGCCCCCGGGGGTGGTCGCCGACCAGCGGCGGCTGCGGGCGTCGATCCCGGAGAACCGTCTTCGCGTCTACGACATCCGTCCGGTCATCGAGACGCTAGTGGACGAGGGGTCATTCCTCGAGCTTCGCCGCGAGTTCGCGCCCGGCCTGATCTGCGGCTTCGTCCGCATCGGGGGCCGCCCGATGGTCCTGATCGCCAACGATCCCAAGCACCTGGGCGGCGCCGTGGACTGCGACGGGGCGGACAAGGCCTCGCGCATCCTGCAGATCGCCGACGCCTTCGACCTGCCGGTCCTCTCCCTGGTCGACACCCCGGGCTTCATGGTCGGCCCCGACAGCGAGGCCGCCGCGGCGGTGCGCAAGACCTCGCGCCTGTTCATCAACGCCAGCACCCTGGGTGTGCCGATGTTCGCGGTCGTGCTGCGCAAGGCCTATGGTCTTGGCGCCCAGGCGATGGCCGGCGGCTCGACCCTCGCTCCTGTGTTCTGCGTGGCCTGGCCCACCGGCGAGTTCGGCGGCATGGGCCTGGAGGGCTCGGTGCGCCTGGGCTACCGGCGCGAACTGGAGGCGGAGACCGATCCGGAGGCCAAGCAGGCCCTGTTCGACAAGCTGCTGGGCGCCCTCTACGCCCGCGGCAAGGCGATCAACGTCGCGGCCATGCTGGAGATCGACGCGGTCATCGATCCCGCCGACACCCGCAAGTGGATCCTTCAGGGCCTCTCCACCTGCCCGCCACGCCACGCCCCCCCTCGCCGCTTCGTGGATGCGTGGTAGGGGGAACGCGGCCGCTCGGCGGGCGGCTGCCGCCTACGTCCGGCTGAGGATCAGGCAGCCGTTGGTGCCGCCGAAGCCGAAGCTGTTGGACATCGCCGTCTCGATCTGACGGTCCGCGCGCTCGCGCACGATCGGCAGGTCCTCGAAGGCGGGATCGATCTTGTCGATGTTGATGCTGGGGGCCACGAAGCCGTCGCGCATCATCAGCAGGCAGTAGATCGCCTCCTGCGCGCCGGCGGCGCCGAGGCTATGGCCGGTCATCGACTTGGTCGAACCGATCAGGGGCGCCGCATCGCCGAACACCGACCGCACGGCGTCCATCTCCTTGATGTCGCCGACAGGCGTGCCGGTGCCGTGGGTGTTGAGGTAGTCGATCTGCCTGTCGCCCGCGCCCTGCATGGCCAGTCGCATGCACCGCGCGGCGCCCTCGCCGGACGGCGCGACCATGTCGAAGCCGTCGGAATTGGCGGCGTAGCCCACGATCTCACCGTGGATCGTCGCTCCGCGCGCCCTCGCCCGGTCCATGTCCTCGAGCACGACCATCCCCGCGCCGCCGGCGATCACGAAGCCGTCACGGTCGGCGTCATACGGCCGGCTGGCTCGGATCGGGGCGTCGTTGAAGTTGCTCGACATCGCGCCCATCGCGTCGAAGAGGCACGACAGCGTCCAATCCAGCTCCTCACACCCGCCGGCGAACATCACGTCCTGCTTGCCCAGCTGGATCTGTTCGTATGCGGCGCCGATGCAGTGGGTCGACGTCGCGCAGGCGGAAGAGATCGAATAATTGATCCCTCGGATCTTGAACCAGGTGGCGAGTGCGGCCGAAGGGCCGGAACTCATCGCCTTGGGCACAGCGAACGGGCCGATCCGCTTCACCCCCTTGTTGCCGCGCCCGGTGTCCGCCGCCTCGACGATGCTGCGGGTCGAGGGGCCCCCGGAGCCGACGATCAACCCGGTTCGCTCATGGCTGACCTCTTCGGGCGTCAGGCCCGAGTCGGCGATCGCCTGCTCCATCGCCAGGTGGCCGCAGGCCGTGCCCTGGGCGAGGAATCGGGCGGCCCGCCGATCGATGCGCGATTCCCAGTCCACCTTCGGCGTCGCATGCACTTGGCAGCGGAAGCCGAGTTCGGCGTAACGGGGCGCGGCGACGACTCCCGACCGGCCATCGCGAAGGGCCTCGGCCACTTCGGCGACGTCGGCGCCGATCGAGGAGATCACGCCCATGCCAGTGACGGCGACTCGCCGCATCAAGTGACGCCTCTCGTTTAAGTTGACGCGGTCAGCCGGCCAGATCGGCCGCGCTATACAGCCCGACCTTCAGGTCCTTCGCCTCATAGATAGGTTTCCCGTCGGCTTCGAGAACCCCGTCCGCAACGCCCATCACAAGCTTGCGGATGATTACCTTCTTGAAATCGATACGGTAGGTGACGAGCTTGACCGAAGGCCTCACCTGGCCCCCGAACTTCACTTCGCCGACGCCCACGGCCCGGCCCCGGCCAGGACCTCCGGCCCAGGCCATGAAGAACCCCACCAACTGCCACATCGCGTCTAGACCCAGGCATCCGGGCATGACCGGATCGCCGAGGAAGTGGCACTTGAAGAACCAGAGGTCCGGATTGATATCGAGCTCGGCCGTGAGCGCGCCTTTGCCGTAGGCTCCGCCGTCGGCGACGATCGAGGTGATCCGATCGAACATCAGCATCGGCGGCGCCGGAAGCTGGGCGTTTCCGGGGCCGAAGAGCTCGCCGCGGGCGCAGGCCAGGAGATCTTCGAGTTCGAAACGAGTCGTGGTGGCGACGTCCATCGGGCCGGGTTACCACGCCCCAGCGCCCTCGCTCAACGACATTGAGCCGCGGGAGCGACGCCCCAGAAGTGGTCCGAGGGGGCCCAACCGACGAGTCCGGCGACCTTCACCTTGCACCAGCCATTCTCGCAACGGTCGAGGTTTGCGAGGGCGCGCGCCGCCATCAGGCCGGTGTGGGGTGCGTCGGCCTTAGGCGTATTCTGCAGGTCGAGCGGGGCGGAGCCGAGCGCGAGCACAGTGCGGCGGCCTGCGACCATCGAGCGGTTGATCCAGGTCGCACCGCCGAAGGGGTCGCAGACCCGGCGCCACTCGGCGGTCTCTGCGACGATCTGCACCGGCAGCCCGCGCGCGCGGTAGACCCACACCGCCGGATAGTCCTTTCCCGGACCCTTACGCCCGTAGACCTCGTCATGCTTGAGGCTCACCCAGCGAGGGACGCAGTAGCCCGAGACCGTGTTGGCGCGGGCGGCCGCCGGGCAGTCGCTGCCTTCGGCGTCGCCGCGATCGCAGGCCGCCAGCGGCGTGGCCGCCAAAGCGAGCAGGACCCCGACGCGGACGGCGGCTCGGCAGTTCGTCCTTGCTTGGCTCGAAAAAGCCGTCTTGGTAGGACGGCCGGCCTTCGATCCGCCCCTGGACCGCACGAATTCAGACCCGCCCATGGCCCCCCGCAAGCCGAAAGTTATCGTCACGCGCAAGCTCCCGGACGTGGTGGAGACGCGCATGCGCGAGCTCTTCGACACCGAACTCAATCTCGACGACACGCCAATGGACGCCGAAGCGCTGGCGGCGGCGATGTCGCGCGCGGACGTGCTCGCCCCGACCATCACCGACCGGCTCGACGCGGAGCTGATCGGCCGCGCGGGACCGCAGCTCAAGCTGATCGCCAATTTCGGCGCCGGCGTCGATCACATCGACATCGCCGCCGCGAACGCCCACGGCATCACCGTCACAAACACCCCCGGCGTCCTGACGGAAGACACCGCCGATCTGACCATGGGGTTGATACTGGCTTCCGCGCGCCGCGTCGTCGAGGGGGCGAACATCGTCCAGGCTGGAGACTTCCATGGCTGGACGCCGACCTGGATGCTCGGCCGGCGCCTGCGGGGCAAGCGCCTGGGCATCGTCGGCATGGGACGCATCGGACAGGCCCTGGCCAAGCGCGCCAGCGCCTTCGGCCTGGCGATCCACTACCACAATCGCAAACCCGTCAGTCCGCGCATCGCCGAGGATCTCGAGGCCACGTACTGGGAAAGCCTCGACCAGATGCTCGCCCGGATGGACGTGGTCTCCGTCAACTGCCCCCATACCCCCGCAACCTATCACCTCCTCTCGGCGCGCCGGCTGAAGCTGATCCAGCCCCACGCGATCATCGTGAACACCGCCCGCGGCGAGATCATTGACGAGTCGGCCCTGGCCGGAATGCTCCAGCGGGGCGAGCTCGCCGGCGCCGGACTCGACGTCTACGAGCACGAACCGTCGGTCAATCCCAAGCTCCTCAAGCTCCCCAATGTTGTGCTGCTGCCGCACATGAGCTCGGCGACGATCGAGGGCCGCCTCGACATGGGCGACAAAGTGATCATCAACATCCGCACCTGGATGGACGGCCACAAACCGCCCGACCGCGTGATCCCGTCGATGCTGTAGGAGTCTCGGCGCACTCTGCTCCCCCTCCCGGGGGAGCTGTCGGTCCGCGAAAGGCGGAACGGCTGAGGGAGAAAGCCACCGCTCGGACGTCGCCGGTTCTTGATCGCCCTTCAACCTGGTCGAAGACGCGCTTCCGCTCCACCTCGGCGCAAGGTGAGCCTAATCGAGATGTTGCGGTCGATTCCTCACGTCCGGGAGTGCGCGCGACCACGCCATGCCGAAAGCGGTCGAATCATGTTTGCTGGTGCGGCGACAGAACATGGAAGAGGCGGCGCCGCCGGGCTCCCCGGTCTCGCCGGGCTCGAGCCTCGACGCGGTCGGGCCATCAGGGCGGTTCCGCAAAGTGCGGAACCGCTTTTGCGATGAGAAGGCGCTCGAGCTCGTGAATCTGAGGCGCGTCAGTCCCGTTCAGGCGATTCGGCCTGAACGGGACGCGCTCTAGCTTGCCGACGAGGCGATTCTGGCGCGATTGCGCAGAAGTCCGCCTGTCAGGCCGACGCCGAGCAACATCATCACCCACGTGGCGGGCTCGGGTATGGCTTCAACATCTGAACCGACCAGAACCGTGATGTCGCCGGGAACCGTCGTGAAGTAGCGGCTCACGTCCTGGATGCCGCCTGTCTCCGGGAGATTGGCCAAGGTCGTGCCAACTGGGGGGAGCACGGGCGGCCCCGTATCGGAATCCGAAACGAAGAAGATGTTGACGCTGCCGTTCGTCGCCGGAAGGATCGACAGGACATCGCTGATCGCGCTGGTGCCCGGCTCGGTCAGATAGATGGTTCCCGGGATGAAAACGAGCGGGGTTCCCGTGAGCCCGACAAAGCTCTCCGTGTTCTCGTTGAACGTCTCGAACGTCACGGTATCGTTGCCGGGCACAACCACCTTCACGTAGTCGAAGAATTTCGCCGCCGCACTAGCGCTCCCTCCGCCCAACAATGCGCCCGCCATAGTTAAGCTCAATAAAGCAGTCGCTTTCATCGATACCCTCCGTTTAAAAAAGCAACGGTTGATTTGACGCCTTCTTCTGGCATCCATGGCTGTTTCTAAATCTTAGCCGCGTGGCCCCGATTTCGAACACAGTCTTGCCATGTAGCCGCCGACGTAACGGCTTCCGCAAGAGACCGTCCCATTAGGTCCGATTCCGTACGTCTTGCGCTGTGTGAGACCGGCGCACCTCCCACAAAAGGCGGCGCCGTGATGAGAACGCGCTGAAGCTCGTGAATTCAGGGCACGGTGACCCCATTCAAGCGATTTGGCTTGAGCGGGACGCACTCCAACGACGAGTTCATTCCCACGGGATCGGCGCGTCGATCAGGCGACGGAGGCGGTGGAGGGGGTGGTCACGGGTCAGGCGGTCCTCGGAGGCGTCGGGGGGCCAGAAGACCATGTGGCGCAGGGTGTACGCCAACTCGCTCAGCCACAGACGATCGCGCAGGCGCGGAACGTCGAACATGGCCGGATAGCACGCCTCGAGCCGCTCCAGCACCGGCGGCGGGTGCAGCCCTTCCTCGCGGAGGTCCTCGAGAAGACGCGTCCAGGCGACGAGCTCGACCCAGGGCGGCGCCAGGCGCGCCCACTCGAAGTCGAGCAACGCGCTCACCCGCGCGCCTTCGACCAGGATGTTGGGATAGGTGGCGTCGCA